>JAPPMC010000181.1 GCA_028819235.1 Bryobacterales bacterium
AGGGTCAGGTTTGCCTATGTATAAGGAGCACGAAGGGTTTTGGCGCAAGCACTATCTCTTGGGTGCCGCTCCCTTGGCTGCGCATGAGATTCCCAGCTGCGTGGTGGTTCGAATGGTCACCGAGTCTTGCATCGACGCATTCGTGGTCGTCGCCGGTCTCCCGCTGAGTGCCACTGCCGATGTACCGCAACGCAGATCTCGCTGCCAGCCGACGGGTCGCTCTCGTCGCTGGACCTGGCGCTGGCCCACCTCGCAGAGCCCAAGCCCGCCAGTTCCGATAATCTAGTGTTGGGGGAGGCCTATCTGGACATTCTCCTGCGCTATTCCATCCGCTCGGACCGCTGGACCGCTCGGCGTTCGCTCTGCGAGCCGCCCTCGGCCATCTGGCCGAGCAGGTGACGACGACTTCCTTTATCCTTTCTTGTCGCCCTGCCCGACGGGGTCGAGTGCGCTTACCAGATTTCAGGGGACCACGATCGCGTGCAGCTCGACGCGAGCTGGCTGTAGGCGGCTGGCCAGCTCGTGCGACGGGGCTTCTGGCACACTCTGGGCGGCCCCAACCACGTACTCTTCTTGGTTCGCCTGGTCCTTCCGGTGCGCCGACTTAGGCCGCTCGTGCTGATCGTTTCGGTCTTCACAGCCGAAAATTCGGTGACTCTGGTGGCCAGCGCCATGCGATTTGCCCCGTCGTCGCGTTGGTTCCCTCCGCTAGGCGAGTCGCTGATCGCCACACCGACCCTGTTCAAGGCGATCGAAAGCGCGGACGGAACTGGCCGGCGACGATCGCTGATGGCGCTGGGCTTCGGCCTAGTGCATGGATTCGGCTTCCCGTTTGCGCTCTCAGAGTCCCTGCGGTTTGCCGAAGCGCACGTGGTGACCTCCCTGCTTGCCTTCACCGTCGGGGGGTGGAGCTCGGCCAGTTCCCAGTGCTTTCCGTCCTCGTACCGGCCTTGGCCGGAACGTTCCGAGTCGCGCGTGCAGCGCCTCGGATCGTCGTCATCTGGATGATCGCACCACACGAAACTTGGCACTGGATTTTCGCTCCGATCGCGGGCTTGAAGCGCTCCCCAGCTCCTTTTGCAGCCGAGTAGGTGGGGTCGTTGCCGAGCCCCACCCCTCACATAATGTGGAGTTTCTAGTAATGTGGAGTTCGCTTCCGTAGTCCCTGTGGAGCGTGGGTCTTTGGCTGAGGTAACTCAACATTACTGACTGGAGGGCCGGGCACGGGGAGGCATGGATTGCGGGTCGGCGTGCGCCAGAACGAGGAAGTGAGCACTGGGATCCCGGTCTGGGGTGGATACCGCGCCAGGCCATGCTCTCAGTAATGTTGAGTAACGAACAGCCGTGACCTGCAAGACTGCCGGCCGATCGGCTGCCGTCCCGGAGATCGGGCATCCTGCGCGGCGTCTCCCGGGCGGGGCGTGACGCCGTGCAGGATGCGGACGCTGCTGTTTCGGGCAGGTTTGGTTGCCGACTGCCTGCATTCGGAACTGCAGCACTGGCGGCCTCGGCACCGGGTGGCGGTCGGATGAGGACTCACAGGCTCTCCAGCCATCTGAGGGTGTCCGCTTGGGTGCGCCATTGCGCACACCCGGGATCCGGGTTCAGGAGCGGTTTGGCCGCTTGCACGGCCTTGCGCTTCGATTCCAGGTCCACTTCGGCATAGATGCTGGTCGTTGCGAGGCTGGCGTGGCCCATCCAGCGGCTGATCGTGACCATGTCCACGCCTGCGTGCAGGAAATGGGACGCGGCCGTGTGGCGAATCTGGTGGGGATGGACACGCTTGGCCCGCAGCGTCAGCACGGAGTCCGCGGCGGTGCGCGCGTGCTTGCGCAGGATGTACCGCACTCCGAATCGGGTCAGCGGATGTCCGGACCGGTTGCGGAACAGCGGCTGGCGGTCCGCAGGGTCGACCCCGCTGGAGCGCAGCAGCTCAAGCAGAACCGCGGCGGTTTCCTTCCATAGCGGGCAACAGCGTCGTTTGCCTCCCTTTCCGCGCAGCAGCGCTTGCCGCGGACGGTCCAGCTGCAGGTCACAGGGGCGCAGGTCCAGGATCTCCTGCACCCGTGCTCCGGTGTTGTACATCGCCAGCAGCAGGGCATGGTCGCGGCACCCGGCTGCGGTCGAGCGGTCGGGGGCTGCCAGCAAGGCCTGCATCTCGTCGTGCTCCAAGTACTCGACAGTGCGCCGCGTGGCGCGCTTGAAGGGAATGGCGAGGATGCACTGGCACACTCCGCAGTGTTCGGGAAACAGCGGGGCCGCATAGCGCGCGA
>JAPPMC010000250.1 GCA_028819235.1 Bryobacterales bacterium
TCTCAACCGTCGCTCAGACATCGCCCGATCCATTTAACATTGAAAGCCCCTGGAGAGAGGCGACAGACTCCTGGAGGGAAGCAAAGTGAAGACACCACGTATCGCAATGGCGCATTCCACTCGAATCGCCCTAGCCTTGCTTGTGCTCGCGGCGATGAGCGCAAGCGGGATGAGGGCGCAGACAGCGACCGGACAGGTCCACGGTTCGGTCATCGACCCGGTTGGCGCAGCCGTGCCGAACGCTGATGTAGTGCTCTCGAATTCCGGTACTGGGATCGAGAGTTCACTGCAATCCGACGAACGCGGGTTCTTCGTGTTCAGGAATCTGCAGCCAGGGCTCTACACGCTGCAGGTGGCAGCCGCTGGATTCAAGACCGCGCAAGTGCCCGAGTTCCTGATCGAAGTCAACCAAACGGTGTCCAGGGCCGTGACCCTTGAGATCGGAGTCGTGACCGAGAGCGTCGAAGTTGTCGCCGGGGCCGAAATGGTCCAGCAGTCCAGCGCGGAGCTGGGTGAGGTGATCAGCGAGGGCGCGGTCAGGGATCTCCCTCTCAACGGGCGGAATTTCACGCAGTTGATGACCCTGACTCCCGGCGCAACTCCCGTTAGCACTGCGCAGGGCTCAGGCGTGGGCACGGGCGACGGCTCCAATACCGGCGTACCCGGCTCGACGTTCATCAAGCCGTCCTTCAATGGACAGCAGAACAGGTCGTTCATCATCTACCAAGACGGCATCATCAACATGGATTTTCGAAGCCATGGCTACGCAACCCTGCCCAATGTGGACTTGATCCAGGAATTCAAGGTCCAGTCCCACAACGACAAGGTTGAATGGGGCGGAGTGACGGGCGGTGTGGTGAATCTCGTTTCCAAGTCGGGCACCAACGAGTTCCGCGGTTCGGCCTTCTGGTTTGTCCGCAACGACACCTTCGATGCGCGTGACCCATTTGTGGACGCTACCAGCGACGGTCCGGCCCCCTTCCGCCAAAACCAGTTCGGAGCAACGTATGGTGGCCCCATCGCTCGGAACAAGACTTTCTTCTCGGGGGGTTACGAGGCATGGAGGTATCGCAAGCCGACCCAGTCGCAAGGGCGCGTTCCAACTGCGGACGAACTGGCCGGCGACTTCTCGAACTCGATCATCGGCCAGCAGGTCTTCGATCCATTCTCGACGCACCTCGACGAAGGCGGGAATTACCACCGAACCGCGTTCCCTGGGAATCGAATCCCCCAGTCGCTGCTCTCCAGCCAGATGACGGGCTTCTTCGACGCGTTCGAAGAACGTCCCAACCTGACCGATCCAGTCTTCAACTTCATCAACAGCGTTTCGTCGGCCGATGACGCGGACACGTTCCAGATCAAGATCGATCATTTCCTGTCGTCAAAGGACAGCGTCTTCGGCCGCTGGACCTACCTGACGCGCGATTCGGTGACACCGCGAGGCCAAAAACTCGTCACGGGGGCGCAGACCGTATCCCACAACATCGGTGGCGGCTGGACGCGCTCGTTCACGCCTACCGTGATCTTCAGTGTCCGGGGCGGAATCGCTCGGCGCGACATTTCTTCCGTTCAGGACCACACGGCTGGCGTGGCGGGTCTGACTCAGTTAGGCTTTCGCGATGCCGAGAGGTTTGGAGGGCTGCAGGTCGGCTTGACGAGCCCGTGGGGCACGTCCGGGTTCCGCGGGGCCGCGCCGCGCGAGAACCCGACCTTCAACATCGCGGCCGACCTGACGGTCGTGCGGGGCGGCCACACGCTCAAGTTCGGCGGGCAGTGGATGGCCGTTGAGCGGCTCCAGGGCAACACGTTTCAGGTCTTCCGATTCGCGGACCAAGTCACAGGCGATCCGCAGAACCCCGGCGTGACGGGGGCTTCTCTGGCCTCCGCCCTGCTGGGCCTGCCCTCGAGCTTCGACGGCTTCCTGCCCGACGACGGCACGATCCACTTCCGCGTCCCGACGTACTCGGCGTATGTCCAGGACGAGTGGCGCGCCAGCTCGCGGCTGACCCTCAACTACGGCGTGCGGTTCGACTTCAGCCAGCCGGCCGCGATCCTCAACGACGGCCTGATGGGCGGCATCGACATCGACAGGCAGGCCTGGCTGATCGGCGCCGCTTCCATGCCCGCGGACTGCAGCCAGACGGGCCGCGCACCCTGCATCCCTGACGAGGTGCCCCACCGGGACCGCATCACGCTGGCGAGCCCCACGAACTTCCTGCCCAACCCCGTCCGCGACAACTGGGGGCCGCGCATCGGGGCCGCGTATCGGATCGACGATGGCACGGTCCTGCGCGGCGGGTACGGGCTGTACTGGGACGCGCTGACAAGCAACAGCCAGTACACGCAGCACAACGTCAACACCTGGCCGGTCTCGAGCGGGTTCAACGGCAAGGCCAACGACCTGGGGGAGGCGCCGCAGTCGATATCGGACCTGGAGGGGAACTTCCCGGCGGTGCTGCCGGCGCCCAATCCGTGGGTGCTGGACACGTGGAGCAACGACCCGCAGCGCAAGAACGGGTACTCGCACCAGTGGCACGTGGAGTTGCAGCGGCAGGTGACGGAGCAGCTGATGGCGTCGGCGGCATACGTGGGGAGCGCGAACCGGCGCGGAGAGTACGCGGGCTTGGGCAACAGCGCGACGGTCTCGGGGCCGGGCACACCGGATCAGGTGAACGCACGGCGGCCGTTCCCGGAGGCAGGCGGGGGCATATTTTACAGCCGAAGCATCGGGGAGTCGAGCTACCACGCTTTGCAGTTGAAGGCGCGGCGGCGGTTCTCGGATGGGCTGCAGATGCTGCTGTCTTACACGTGGTCGAAGTCGATGGACAACGGATCGAGCGGATGGTTCGGTGCGGAGAACGGCCCCGGGGGGAGTTCGGCGGCGCAGAACTACCACGATCCGGACTCGAACCGGAGCGTGTCGAGCTACAACATCCCGCATTTCCTGAGCTTCTATTCGGTGTACGAGTTGCCGGTGGGGACGGGGCGCCGGTTCCTGAGCCGGGGGCCAGGGGCGTGGGTGCTGGGCAACTGGCAGGCGAACATGATCCTGCAGTGGCGGTCGGGGCAGCCGTACAACCTGGAAGTGCCGGGGGACGTGGCAAACATCGGGAATTCGGTGGCGTGGTGGAACTACGCCCGGCCGAACTTGGTGGGGGACCCGCGGGCGGGAGCAGGGACGACGGAGCGTTTCTACAATCCGGCTGCGTTCGATGTGCCGAGCCTGGCGTACGGGAATTTCGGACGGAACGTGCTGTCGGCCGATCCGGTGTTCAACGCGGACTTCTCGCTGTTCAAGCTGGTGCCGCTGACGGAGCGGCGGCGGCTGGAGATCCGCCTGGAGGCGTTCAACGTGTTCAATCACATTGACTGGGCGCCGCCGGGAACGCTTGTGGGGCGGGCAGGTGCCGGGCGGGTATCGGCCACGGCGCACGCGCCCCGCATCCTCCAGCTCGGCATCAAGCTGCACTTCTGACCAACGCGTTCATTGCCTCGAATGCCGTGCGCGGCTTAGGTGGCCCGTGCGGGCGGCTGCACGGGCCACCGATTCTAGGCGGTGGAATCCCCGGTTGCAGCCACCCTCATGACGCGGCTGGAACCGGAGCGGTGAAGCCGGGCAACGTCTCCGAGCGGCCAAAGTGATGGCGGGTCTCAGGCTCTTGCTGGCTGTAGGCGCGCTACTGCCGCCCATTCTCGGGCAGGGGCTTGAGGAGTTCTTCGATGCTTCCGGGGACATCGTCCGAGGGACCGCTCCAGAAACGCGCCTCTACTGGCAATCACACCTTACGACGAGTCGCGAACGCATCCTCCAAGCTGCAGATCTCGCCGACGGGACCCGCATAGTCACGGTGCTTGGGGCCGGATTAGGCATGGAGATCCCCCTGGCCGAGCTCGCCCGGCGCTTCGAGAGGCTGATTCTCGTGGACTTGGATGGGCGCAGCATGCTGCAGAGCCTCCGGCAAGTTCCAACCGAACTCCGTGCAAGGGTTGACCTGAAGGTGATGGACGTGACCTCATTTGCTGGCCCACTCATCGAACAAATCGAGCAGGCCGTCGAGATGAGTTCGACCTCGGAGGAAGCCTTCGAGCGCTTCGGGGTGATTCTGGACGGGCTTCGAGCAGGCGATCCTCCGAGTCTGCCCAAGTCGGACCTAGTCGTCTCGTCACTACTGCTCTCGGAGATTCCGCGGTATCCGTTCAGCTATGCAGCCCAAGCCGCTGAGGCTCGCTTTGGAGTGACGCTGCAGACCTGGGACAGGTCGGACCAGTTCTTCCGGAGGCTAGTCGAGCTCTCGATCGAAGACCACGTGGAGCTTCTTGCTGAACTGGTCAGCCCCGGAGGCGTGGTCTACTTCAGTGACACCATAGCCCGCGGCTTGGCCGACAGGCCTCGTGCCGAAGCCATCCGGCGCGCGGTCGAGGCCCGAGCCGCCCCGGACCTGATTGGGCTCGGAATCGCGGACTCGGCTGCAGGCGTCACCTCCGCGGTGAATGCCCTTTGCCGGGCCAAGCACTCGCCTGCCACGGAAGCCGAAGCGTTCGAGCGCCTCCTGGCCCAGTTCCGTGAGGCGGACGGCCGCTTCTTCGAGCCTTTGCTTCCGATTGGCGAGCTTGGAGACCAATGCTCGAAGCGAGGTCTCGAACTCCGGGGCGACCCTGAGTCGTGGTGGTGGCTGGCGTATCCATGCAAGGTTCTCAGAGAGGCAGGAGCCTTCCTTGTCAGTAGCTGGATGCTCGAGCTTCGGAACTAGTTCACGATGGCAAGCAATCGACGCAGTTCCGCGTGTCTCCAGCTGGCATTCCTCGTCGTGCTGGCTTGGCTGGACCGCGGGACATGCTTCGGGGAGGACCCGCGGTTCGAATTTGTGGAGGTCCCGGCCGGGGAGTTCCTGATGGGATGCGGTGCGGATGATTCCGATTGTGACGAGGACGAAAGGCCCGCTCACAGGGTAGAGCTACGCAACGGATTCGAGATCGGCAAGTACGAGGTCACGCAGGCCCAGTGGATGTCGGTCATGGGCAGCAACCCAAGCCATTTCCTCGGGGCTGCGCACCCGGTCGAGAATGTCAGTTGGACCGCAGCTCGGGAGTTCGTCTCCCGACTGAATCGGAAAGGAGACCCTTACCTTTATCGGCTACCCACCGAAGCGGAATGGGAGTATGCGGCGCGGGCCGGTGACCCGCACGAGTTCGCCGGCGATTTGGACGAGAGCGCTTGGCACTGGGCGAATGCCGGAGACCAGACCCACCAAGTCGGCACCAAACGACCGAATGCCTGGGGACTGCACGACATGCTGGGAAACGTATGGGAGTGGTGCGGCGATAGGTACGCCGCTGACTACTACGGCTGGAGCCCCGTCGCGGATCCGCAGGGACCGTCCAGAGGAGACCTCAGGGTGATGCGAGGAGGGTCATGGTACAGGTACGCATGGTTCCTCCGCTACTCCGCCCGATTCAGGGACTGGCCGGACGCCGCCTACCGTCACGTGGGACTGCGATGCGTGCGTACCAAGCGTTGACCCGTTTCTGTGCTGACTTCAGGTATTGACGTGCCCGCCACCGTCTGAGCCTGAATGAGGCCCCTCAGTTCTGGAGTTTCTCGCAACATGCAGGAACGGGACGCCGCGCCGCCGCCAATGCATGCAATGAGGCTGAGAACCAGCCGTCCATGCAAAAGGGTGGGCGGTGCCGTGCTATACAATGAGCGCCGAAGGCAAGTTCCTAGGACCGTCGGACGGCAGTTCCGACGCTTCCGAAGGGCTGAGATGTATCGCGACGACGCCGAGCGAGTTATCAACGAACTGTTCACGTCAGCCTACTCTGCAACAGTTCGATACGCGGCGTGCAGATGTGGGTCGCTAGATCTCGCCGAGGACTTGGTGCAAGAGGCGTTTGGAGCCCTGTATGCCCGTCTCCGGGAGGGTGCTGTCATCCAGAAGCCCCGCGCATGGGTCATGAAGGCAGTTCAGAATCAGATCTGCAAGGCTTGGCGAAAGGCAAAGACCCGACCGGAGCGAGCGGTGCCGAGGCACGAACTTGAGGCATTCGCTCTTCCGTCCGATAGCCTGGGTGGTTTCGTGGACCCGGACCGACCGCATTTGGAGGGTTTTCTTCCAGGGCTGTCTCCTCGTGAGAGGGAAGTCATCCTGCTTAGGGCCCAAGGCCTGAAGTATCGGGAGATCGCATCTCGGCTTGGCATCAGCAGCAACTCGGTCGGTACGCTTCTGTTGCGGGCAGCGCGCAAGATGCGCGCGGCTAGGGCGGAGACCATCCTCAGGTCGGTAGGGGCTCCGGCCCGATCTTCGTGAACTCGGACGTGGCAAACAACTGTCCTGACGAACAGGCACTTCTCGACTACTTGGAGGGGGAGCTGCGCCCGGAGGCCGCGCTGGATGTCGGGCAGCACTTGAAAGTCTGCACCGACTGCGCCCTGCGGGCCGATCAGCTCTGCGAGGACTTGGCTGATATCGAGAGGGCAATGCAGGTCGAGCTTCCACTGCCGCCTTTGCGGCTTGCGGCGGCGCGCGCCCGCCTGCAGGAACAGCAGGAAGCCTACGAGGCTAGCCGGGTCGCTCGCGCTCCCCGCTTCCCTCTCGTGGGGGCGCGGGCCAGACTGGCGTTTGTGGCTGCGGTTGCAGTCATCACGGTAGGTGCTCTAGCCACGCTGTATCTCCTCCGAGACGCCCCAGTCTTAACTGCGGGGGAAGTCTTGGCGCGGGCTGAGGAGTCGATTCCGACGTTCAGCATCCAGCCTTCAATGACGCGCTATGAGGTGGAGGTGGCACAGCTCAACCCTGAATTGGCCACCCGCAGACATCAGCTCGTCATTTGGACGGACCCCAGCAGCGGCGGCTATGTGTCGAGACTTGAGGATCCAGATGGGTCCCTTCGTCACGCCGTGTGGCGACCCGCCTCCAGCGAGCCTGCCTTCGCGTTCAGCCGCGCTACCGGCGGTGAATTGGTGCAAATCGATGCACCGAGCCAACGCGCTCAACCCACCCTGCTTGCCTCGATGGGGGATGGAATTGACACCGAAGCGCTCGTGACGGGGTTCGCACGGTGGCTCGAGAGCAGGGACTGGCGTCCGTTGAGGGTGTCAAGGGATTTCGCCTTGCTGGCGGCGAGGGATACGACCGTACGGCTTGAACGAACAGGCGAGGTAATCCTCGTCATGGCGCACAAACAGGAGGGGGACGTCAGTAAGGAAGTCACCCTGACGCTAAGCGCAGAATCGTACGAAGCTCGCTCGCTGCTGATTCACTTTCGGAGCCCGCAAGGAGAGGCAACGTTCAAGCTGGTCCAGAACGAGGTCCGTTTCATCGCGGCTTCCTATCTCGATGCCTCTGTCTTCGAACCTCGCGTTCCTGGGTCGCGTGGTTTGCGGGCCTCAACATCGCCCGCGACGCAGCCCGAGCCGAATCCGAAGCAATTCGCCAGCCTCGATCTCCGAACGACGGAAACGAGGCTGCGTCTCGCGCTGCACCAGGCCGGTGCCTGCTTGGGTGAGCCGGTCGAGGTCGTGCGTAGCGGGGGCGGTGCACTCACGGTGCGCGGCATTGTCGGGACCAGCGAGATGAAGGATGCAATCTTGGCCGAGCTGCAGCGTGCGGAGACGCCCGGCTGGGTTGCTGTGGATATCCGGACTCGGGGGGAAGCGATCGCTGCAAGCGGTGCGCAAGTTGAGGTTGACGAGTCTCCAACCCAAGCCAGCAGCGAAACAGCGAGGCCAACGGACCGCGCCGTCCGTGCGCTTCCACTCTTTGCCGACCTGACCGCCTACTTCCGGATGGACGCTGCTCCCAGATCTCCGGAGTCGGTTGGGAACGATCTCACCCAGTTTGCGAGAGAAGCGGTTGAACGGGCTGACGATCTCTTGCGTCGCGCCTGGGCTCTCAAGAGGCTCGTTGAGCACTACGGGCCGGTTTCCCAGGGAGCCATTTCCCCTGAAGCAAGGGCGTTGGTGGGTGCGATGATCCGGGATCATCTCGATGGAATCGGGACTGCAGCACGCAGGAGTGCGGATTGGATGCTGCCCGCTTTGGGAGCGATCGCTGCCTCAAGGGGTGTCGATGTTGTGAATGAGGGAGACGATTCCCGTGGGTCAAGAGTAGCGGGACCTTGGCCGGATTCGCTACTTTCGCTGTTCGAGAGGGCTAGCAGCATTCACAGGGACACGCTATCGCTCCTGACAGTCCGCTTGACGATCACCCACGGTTCCGCGAACGGGAGCGGCCCAATTGAATCCGAGGACGCCGCTGGCGTCGACCGCACGCTTGGCCGCCTCCTTGCAGCCTCTCGTTCGTTCGAGGCTGAGGTGGATGGTACGGCAAATGCGTTTGCTATGGGTGCACCTCAGTCGCCCACAGCGCCATACGGACGGGGGGCGGAGCGCTAGGGGGGAGTTGGCAACTGGACATGAAGCGAGCCTGCCAGCAAGCTTTGCCGTGGACGTTCTGGTTGCTAACCGGAGTGCAGGTTTCGAACGCCTCCGAGATATTCGGAATGATTTGGGATCCCACCGGGTCCGCACTGCCGCACGCCGAGATTACGGCATCAAACACCGAGACAGGAATCGAGCATCGGACTGAGTCCGGCGAAGCCGGTCGCTATAGCGTTCCCTTCCTAAAGCCGGGCCCTTACAGCCTCTCGGTTCGAAGCGCCGGCTTCATGATCAGCACGGTCCCGCACATTGAGCTGACTGCGGGAAAGCAGCTGCGCGTCGACGTCACCTTGCTGCTGGCGACCGTTGCGGAATCCATTCATGTCACGGACGTGACCCTGTTGGACACGGCTTCGTCGGAGGTAGGCGAGACCGTTCCAGGCAACGTGATCCGCCACCTTCCGCTGAATGGCAGAAACTTCACCGAACTTCTCACTCTTTCGCCCGGGATCACGCCGGTCAGCAGCGCTCAGGGCTCGTTGCCGGGCACGACTGACGCCGAGCCAACCGGCATACCAGGCTCTCGGGTACTCAAGCCTTCGTTGCATGGTCAGCAGAATCGGTCAGTCATCTACTACCTTGACGGAATCGTCAACACCGATTTCCGCGTCACGACCTACAGCTACCTGCCGAATATCGACCTCCTGGACTCGATGCGTGTTCATTCCCATTCGGACAAAGTGGAGTGGGGCGGCGTCACGGGCGGAGTGGTCAGCTTGACGTCCAAGTCCGGGACGAACGAGTTTCGAGGCACGTTATTCTCGTTCGTTCGCAACAGCGCCTTCGATGCGCGCGATCCGTTCAAGGACGCCACCAGCGATGGACCAGCCGCGTTCCGCCAAAACCAGTTCGGCGCGACCTACAGTGGCCCGATCGTCCGGAACAGGAGCTTCTTCGCGGCGGGCTACGAAGCATGGCGGTACCGCAAGCCCACCCAGTCACTGGGGAGGGTTCCTACGGTGACGGAACTCGCCGGCGATTTTTCGGAGTCGGTGATCGGGCAGCCTATCTTCGACCCGTTTTCCACAAGGCTGGACGCCGGCGGCAGCTACGTTAGGACAAGATTCCCCGGCAACCGCATACCCGGCTCCTTACTCTCCCAACGAATGGTCGGCTTCTTCGAACTGTACGAGGAGCGCCCGAACCTTGTCGATCCCGTTTCGAACTTCATCAACAGCGCTTCGTCGGCCGATGACGCGGATTCGCTTCAGGTCAAGATCGATCACAGGTTCTCAGACGAGGACAGCATCTTCGGGCGCTGGAGTCGGCTGGCCCGGCACTCGGTAGAGCACATTGGTCAAAAGTCCAGCAACGGCAGCGACATGGTCGCGACGAACATGGGCGGGGGCTGGCTACGTGTGTTCGGTCCCACGGTTGCCCTGAGCCTACGGGGCGGAGTTGCGCGAAGGGACTTTCTCTTCGACGTGCAGGACCACGTCGAGGGACTGCACGGCCTAGCCCAGCTTGGGTTCCGGGATACGGAACGGTTTCAGGGCTTGCAGGTGGCGCTCACGAGCCCTTGGGGAACTTCAGGCGTGCAGGGGGCCGCGCCGCGCGAGAACCCGACCTTCAACATCGCAGGCGACCTGACGGTGGTGCGAGGAGGCCACACGCTAAAGTTCGGCGGCCAGTGGATGGCCGTCGAGCGGCTCCAGGGCAACACGTTCCAGATCTTCCGCTTCGCCGATCAGGTCACCGGCGACCCGCAGAGCCCGGGTGTGACCGGGGCTTCTCTGGCCTCCGCCCTGCTGGGTCTGCCCTCGAGCTTCGACGGCTTCCTGCCCGACGACGGCACGATCAACTTCCGCGTCCCGACTTACTCGGCGTATGTCCAAGACGAGTGGCGCGCCAGTTCGCGGCTAACCCTCAACTACGGCGTGCGGTTCGACTACAGCCGGCCCGCCACGATCCTCAACGACGGCATGATGGGCGGCATCGACATCGACCGGCAGGTCTGGCTGATCGGCGCCGCGTCCATGCCCGGGGACTGCAGCCAGAGGGGCCGTGCTCCCTGCATCCCCGACGAGGCGCCCCACCGGGACCGCATCGCGCTGGCGACCCCCGCGAACTTCCTGCCCAACCCGGTCCGCGACAACTGGGGGCCGCGGATCGGGGCCGCCTACCGCCTAGACGAGGGCACGGTGCTGCGCGGCGGGTACGGGCTCTACTGGGACGCGCTGACAAGCAACAGCCAATACACGCAGCACAACATCAACACCTGGCCGGTCTCGAGCGGGTTCAACGGCAAGGCCAACGACCTAGGGGAGGCGCCGCAGTCGATCTCGGACTTGGAGGGGAACTTCCCCGCGGTGCTGCCGGCGGCCAATCCGTGGGTGCTGGACACTTGGAGCAACGACCCGCAGCGCAAGAACGGGTACTCGCACCAGTGGCACGTGGAGTTGCAGCGGCAGGTGACGGAGCAGCTGATGGCTTCGGCGGCTTACGTGGGTAGCACGAACCGGCGCGGGGAGTATGCGGGGCTGGGCAATAGCGCGACGGTCTCGGGGCCGGGGACGCCGGAGGAAGTGAACGCCCGACGGCCGTTCCCGGAGGCAGGCGGAGGGATATTCTACAGCCGGAGCATCGGGGAATCGAGCTATCACGCTTTGCAGTTGAAGGCGCGGCGGCGGTTCTCGGAGGGGCTGCAGATGCTGCTGTCGTATACGTGGTCGAAGTCGATGGACAACGGGTCAAGCGGTTGGTTCGGGGCGGAGAACGGGCCCGGGGGGAGTTCTGCGGCGCAGAACTATCACGATCCGGCCTCGAACCGGAGCGTGTCGAGCTACAATATCCCGCATTTCCTCAGCTTCTATTCGGTGTACGAGTTGCCGGTGGGGACGGGGCGGCGGTACCTGAGCCGGGGGCCGGCGGCGTGGGTGCTGGGAAACTGGCAGGCGAACATGATCCTGCAGTGGCGGTCGGGGCAGCCGTACAACCTGGAGGTGCCGGGGGACGTGGCAAACATCGGGAACTCGGTGGCGTGGTGGAACTACGCGCGACCGAACTTGGTGGGGGACCCACGGGCGGGAGCGGGAACGGCGGAGCGCTTCTACAATCCGGCTGCGTTCGATGTGCCGAGCCTGTCGTACGGGAATTTCGGGCGGAACGTGCTGTCGGCCGATCCGGTGTTCAACACGGACTTTTCGCTGTTCAAGGTGGTGCCATTGACGGAGCGCCGGCGTCTGGAGATCCGCCTGGAGGCGTTCAACGTATTCAACCACATTGACTGGGCGCCGCCGGGGACGCTGGTGGGCCGGGCAGGTGCCGGGCGGGTGTCGGCCACGGCACACGCGCCCCGCGTCCTCCAGCTCGGCATCAAGCTGCACTTCTGAGGAATCGTCAGCCGCAAGCCACGGCCACGTGACACCCCCGAGCGAGCCTGGCGATTCCTGATTGATGGCTTTCTCGGCGCGCCTACCGAGCCCTGCGCCAGCCGGGCACGAATACTTCTGCCGGTAACCCCAGGCCTGCCAGTCTGCTCACCGAGACGGATCCGTTAGGGCCCGCCTCGGTCGAGAGGCGCTGTCAATGCCGGCGTCCTCAAGCAGGCTAAGTCGGGCAAACGCCTGGGCTGCAAAGTGCCCACCTTGCCCAAGACGCCAGAGTCGGCTAATCTATCAGCGGCATGCGACGCCGCATCTTGACCGCTCTTTTCCTGCTGCCTTGGGTTTTGGCCGCCCAAGACTTGAACAAGCTTGGCGTGCCCAATCCGCCCAAGGCTGACATCCCATATCTGATTCACGGAAGTCGGCTAGTGGAGCTGGAACAGGGCGAAGCCTCCGAGGAGGTGACCAAGAACGAACTGCGGTACTGGGTTGCCGGGGGTGCCGCTCAGGCCAAGACCCCCCTTGCCGCCCCTGAGTTCCTCTTCGACTCGGCGGAGATCGATCCGCGCGACCTCAAGCTCTATGGCTTCGAGGTCGTCAAGGGCCGTCGAGAGATTCTGTTCCGAAAGAAGAAGAAAGTGGTGGCCGAGCCGTACTTCCTGCAATTGGATGGGATCGAGGCAAGGGTGGTGAGGATCCGGATGAATGCCAGTTTGGCACCAGGAGAGTATTGTCTGACACCGGATGGGCGGAACACCGTGTTCACATTCGCCGTCTTCTAGGTCCAGCTCCGACAGGCTGGATATCCCGATCGACCCAACTTTGGCGGATCCCGTGCGGACCGAGACAACAGAACGTGCTTTGGGATTCTGTGGTAGGGGACTGTCCGTGTCCAGTCAAGAGACGGTCAGGGCCATCTTCGAAGGAAGGGGCCAAGATGTTCACTCCGGAAAGGCACGCGCAATGATCTCAGCGATCTCATTGGCACCTAGTTCTCTCCTCTGCCTGCTTTTTTGTGCAAATCACAATTGGATAGAACAAATCTTTGTCCGGTCTCCGATAGAGTAGGAGACGGTATCCCGCGCTCCTACCTCTCCTTTGGTCGCTGTTCCTGAATCGATGTTTCCAAACACTTCCATCGAATCTAGGAACGCATCGAGCATGGCAGTTGCTCGTCGAGTCACGGTCTATCTCCTTGAATGCAGCAGCCAAGTCGCGTTAAACTGACTGATATCGTTTCTTGAGCTTCTTCAGTCACCTCTCGAATACTCTTGGGAATCGCGTTGCGATCCCTTCAAGCTCATTCAGTTGCCCCAGTGCCGAGGTTCTTAATCTCGTCCTCTACCTCGGTGATGCATTTCTTGACAGAATCGACAAATTCGTCATTCCTACTCATCTGCCAAGCCTCTAGAGTGGCTGAGAGTGACTCGTTCGCCCTTTCAAATTTCTCAAATACTTGACGAAACATCAGCGTAGAGTCTATTCCAACATCTCTCCATATTGTAGCAGACCTATCCATGTCATCACACGTTGATTCAAGAAGCGCGATCATTTGATCAGAGTCTGATTTTGGGAGATGGTCAAGCGACATATACCTTGCAGCCTCTGCCCATCTTTCGAGCCGCTCTATTTCATTATGCCAGACCTTCCATGAGTGAATTGCCATGAACCACGTCAGAACGAGAGAAACTGGTCTACGACTAGAGTATTCCGTACCATAGCGATCCCCTCGCCTTCGATTCGTTAATCGTCTCTGAAGGGCGTCCCCATCTAGCCTAAAGTCCGCCAAGCTCGCTGCGGTAGAGGGAGTCACGATACCGATACTCGTTCGTTTCTCTGATGGCACATTATTGTGACAGATCGAGCGGGACTGGCATACTACCTCAGGGTTCGTGTTCGACACTTCCCTCTCGAGATGCTCGAGCCTCTTGCCCGGTTCGCTCTCACCAGTGAACTGAGAGGCGAACACTGAGCGTTCCGTGGGTGTCCAGCCGGGAACGTGGGCATCAGCAAGGGATGCGCTCATGCGCGCTTCGGTGGACGCTCCTTGCGCGGCGATACTATCACCCGGCTCCACGCGTGGCCCGGCCGCTAGCACACCGTTGGGGAACACCGCCACCACGTCGCATTGGTCCTTGACGTGTGAATCCAAGTCTCGCACTCCTCGGAGGGCACCCGCACACGCGCTAGGGCAGGAGGAGCTCCGGCGTCACAGTACGGGCGCAGGCAGCAGAGCATGCGTGTGTCCTGCCCTGTGGCCTCCAGAACCTCCCGGAATGGCCATCGGCGCCGCAGCCCTACCGGAGCGTCCAGCCTCGGCAGCCTTTTTTCCGACCAACCGCCGCAGTTGAACCAGTGCGCGCCGACTGCGCATATGCACTCGAGACTTTCGGACCTGAGGCGGCAACAACCGAAGTCGCTTCTGGCACGGCGTCCGAAGATTCTCTGACTTCAGCGACGGCTCGGGTAAGCGCCACGCGATCGGGCGGCAGGTCGGGCTTGGTAGCTCCTATCTACGGGGCTTGTCCACGAACACCCGATCCCGCGCCGGCATCCAGAGTTGGTGCCTCTTGGCCCACAGGTGTGAGTCTTGCTCCATCCCGTTCAAGCCCCCTGCCCGTGCGAGGGCGCAAACTCCGGCAGACTATTGAACGTGCGTTCGAGTCCAGATGTAGGCACACTCGGGCGATAGCAGGGAAGTCCGCCTCCGCTCCCGCTCGCAAGCGAGCCTCTGTGAGCAATTTAGGGCGTTCGTGGCCACGCCTGACAAAGGGGCGGTTGGCGTAGCCTCCTGTGCCTTGTCGCCCGGCAAGTCCGCGGGCAGCGAACCGGGAGTCCTACCGAGACACGCGGCCCGCGCGGATGACGATGCTCATTCATCTGGCCGCTGCTAGCGCTGCGGTCTGCGAGCGTACGCGATTTGGAAATGTCTTGAGCCGACTTGGGACTCAGTGTGCTGCCAGCGCTTACTCTCCGTGGCCTATAGAGAGCGACCAAAGCTAGCCAAGACCACTAGGCCAGCTATGACCGGAGTCCTATCCTGCCAACCCGCATCAACCGTTACACTCTCGGGAGTCGGGGTTTGGAAGTGTTCGATGGTGCGTACTGGCATTGTGGGGTCGATCGAATCTTGTCCGCGACACCAATGACCGAACCAACGAGCGTACAGAATCCATTGTCGTTCCCGACACTTGGTGGACGGTGACAATGAGAACCGTGCTCATCGGGGTCAATCTCAGCTCGCTCCGCTCAGGACGTTGGGGGTGGTGAGCCGTTCCGCGAACCAGCGCTGGCTGCAGAGACTCGACAGTTTCAGAACGGCTCTCGCCCAACTCACGCAGGCCTGTGAGCGCGATCAGTACGACAATCTGGAGCGTGCCGGGCTGATCAAGACCTTCGAATTCTGTTGCGACCTCTCGTGGAAGGTCCTCAAGGACCTTCTCTACTACGACGGACATGACGTGAAGGTGCCGAGAGCCGTGCTACGGAAGAGCTTCGAGGTTGCCTACATCGACGAGAACGACTGCGAGACTCTGCTGAATGGCTTGGAAACGCGCAATCTGTTGAGCCATGCATACGCGAGCGAGATCGCTCTCGAGGCGGAGAAACTGATAAAGGAGCGCTATTACCCCGTCCTGTTACGGCTCTTCCAGAGTCTGGAGGCCAGAAGAATGCCATGACAGACGGGCTGAAGGACAGACATCGCGACGCAATCATCGCCGCGATCGCAGCCAACGACCGCGTGGAACGGGCCGTCTTGTTCGGCTCTAGGGCGACCGGCACTTACACTGTGTCGTCCGATGTGGACATTGCACTGTTCGGCGACCAGCTCACGCTGACGGATCAGGCTCGCCTCGCCGCGGCCCTAGACGAGATTCTGATGGCGCAGGCGGTCGATCTGGTGCTCTATGCGTCGATCGCCAACCCGACGATGCAGAGACATATTCGAGACCACGGAATCGAGTTGTACAGGCAGAACACGGCAAGGCCCAGCCTTATTGAACCTCTACCGCCGTAATCGTTCGATCTGGTTGTGGAGATAGGGCTGTAGTCGGAGAGTGGGTACCGAATCTCTGCGTGGTTTGGCCGGTCCCTGTGCGCCGCGCAGAGCGCGCGCTGGCAGAGCACCGCGTGGCAGTCCGGCTCAAGACTTTTCGAGATCACGCTCCTCGGCACGTCGTCGCGTTGGTGTGGAAGCTTGGTGAAGGAGCACTCTGTCTGCTAGGGCCGGGCTTAGCGGCGGGCCTCCCAGATTGGATTATTGCCTGTGGGATTGAATGGCACTGCCGTCACCGGCTCAGGATACGCTCGAACCACCGGCGGCTATAGCTCTTGCGTTCGCGTAGGTGCTGATGCAGATAGGCCGAGGATTCTTCTTGAGGGTCACAAAGCTAGAGCGTCCCTGTGGGACACCTGCTCGCTCGCCCCTCAAACCTCATACGGGGGACTCGTGCGGTCAGCAAGGTCTCAAAGCCGGTGGATTTCTTCCGTGAGGTATGCGATCGACTCGTTCACGATCTTCTCCGCGCCCGGCGAAAAGTCGAAGACCTCCATCGACACCCAGCCCTGATACCCGCGCCGCGCAGCTTCCCTCAGCACCGGCTTGAAGTCGTATCCTCCGGAAGGCCGCGGGTAGCTTCCGTCGAGCTCGTTGACATGGATGTGGCGGATCTTCCGCCAATGGCGGGCTACCAGCTCTGCGTGGGGCTCGGACTCCTCGATCGCATTGTGGGAGTCGAACATCGTCTGCACCATCGGGCTGCCGATCTCGTCTACGATTTCTGCCGCGCGGTCCAGCGAGACGATCACGTCGCACTGGTCTGTCGGCAGGGCCTCGACGCATAGCGTGACCCCCGCAGTCTCCAGATCTTCCACAATTGATCGCACTCCTTCGACATAGTTCGCTTCAGCCCCTTGCCGCGTTAGCCCGCCGGTTGTCCGGCGCTGCATGGGGGAACCGAACACCATCACGCCCCCGGATGCCCCCTCGGGCCGCAAGTCCGCGCAGAGCTCCACGAGTCCGCGCACGTAGTCCCAGCTTCGGGCACGAACGGTGCTGTCCGGAGTCGTCACGTGCAGGCCCTCGGGCCCGACAGTGAGCCAGTGCAAGCCGACGAACGATAGACCTTCCGAGACTATGATGTCCCGGACTTCTCGGCGGCGCCCCTGTGGGAGCTTCGTGGCATCCTGCATAAGAGTGAACGGCGCGATCTCGATGCCGGCCCAGCCGGCCCGCTTAATCGAGCGGCAGGTGTCGGCGAATCCCGTGTCGGTATAAAGCTCGTTGCAGACTGAGAGGTTGAAGTGCGCTGACGCGGCCACTCGTCCACTCTACAGCAGGGGCCCGGCCCGCTTGGCCAGCACTCAGATCGCACAGTATTACTGACATCGATCGGACGCGGGCACGCCCGACCGACCCAACAGGCCCAGACTCCTCAGCAGGCCCTCAACTCGCGCCGGTCTACATCATCAAGGCGCGCCACCAACCGATGACCCACCCCTAACAGCAAAAAGCCGGAGTTCAGAACTTCGACCAGTTCCGCGCTCACCCCGTAAGACGAGCAGTCAGCGCCCGTCTGCAGATTCCTCGTTGTCCGCCTCGTCCACCCACAGTTGGTCCGCCATGAACCCACACGGAAGGCGTACTCCGACTCCGCCTCACTGGGTGACCAGAGCTCCGCCTCCACCGAGCAGACCACGGAAGTTCGGTTCAGCCGATCGATGAATCCCTGTAGCTTATGTCCCAGGACTTCCTCCACAGATTGGCTTGCGCGCTGCAATCGGTCCCGCGCCGTGGACCGTTCGGCCACGTAGGAGGAGTTGCAGCCGCGTTGGCAGCCCGTCCTTGAGGCTGGGCCCTCCCGCTACCGGAGGGCGAAGTCACACCAGACGCCAAAGTGATAGGACAGGCACTTGCCGTCATCATTTCTTTCCGGCCAGATCTTGCTGCTGGCGGGAACCAAGTCGGGCGTGTGTGCGATGTGATCAATCGACAGTCTCGGTGCCCCCTCCAGTTCGCCCTCGGTGGCGACCCTATAGCCATCGAATGCTCGCCTGAGCGCCCGGTAAACGTCCTTCGGTGCCGTTTGTCGAGGAATCTTGTGGTTGAAGCCTCCGAGAACTATGGTCTTCGAATCGGGCAGCCTTGATCGCAGCTTCTGGAATTCTGCAAGCCAGATCGTGTGGTCCTCCCACGGCTTGCGGTCGTTCCGGCCGCAGCCACAGTGTGCCATGAACCAAGGGATGCAGCCCCCCCACTATGGTCAGAGGCCAGCCAGCGGTCGTCCGCGTCACGCCGCTGAGAAACCTCCCGCCGGGAAGTCCCTCCGAGCCGACGCGATCGATATGTGTCCAGGGCCGCTTTTTCCAAAGCTGCACTTTCCGGCGGTCATCCACGACCTGAGAGCCCCAATCCTGGAGTGCTGTGATCACGTGCCCCTGATCGGCGAATATTGCCGGGAAACCTTCCGTGACGCATAAGACGTCGCAGCCTGGAGCCGCTAGGGCAGCCTTGACAAGTTTTCCCTTGGGCCCCCAAGGTCGAGCGTTGGCAGTGTTCCAAGTGCCGATGCGGACGGTGGCCGAGTTGCGATTCCCCTGCATTCTCACGACTCTCCCCGTGTCTAGCGTACCTCCGGATTCTAAGGTTCTTTGGGCGGAATCACCCGAATGGTCGAACCCTCCATGCCGAAATCAGCCTGTTGCTGGGGGTGTCGTGATCCGGTCTCGCCCCGGCCCATTTCGGACAACTCATCACTCGTGCACCTCGATGACCGTCAATAGGTGCTTGGCGCGAGACCGCGCCACATAGCGATGCACATTGGCCCTGGAGCTGTTACCGTCTTGCGAAGGTTGCTCAAGGATTACGACCGCGTCTGCCTCCAATCCTTTGAATCGCTTCCAAGAGGTGATCAGCACGCCCTTCTCTTCGCTCCACTCCCGCAATTCTTGGGTCAGCGGAACCGTGCCGAATCTGGCTGGCAATCTCGCGCCCGAAACCGAGGGGACTAGGACCGCGACCTGGGACCTCGTTAGCCCGCCCTGTCCAGGTTGGCAGAGTTGCCGGACTTGCCGGCCCGCCTCGCGGTAGGCGTCCTTAGTCGTCCTGACTTGCACAACAACGGGTTCTTCTCCTAGCGGCGCGCCGTCCAAGAACCTGTTTTCGTATCCCGCAAGCGACGCGCAGTGCGCGGCGATGCGTACCGTGTTCCTGCAGTTGACCGGAAGTTCGTAGGGCCTGCCAAGCTCCGGTGGCAGAGCCGGGTCCTCGACGTAGAGGTTCTGCTTGGGATCGTAGAAGACGTAGTAGCACGCTTTGCTGCCGCTACTCCGGAAGACCGCATCCAGACTTGTCCACCAGAACTCGCGAAAGTCCTGCCCTTCGTCGACCACTATGGTGTCGAACTTGTGCTCTGGGCCGAGCAGGTCGCAGGCGTCGAGCAGGGCCTCGGCGGCCTGAACGTCCCAGAAGTGGCGGTCTTTCTGGTCTCCCCGCTCCCACAGGGGCACGCCGGCCTTCATGCAGAGGCGGTTGACCAAACTGTGGTAGTTCAATACGACAAGCTTGGTGGCGAACGATTCCGGAACGGCGGCCTTGAGCCAGTCCTGCAGCGGTCGGTTGTAGCACAGCAGCAACGTGCGGCGTCCCGCCCGTGCTTCCCTCTGCGCCTTTGCCAGAGCCAGCATTGTCTTCCCGGATCCGGCCACGCCTCGAATCGCCGCCTTGGGCTGATTTGCGAGGTAGTCGAGGAGTCGATGCTGCTCTTCGGTCAGCCGCCGGAGGCGCGCTTCCTGATCCTCGATCTTGCGCCAGACAACGGGGACGAGCTGGTATCTGGGGTACAGAGCCTCCCGGACCGACTCGACCTCCCGGTCGAAGAGAGCTCGGTGGTGGGCCCGCTTGAAGCTCTCGAACACCCGTCGGACCGAGATCTCGCAAGTCCGTAGCCGCCGGGCGTCAAGCACCAGTTCTGGATGGATGCTAGGCGGCAGCCTCCCCGCGACCTGACAGTCCGGAAACGCTACCGCCGTTCCGTAGGTGAATGGCAAGTCACCGCCAAACTGTGTGAATTGTCGCTTTACGAGCTTGATGATCTGGTGCATGCACTGGGTTGCTTGGGCGAAGGGATCCTTGTTCAGAATCCGTGTTTCGCCGCGGACGTCGCGAACCCATTGCTGGCCGTCAAATACAAGCGAGCCGCCCTTGACCTCGACGAACAGCACGCCCCTCTCGCGGTCGAGCAGCAGGAAATCGCACTCGCCCTCCCGGATCGTGCCGCGCCGGTCCTTGGCAAGCCAGTTGAAGCTGTGAAAGATCTCGACCCGGCGGGGCAGCTGCTCGATCAGTACGCGGGCCACGGCGCGCTCGCCGGGGTTCTTGATCTCTTCAGGGTTGAGTGCTGGGAACAGCCTGCCCATGATTCTCCGGTGCGTGACCAGTACCGAGAGACGAGCATAGCCGAGTCAAGTCCTTCCTCCCACGGCAGCGAAAGTGCCGAGCGGAGCGAACTCCTCGCCATCGGTCCGTTTCGACAAGGCAGTGTCTGGGCCACCCTGCTTCAGATCTCAGAGTGGATCGTGAGTGCCGGGCCCCGAATCGGCGCTTCAGCGCGACCTCTTGCCGAACACTCACCGACCGAACCGTACAACCAACAAACCCGAGTAATGCGGGACGTCTAAGCGCAATCCCCTGGCCCGTTGCATCTCGGAATGCAAAGCGGGCCTGTAATCCCGCCAATTGCGATTGAGAGGAATCCATGGCGCAGCAGGTGTTTCTAGTGACGTCCTCGGCCACTCCAACAGCGTTCGGAGAGCGCGCCGAAGCAGGATCCCCACCTTGGAGCGTAGCCTCCCATCGCGTCGCATCGGCCGATGGCTGCTATTGCGTGACGGGATTCCGACTGCAGGGCCGCTCTTCGTCTCTTGTTTGGCCCACACCGGGCGACCCCATGCCTCACGCATGAGTCACGCCACGTCGGAGGTCAGAGGGAGCCGGGGCGCGCGCACCGGGTCGCCTAGGTCGTGATCGATGCTGCAACAGGTCCGCTGTTTTCGGCGCTTGTATGACCCGTCCGACATGGGATAGGGCCTTGTTGGGGCGGAGGAAGCCGACCGCCCAAAAAACTGTCGCTTCCACCGTCTCCGTGGATTCCGCCGTGCGACGCAACCTATATCAGTTCGCTCGTCTGTCAAGTCAAACAGACGGCCACTTGCCTCCGTGAGTCTGCCAACCAGACACCCCGGATCGCCAGGAGAGGCGCGTGCTCCTAAATCATGTAGATCCCGAAGCATCGCTGTCCGCGGGGATCAAGACGGGCATTGGCAACCCCTAGTCTCGGTGGAGTCCACTTTGGACCATGCACTCGTGCCGACCCGCGACGAGGCACTGTCGCCGTCTGATACCATGCGCCGAAGTGCGACGCTGGGCGCCGAGGCTAGCGACCGCGACGCTGCTGATCGGCTCGTTAGTCTGCACTTCCCCAAGCCATTCCAGCCAGCTCCCCAATATCCGGACGGTCACGTTCGACTTCCATCATGACCCCCAAGGATTCGTGGGCGGCTTCGCGGACTATCCTCCAGCCCACGCGCAGTTCTACGAGCTGGATTCCGGCCACCGAACCCTTCCGCCTCCGCTGGAGTCACGGTCAGGCCTCTTCCTTTCGGGAGTCAACCAGAGCAGCGACCTATTCATGTTCTTCAAGGGACCGATCGGCGGCCTGCAGCCTGGGGGGCTGTACAACGTCGCCGTAAGCCTGGAGATCGCCACTGACACACCGGCGGGTTGCGTCGGTGCCGGCGGCCCACCAGGCGAGAGCGTCTACGTCAAGGCTGGTGTTACCGCTGTGGAACCTCTCCCGGTCCGCGAAGGCTCCTACCTGCGCATGAACGTCGACATCGGTAATCAATCCCGCAGTGGCGCACATGCGGAAGTGCTTGGCAATGTCGCCAACTCCAGGAATTGCGAACAGCCACCGCGGTGGGAGCTTAAGTCCTTCGACGACCACCCGGGGCCCACAACGATCGCAGTCCCCGCAGATGGTCGGGTCTGGCTCCTGCTGGGTACTGACTCGGGATTCGCGGGTCGCACTAAGGTCTTCTTCACGCGAGCGTCGGTCGCGTTCACGCGGGTGGACGCCTCGAGGCGTGGGAGTTGCGCGGAGAACTTCGTGACCGCTCGCACCATGCGCGCACGGGCAGACTTGCCGGCCTTCGTGCGGTGCGCGGCGGATTACGCCCGAGAGCACGGCGAGGCTGAAGCACGGCGGGCGTTCCACGATGACTTGCGCTGGAAGAGCGGGCAAACCCACGTGTTTGTGCACGGGCTGGAGCCGTCGGCAAGCAGATTGTTGACACACGTCTTGCCGCCGGATCCCTCGCGTGAGGGGACGGTCTTGGAGAGGTCGATCGACAAGTTTGGAACCGACTACTCGTTTGAGCTGCACCGCCTGATATCACTGGTCGACGAGGGCTGGATCTACCATGCGCTCACGGACCCGGTGACAGGACTGTGGCGGCCGAAGAGCTCGTACGTGATGAAGATCGATTGGAAGGGGGACGCGGCGGTGATTGGTGCGACGTACTATGCGCCTGACCTGCCGGGCACGTGCGCGGCGGCGGAGGTAAACGCGGTCTCCCTCGGCGAGGCGCCGAGCGACGAGGAGTTGCGGACGTTCGTTCGCTGTGCTGCGCTGCAGGTAGAGGTGCTGGGCTACTTTGCTTGGCCCGGTCTGTCCAAGGACCCGCGGTGGAACTACGGACCGATTTACGTCTTCGGAGTGAACGCCGAGACAGGCGTGGTGGAGTTCAGTGGCAGCGACAGCATGTTTACCTTCTCGGGTCGGATCCCGGAGTTGTTCGGCGGACGCGACATGCTTAGGGCGGCGGCGGAGTTTGGAGAGGCGTACTGGTACTACAGCGTCGCAAACCCGGAGACCGGTGCCGACGAGCCCATGAGGGTCTTCGTCAAGCTCGTGCAGTCGCATGGAGTGCCCCTCCTCGTCGGCTCCGGCTACAGCCCAAGCGCTGGGGTCACGGCAAAGTAGCGCACCGAATCGATCCCAAGGGCCAGTCAAGAGCGGATCGGTCGGTCTCCGGCGAGAGGGCGGCTTCAAAGGCTGGGTCAAAGACCGGCGGTTGGCGGCCCTGAGCCTCCGAACCTGTCCAACTCTCTGGGGACGCGAGGATGGGCCGTCCCCGCCTGTTGCGGTCAAATCCGATTGAGAGCGGACCCGCAAAGCACGGACTCGCAACGACCAGATAGGCCAACAGTGACCGCGAGGATCTGGCCGGACTGATACAGGCTGTGATGGTGCGGCCCGCGGAACGCCTCGAGTCGATTCGGGAGGGCGGTCGTCCGGGACACCGTCTGCGACCCGTTAGCCGGGTCGCTCACCAAAGATGGCGACCACGAGATCCACGCCAGATTCCCAAGTCCAGTCACGTACTGCAATGGTACGGCCTCGCCGAAGGTCCGAGACACGGATTGCCCGATCGAGCGGGACGGTCGCGCACTGGCTCGCACTAGGGGAGGCGTCTTCACTACTGGCACGCAGACTACCCGCTCACTATGACTGCCGGCTGCCTTAGTGCCGATGATCGGTAGTTCGACGAGCCCTGCCCTCCGTTTGCCGCCGGCAGCGAACGCCTGGGCCGATCAGGAGAAGGACACTCGGGCGGCTCGTCGAACCTTCGGAGTACGCAAGACTGCCGAGGAGGCTCACCGGAAGGAACTGGAGGCGGTTCGGCATGGTGTCAACAGAAAACGCTCGCCAAGTGCGCCAGTCCTCGACGCAGCGGGTGCTTGCGCAGCTAAGCCTTGGGAATCGAATCGACAGTGGGAATCGCTCCTGCCCGCAGGGGAGAGATTGGACACTGGCTTGATCGAGGCGGACGCCAAGCGCAGCGAGCGGCTGCATTGCTGGGGTCTTGGACACCGGGCTGCCCATCGACGTTCAGGTCGGATCCATATCGTCGATCACGATGCGGGGGAGATTGCGAAGCCGCCTCGACGGTTCGCCCCCGCTGGGAGCCCCTGTGAATGCTAGGACTGCGAGTAGTACAGTGACTCCGTTCCCTCTTGTCGTCCCTCAGTGCTTCGGGCCGAACAACCCTCCGAATCCACGGCGGCACGGAGGCGGCTTCCCGCAGGGTTGCCCTCCGAACCGAAGGTGCCGACCATTGAAGTCAGCCAAGACACGAATGGGAGCGAGGAGACTGCCGATGTCAGCACACAGCCAGAACCTAGCCAGGAGAACATTCCTGAAGGGCCTCTACGCCGTTGGCGGCGCGTCGGCAACGGGCTGGACCGGCTGTGATGGGAGCCCCGGCGCGAAGAACCAAACCAATGTTCTCCTGATCCTTACGGAGGACCAAGGGGCGCAGATGGGCGCACTGGGAACTAAGGGGCTTCGGACGCCCAATATGGACGCCATTGCCACACATGGCGTAATACTCAACAACGCTTTCGTCGCGTATCCCGTTTGCTCTCCGTCCAAGGGAGCGCTGTACACGGGACTGTACCCTCACACGAACGGGCTCCGTAGCCTTACCCGGAATTATTTCGTTCCTGCTTCAGAGTTGACCCAAGCCGAATTGAGTAACCCGGATTACAACCATGGCAGGATTCACGACTCTGTTCCAACCTTGGTCGAAAGACTTCATGACGCCGGCTACTACACAGGTATCACAATGAAGCTCCACGTCTCTCCCAACTACAAGTTCCCTTTCGACGAATGGATCCGCAGCTCGGAACCGGACCATTGCGGAACACGCGGCAACCCAGCCAAGGATCAGGCCGTAGAGTTTATCAGAAATGCTCAGGAGCGTCGCGCACCGTGGTTCCTCCTGTACAACATCAGCCAACCTCACCGACCGTTCCGGAACAGTGATGAACAGCCGATCGCGGTCGATCCCGACGAAGGCGAGATTCCGCCGTTTCTTCCCGATACACCGGTGGTACGTCAGGACTGGGCCGAGTATCTCGACTCCATTCAGTGCGCAGACTCTCGGGTGGGTGAAGCGCTAGCGGCCGTTGATGAAACCGGATCCTCGGATGACACGCTTGTCATTTTTCTCGGAGACCACGGCCCAGCCTTTCAGCGTGGAAAGATGACCCTCTATGACTTCGGTCTGCGGGTACCGATGGCGATTCGAGGACCCGGAATACGGAAGGGATCCGTCAGCGAGGATCTGGTCAGCGAGATCGACATAATGCCGACGATTCTCGATTACCTCGGTCTCAAGCGACCGGAGCAGGAACACGGGATATCCCTCCTGCCGATTCTCCGTGGAGAAGCGGACGCTCATGGGCACGATTACGTTTTCGGGGAGATCCATCACGACTACCTCTTCTTTCCGGCAGGTTCGGTAGAGCGGGGGGGTAAGCATTCAATCAGGGGTGGTATTGGACGAGTGTACTGATTGGTCGCCAGAA
>JAPPMC010000002.1 GCA_028819235.1 Bryobacterales bacterium
TGCCACACGAGGGGTGCCGTTGTCAAGTCCCGGTTATGGGGCATGGGCAGCCTGCAGTTCGTCGCGGCTGAAGTTGAAGCGGTCCACGCGCTGGTCCGCCGGGATGGCGCCGGGCAGGGCGCGGGTACCGTCATCGAATCCCCAGAAGTCGCGGCCGCCGCCGGGATAGTCCAGGAAGATGTGGCCCTGGGTCTGGTCGTTGTACCCGACCGAGTAGCTGACGTTGAGCGTTGGGCGGGTGGGAAACTCGGTGGTCTCGACTTGGACGAGGCCTGCGGAGAACTCGCCGGGCAAGTGGGGCGAGTATGTCTTTTGGACCTTGATGCTGTTGACCAGGCTGGCAGGGAAGAGGTCAAGCGGCACGACGCGGCGCTCGGGCTCCGTGCTGGCAAGCAGGGCGTTGTTGAGGGTGGTCCCGCTGTAGCGGGGATCGAGGCCGCGCACAAAGACGAAGTCGTTCATGGTGGTGACGCCGGTGACCTTCCCGATCGCTTCGGAGGCGTCCGAGGCGGTACCGCCGCGGATCTCTTCGGCGCTGATGGAGTCCGAGACGGTCGAGGCAAGCTTGCGTTCGACGAGCATGGCCTCCTGCGTGGCGACGGAGGCTGTCACTGTGGCGATCACATCGACAACGGTCCTCTCGCCCTTGGAGGACATCACCGCGCTGGCGTCGGCCATCTCGCCAGCGATCACCTCGAAGCCCTCAACGTTGACGGCCTGATGGTGAGTAGAGGCGTACTTGACGGTGTACGTGCCGGGCGGCACACCGTCGAGCACGAAGCTGCCCTCGGTTGTGGTCTTGGCGGTGATGGTCAGGTCACCGACCAGCTCGACCTCCACCTGCGGGATCGGGTTCCCGGTGCCGGCGTCGTAGACGAAGCCGAGCACCGTGCCCCCGCTATCCTGCGCGGGAAGGCCGGGGACCAGGGCCAGAACGGCGAGTGCCAGTGTGACGAGAATGCTGTGGGTTGTTGCAGCTCGCATTGAGAGTAGACCTCGATTCCAGCGCAACCGGATGCACCGCCAGCGCGGTCGCCCGCGCCCCTTGTCGCAGAGTGCTCCGGTTGCGTTACCCGATTCCGACGCCCGCTCGGGCGTCTGGTGAAGGTTCGCTCGGCTCTCGCAGCGTGTACCCGAAACCCCGCACCGAGCGGATGTACTGCGGGTTGGACGGGTCCGCCTCCAGCTTGCGCCTGAGGCGGCGAATGTGCACGTCGATCGTGCGGTGGGCGACGTGGCAGCCGACGCCCCAGACAGACTGCAGCAGCGCAACGCGGCTCCAGACGCGGCCTGGCCGGCGCAGCATACGCTCCAAGATCTGGAACTCGGTTGCCGTCACCGCGACTGGACGCCCTTCCAAACGAACTTCCCTGCGGTCCTTGTCGAGCTCGATGGCGCCGACCCTTGCGCAGGGCTCGGAATGGCCGCTAGCCTTCAGGCGCAATTTCAGTCTGGCTACGAGCTCTCGCACGGAGAACGGCTTGACAACGTAGTCGTCGCCGCCGATCTGGAGCCCGCGGAGACGATCGGCCTCGCTGCTGCGGGCGGTCAGGAAAAGGACCGGAACGTCGCGCAGGACGGGATCCTTGCGAATCTCGCGGCAGACCGAGAAACCGTCCAAGCCGGGAAGCATGACGTCCAAGACGATGGCGTCGGGCTGCACGCGCTGGCAGAACTCAGACGCCGTCAGGCCATCGTGCGTGCAGGTGAACTCGAAGCCCTCCTGCTCCAGCGCGTACTGCAGCAGGGAGGCTAGATCCCGGTCATCCTCGATGACGGCAACACGCGCTGACAATCGGCTCGCCCTCCTATTCCGAACAATACCGGGAAATTTGTTAACAGCGGGTATCGGGTCGGTTAAGGGTTGATGAAGCGTCGTGGGCCGGGCGCGCGCCCCCAGCGCTGGCAAGCGGGTGTGCGTGGCAGCATCGCCCCGGCCGGGGGGCCGGGGAGGGGATTCCTAGAATTGGACTTGCGGACGGCGGAGTTCGACTATGACCTCCCTAGGCGGCTCATCGCCCAGCGGCCGCTGCCCGAGCGGAGCGCAAGCCGGATGCTGGTCGTCGACCGCCGAGCTGGGGCCTGGCACGATTCGCGGGTGGCTGAACTGCCGGATTGGCTGCGCCAAGGCGACTGCCTCGTCGTCAACGACACCCGCGTGATCCCGGCACGTCTCGTGGGGCGGCGCTTGGGGCAAGGAGGCGAGCCGGGCGGCGCAGCAGAAGTGCTCCTGCTAGAGCCGGATGGAGACACGGAGGGCTCTTGGAGGGCGCTAGTGCGGCCGGGGCGCAGGCTACGGCCGGGCTCTCCAGTCGTCGTGGCGGGGACTCGCATCCGAGTCGGGGAGCGGCTAGGCGACGGCGTGCGAAGGATCAACTTTGAGAGGGGGCCGGGGTTCTGCGTGGAACGCTTCGCTGGCGACCACGGGGAGGTGCCGCTGCCCCCGTACATCCGGCGGGACGCGGAGGAGTCGGACGAGGAGCGCTACCAGACAGCGTTTGCGGCGCGGCCGGGCTCGGTCGCGGCGCCGACGGCCGGGTTGCACTTCGACATTCCCCTGCTCCGGCGGCTGGAAGCGAAGGGAGTCGGGCTGGCGAAGATCACGCTGCACGTGGGACTGGGCACGTTCCGGCCGGTGGGGACGGAGCGCGTAGAGGACCACCGGATGCACTCGGAGCGATTCGAAGTCACAGGCGAGGCGGCGGAGGCGATTGGCAGGGCGGGCCGGACCGTGGCCGTAGGTACGACCTGCGTTCGAACGCTGGAGACAGCCGCGGCCCGGGGGGGAGGCTCGGTGAGCGCCATGTACGGCAATACGGACCTGTTCATCCGCCCGGGACACAAGTTTCTTGCGGTGGACGCGCTGCTGACGAACTTTCACCTGCCGAGGTCGACGCTGCTGATGCTGGTCGCGGCCTTTGCCGGGAAGGACTTGGTGCTGGACGCGTACTCGCATGCCGTGCGTGAGGAGTACCGTTTCTACTCATACGGGGACTGCATGCTGCTGCTGTGACGCTCCGGGCGGGCTGGTTTCGGATGCACGAGGAGGCTCAGCCGGGGGCGGACCGGCGAGCCTTACGGGCCAAGAGCGTATGCGGTAGTTCTGGATGGGGCCCGCGCGCAACCCCATAACCGTCTCTCCAAGCGCCGACATGGGCCAAGTACGTCGCGGGGCCATGGCGAGCTGTGAGGCTTCGCCCGCCAGGCGACGGGACACCCCAGCTACTCAGGCTCGCGGGGACGATCACCGGGCGGCGGGAATTGGCAAATCCAGTGTCCGCCGGGCGGATCTGATGCTGCCCGTCCGCCGCCATGCCGCGCGGCTGGTGGACCTGACGCGCCGGCGTGGTCAAAGACGCGGTCATCGTCTGAGCCGATGACCGCCGATTCCCAAGCACACCTGCCAATGTCCCTTGGGGCGGTGCCGCCGCTCGAACTATAGCCGACGCTGGCACATCTCTGATCTAGGTGTTGAGGCTCGGTTCTGAGATCATGTCCAGCCTCTGCCGATGAGTGTGTGCACTGTCTGCCGCATCAGCGCCGCGCGGGTTGCCGGTCTGTACCCGGAGGCGCCGCTCGGATCTCACCTGAGACCATCTCGTCGCTGAGTCCGGGATCTGAGCGACGACGGCAGAGGATGTTGCCACGGGAAACACGCACCCAGCCGATCATGCCTACCTCCTCGCGACTGAGCAGCCTCGGTTGCCCTCCGCTCGGTCTGATGGTCGACGGCAAACCTCGGAGCCAAGCGGTGTGGACCAGCCGGGCGTCGCTCGGGTGGCGGGTCAATCGGGCGGAGTCCCGGAACGCACTCGCCGAGTTGACCTGTCTAGACTTATGATCAGAACCGGAGTTGCGGTCCCAGTGAAGGCTATCCAAGTTACGTTCGACGAGACCCTGCTGGAAAGGCTGGACAGTCATCCTGCCGTTCGGAAGCGGGGACGCTCGGCCGTGCTCCGCGAGGCGGCAAGGGATTTCCTCTGGCGTCGAGAGACTGCAGAGATTGATCGCCGCTATGCCGTGGGCTACGGTGATTCGGACGCGGTTCAGACGGAATTGGGGGGATGGGACCAAGAAGGGGTATGGCCGGAATCTTAGGGCGAGGTCTCCGGCGAGGGGAGATCTGGCAATACAGGTTCCGCAAACCCGACAAGCGAAGGCCCGTTGTGATTCTCACGCGGCAGCGAGTTCTTCCGCTCCTGAGCAACGCGATGGTCGCGCCGATCACTTCCACGGTAAGGGGCCTTCCGAGCGAGGTGCCAGTCGGGACGGAAGAGGGCTTGGAGCATTACTCGGCAATCAATCTTGACCATGTGCAGACCGTGGACCAGCGGCGACTGCAGACGTTCATCGGCACCGTGAGCGAAGAGAAGATGCGGCAAGTCTGCCGTGCGCTGGCCTTGGCAACAGGGTGCGCCTAGTCCGAGGCCTGTGGGCCGACGGTATACCACCTTGAGGTGGCGCAGGTGCTGCGTGTGGACACGCCTGGCGCACACTCCGACATGCCCCAAAGCCCAGTTCGATCGCTCTCCGTAGTCGGTCGCCCGCGCAGCCCCCGCCCAGCCAGACACCTGCCTGCGCAGCCCTTGTGGATGGGTTGCGAAGGTCAGCGAGAAGCTCTGTGCGGCTTGGCCGCCGGCCTGGCAAAGGCCCAGACTCACCGTGAAATGCATCTTGTGCACGTCCATGCCCGCGGCGCGTGCGGTTCGGCGACGTGCACCTCGTCAGTTGATCAGGTCGTGTCGTGCATGCCGTCTACTCTCTTGTGGCGGAGGCGGGGAGACATCCCGGTACTGGACACTTATCCCGTAGACGAGGTCAGTTTGCTGTCCGTCCACGTGCCCGCAGCGGACGTGGGTGGAATGCGGGGCACGGTCTTGGGTCTAGTCATGTAGGAGTTCCGAATGACTTCAACCGCACGTCACGTCGATCCACGTGACGCTAGGGGGCACTTTTCGGACCGATGGCACAGACGCCATAACGTAGCGTCTCGGTTAGGAGATGAATTTGATGGCTGCGACGAGTGCGATGAACAACCCGTAGAACAAGAGCAAGGTAACGGAGAAGGTCGCCCGCCAGTACGACTGGTTCTCTCGTTTGACGTTCATCGAGAATGTGATCTCGCCTTCATCCGTCTCGCTGACATCCACGTACAGATTCCGGAACAGACGCTCCTGCCAGAGAAAGTAGCCATCGAGTCCCCAGAAGGCTGTCACAGGCACTAAAGCCACCCAGATCGGCACGGATGCGTCTCGAGCAACTAGGACCAAGAGCGCAGACACGAGCACTACGGTCCACTGCTTGAAGCTGAAGGAGTTCGAGGCGAGCCTGTTGATCACGCCTTGGATCATCTGGAGATGCTGGTTCTTGTTCGGGCCGTGCTTGGGCGTCATGTCACTCTCAGTCCTGCCCAGTGATCGTAGCTATGAGCAAGACGTCGCGGCTCACCAGGAAGACTCGCGACGCATCGGCGAGGCCGAGCCGAACTGGGTCCGGACTCATGCTAAGTCATCGCTCGTGAACGCGATTCTGGAAACTGACTGTTGGTGGCGGTCAAGCGCTCGCGGCCCTCGTCCGACAGCTTCGCCGCCCAATCGCCCATGAGCCGGGACTGGGTCGCGAAGAGGTTCCGTGCACCGATGGGCTGCCTCGATCGGTTCGCAGACCACATGCGCCCTCCGGTCCTGGGGACCCCGCGGGATGGTAGGTCTCCCCAACGGTACGGCAGAGGAAGCGTTTTGCCTTGAGTCTCACATCCGCAGTGCATTAGCCGGAATACAGCCTTCGCGATGATGGTGAAGACGGTGCGGTCAGCCAATCGCCAGTGGTGGCGAGCGAACGAACCTGAACGGCCGGCTCGGGTGATCGAATGAGTAGAATTCAGAAACGGCACTCAAGGAGTTCGAAGCGCAGCCTGAGTCCGGCGACGCGTACGACCGGGCATCGTCGCCGCGGACAAGGCCGCACCCGCTAGTTCCATGTCTGGGTTGAATAGCGTCTCGAACACCCAAGACCCTAGATGGCCATGCGCGGGCACGTTCTCTGTGAGTGAATGTCGGTCGCAGCCCGTGCCGCTTGGCGCGGGTGAACGATTCGAGGGCGGCGAATGCGCCAGGGGCGACGTAAGAATTGTTAGTGAAGGTCATCTCGGCGAGTGCCGCATTGCAGGAGCATTGAGAGCTCGTGTGAGGATCTGGGCGGCAGTGCCACTGGACTACCCCCTCGAAGCACGCAACTCTTGGGGACTCGCCGGTGGCCGTCGCGCAGGCTGAGTTCCGCATCGTGGCAAGACGTCGGCCTCTAGCGTCCGTTCTATTCGCGGTCATCCGTCCGAGAGACGCCAAGGGCGCCAAGGTGACCTCGACCACATTGAGGGTCAGGTTCGCGTTCCGGACCAGGGAGATACCACTCGGCGACGTCGAGACAGCCGAGTTGAAGGCAGGTTGGTGGTGGGGCACGGTGCGAGTCCGTCACGCCTCCGGGCAAGCGGCCGTTTCCGGACTGTCGCGAGCTGACGCGACGGCGCTTGCGACGGCGCTGGAAGCCGCGCGAATCGATTGGTGGCGGAAGGCCCTCGCGACACGAATCGCGAAGCTGCGGTCCGTTCACGAGCGCGTCGTGCAGCTCGCCGAGCCCAATGGGTACATCGCTCGCAACGTGTTCGGCAGTCTTGTGCGCGATGCCCGCGACAGTGCCGGCGAAATGGGATCCGGGTGGCCAGACTCGCTGTCGAACGCCCCTGAGATCCGGATGCTGAATACGATTCAGGAACTTGTCCGACAGCCCGAGGCATTCCGGGTCAGAGCCAATGAGGCCTTCGTCGAGAACGAACTCGGCCGATCACGAGCGTTCCTCGACCGGGTGGAGGCACACCCGCTCACCGACGAGCAACGCAGAGCGGTGGTCGTCAACGAAGACCGCAACCTAGTGGTCGCCGCGGCCGGCAGCGGAAAGACCTCGGTGATCGTCGCAAAGGCCGGCTGGCTCGCGAGAAGAGGCTACCGGCACCCGTCGGAACTGCTGCTGCTGGCCTTCGCACGGGACGCCCGGAACGAGCTTCAGGAGCGGATCCGCAGGCACCTCGGAGACGAGGTGGCGAACGGCGTCACCATTCGGACATTCCACAGTCTCGGCATGTCGATCATCGGGAGAGCCGAAGGCAGGCGCCCGTCACTGGCGAGAGAGGCCGAGGACAGCCGAGCGCTGTTCGATCTCCTGAAGGGAATCGTCGCCAGTCTGATCGCCGACAGGGATCGGTCAGCGAGCGTGCTCAAGTGGTTCCAGGGCCAGTTCGCTCCGTACAGGAACGAGCAAGAGTGCCGGAACTGGGGGGAGTACTGGGACTACATTCGCCGCTACGACATCCGGTCGCTCAGGGGCGAGAAGGTCAAGAGCTACGAGGAATGCGAGATCGCGAACTTCCTCTATCTCAACGGTGTTCCCTACGAGTACGAAGCGAATTACGAGTACGACGCTGCAACGCCGGAGAAACGGCAGTATCGCCCTGACTTCCACCTCACCGAGGCGCGAATCTATATCGAGCACTTCGGGCTCGACGCTCGAGGCAGGACCGCGCCGTTCGTCGATCGCGAAGAGTACCTGAAGGGAATGGAGTGGAAGCGCCAGTTGCATCAGGAAAAGGGCACAGTCCTGATCGAGACGTTTAGCCATCAGCACGCGTCCGGCACACTGATCGACAAACTCGCCAGAGGCCTGTCTGCGCACGGCGTGGTGCTTTCGCCAATCCCCCGAGAGGAGGTCTTCGCCGTCCTCGCGGGGCGGGGCCGGGTCGATCCGTTCGTGCGTCTGGTGGCGACCTTCCTTCACCACTTCAAGGGCGCCCAATTGTCCCTTCGGGAAGCTGCCCAGCGGGCCAAACGGCGCGGCGACCGACAACGGGCGAGGGCGTTCCTAACCGTATTCGGACCGATCCTTGAGCGCTACCAGAAGACCCTCCGCGATCGGGGTGAGATCGACTTCCACGACATGATCGGCAAAGCGACCGAACATGTGGAGGCTGGACACTATCGCAGTCCGTTCGGCTACATCCTTGTGGACGAGTTCCAAGACATCTCGCCCGCAAGAGCGAGGCTGCTGAGAGCGTTGCTGGATCAGACGCCCGGTGCCCAGCTATTCGCCGTTGGGGACGACTGGCAGTCGATCTACCGCTTCGGCGGGGCGGATATCGCGGTCATGCGAGAGTTCGCGGAGCGCTTCGGCCACAGCGAGCGTATGGATCTGGAGACCACCTTCAGGTGCTCGGAGCCCATCGCAGCTGTCGCTACGCGGTTCATTCTGGGGAATCCCGCGCAGATCCGTAAGAAAGTACGCTCGACAAGGCATCTTGAAGGCCCGTGTGTGCACATCGGTCTCTCGGGACTGCAAGACCTAGCCTTGCTTAGCGATGCGCTCGGCAGAATCGCGGCGGACGCCGCCGCGTATGAAGAGCCGTCGAGCGTACTGCTGCTGGGGCGGTACAAGCACATGCGGCCGGCGAACCTTCCCGGTCTCGCCAATCGGTATCCCCGTCTTGGGCTCACCTTCATGACCGTGCATGGCTCGAAAGGGCTTCAAGCCGACTATGTCGTAGTGCTCGGCCTGTGCGCGGGACGACATGGGTTTCCCACCGAGATCGCCGACGACCCGCTCCTCGATCTGGTGCTCGCGGCACCGGAGAACCATCCCAATGCTGAGGAGCGGCGGCTGTTCTATGTCGCCCTGACCCGCGCAAGGCGGCACGTCTTCGTCTTAGCGGAGGGAGGGCCGCCGTCGCCCTTCGTGCTCGAGCTGATCGAGGGAAACTACGATGTCGACGTCTTCGGCCGGTTGCCGGAGAGAGACGTACCGTGCCCCACTTGCGTCAGGGGACATCTCGTACGCCGCGAGAACGCACGAAATAGGGGTGCCTTCTACGGCTGCTCAAATTGGCCCTACTGCGAGCACACGCAGGCCCCGTGCCCTGCCTGCGGAAGAGGATTGCTAGTCGAGGCGGGTAGCGCGTTCCGCTGCCGCGATTGCGGTCAGCGGATCGAGGCTTGTCCCGACTGTGACGGCTGGCTGCGGATCCGAATGGGGAGGTATGGCCGCTTCTTCGCCTGCTCGAACTACCCGACGTGCAACTACACGCGCAACGTTGCGCGGCGCCAACGGAATCGCGGGAGGTCTGTTGGCGCTACGCCTCTGTCCTGACGGAGCCCACCCGCGGACTCGCGCGACGGAGGTCGAACCTCTGTCGCGGGCACGCAGCCCGAATGTCACGGCCTGACCACGAATCACGGTCCGAGGACCCTGCCGGATCGCGGGCACCTGTGTCCGAAAGCGAGACATCACTGCACTTTGTGGCCTACGACGCCTCGAAGCGCAGGCGTGGCGTTCCTGTCTTGGGGCAGACGTCAGGCCTCGGTCCCGTTCTGGGGCCGAGACACTCTCACAGGGGTTCGCAGGGGAACAGCAGGACCGCTTCGCCCGTACTGACCTTCAGCTATGGAGACGAGGCGACTGGTCCGATTGCGGGCTGCGCCGAGTCCAGCCGATTGCGGGATCGGCCGAGGAACTCGTCGCCCAAATGAAATCGTTCAGGCGCAGGCCAGCGAGTCGCGGAGTAGCGCGCTCGCCAGAGCGGGACGGGCAGCCTACGGGACCGTGCTCGCCTGTCTGTCGGCCGGGTCGGAAGGCGCGCGAACGAGCCGTATCGACCCGCTCGGAACCAGCAGCGGCGGGAGAGACCGGGCCAGGCGGTCCGGGCGTAGCAACTGCCGCTGCGTGCGGGACGCGCAGCCGGCGCTGCGCGTCTCAGATGCCCGACCAGTCTCCCCGCTCAGCCCTCCCCTGAGGCGCCCGTCCGCGGATGTTGCCACCTCATCGTCGCAAGCCGTCCTCGGGCTCAATGATCCCGTGCCTTTAGCGCGCCGTCATGCAGCGGAGCGAGACGCCCTACAGAACGATTCTCCTCCGCTGCGGTTTGTTCCTTGTGTTGGGGATCTTGGTATCGATCGCGCCCCAAGTATCAGGCTTAGTGTGCGACCGTCGACATTCGTGGGTGGGCCAACGCGGATAATGGCACAAAGGGAGCTTGATGTCCGCAACCGAGATCATTTTCGAGGTAACGGAGGACGAGGTTGACGGGGGCTACTCGGCAACTGCACTTGATTACGGTATCCACACTCAAGGTATCTCCGTTGACGAAGTCCGTGGCAACGTCAGGGAAGCCGTGGACTGCTATTTCGAGGACCGTATGCCCCGGCCGAAGCTGATTCGCCTGCACTTCGTGTCCGACGAGCTTCTCACTGAGTGAAGCTGCCCCGCAATGTTAGCGGGACTTCCTCGCAATCCCTGAAGCGGCTGGGCTACATGCCCGTGCAGCGTCGGCGTTCTCATGCTCGGGTCACCACGCAGGTCAGTGGGGAGCACGAGGAGGGGATGCCGCCCCACAGTCGGATCAATGCGAGGACCGTGTCGAGCATCGCGAAGGGCGTCACCCGTCACGACGGAATGAGCGTCCAGGAACGGCTGCATTCGCTCGAGCCGTAACGCCGCCAAGACCGCTGGCCCCGGTAGTTGCCAGTTCGGCGGGACGCCCGGTGGGTCAGTCTACGACGTGCCAGCCTGGCGCTCGCTGGGTATCCGCGATCTGGGAGGATTGATTGCACGCAGGCCACTGCATCAGGGCAAATCACACGACGCTGCTAGTGGCGGCACAGGGGCGCGGTAGCCGACAGAGCTCTGTGCCAATGGTCCGGCCAGCTAGCTCCGCGAGATGCTGAAGACCTGCGAAATCGCCAATTGGGGGAAGGCGCAGTTTCGGGCGTCCGCGTCGTCGCCCAACTCAGACCGCTGCGTCGACAGCTTGACCCCTAGGACTCGCGGGGACACGCTAGCGCGTGGCTGCCGATGGTCGTTTTCGGTGCAGCATACGACTGAGACCTGTTCGAGAGGTCAACGAGCGCCCGAGGCGCAGCACCGCCACTGCATGGGCAAGCCCTAGGTGTCTTGCCGACGGCACGTATCTGGCCCAAGCAAGTGCTGGTCATCTGCATCAGTGTACAGTCGTCCTCTCGGTCGGTCTATGAGGTCCCGATCAAGAAAATCCTTTCTCAAGCGTTTATCGTCTGTAAACAGGATCCGCGCTCGTACAAGCCTAGCCAAGGCGATGATATGCGCATCGTCGGATCTACATCGAGTCTTGATTCTGACAATTTCTCCCTTTAGCTCAGCCTTTGCGACCGACCTCATCTGGCCTTGACGCTCTAGCACGGCTCAAGAAGCCCGCTACCTTCCGGTTATGTCTTAGTTCCTCTGTGAGTCTACCGCCCCAGACGAGCGTACCACCGGCCATTATCCACTGCACAATTGGTCTTGTTCGGATCGAATCTGGCCTCACCAGAAAGTGAGCGACGTTCGTGTCAATGATCAAACACATCAGTCCTCGCCATTCTCCCCACTAAAACCCAATAGTCTAAGTTCCTCCCTGAGAAAGAAATTCCTATATGAAGACGGAGGATCCACCAACTCACCGTTCTCAGAAACCCTAATCTCTCGGATAAAAGCACCATCTACGGTGTTCTCAAAATATAGAAATGAAAGCATTGAAGGGTCGATCTTCCGATCACGGATCTCCATTCTAATGCGGTCCGCTAGATGATCACTATGCGTTTCAATCACGAAGCTCTGCTCTGATTCTTGCACACGATCCCAGAAAAATGAACCTAGTTCAGCCTGTGCAGACGGGTGTAAATGGACCTCGGGCTGCTGTAAGAGAAAGACTCCACTGTCGCCCTCGGCGAGGGTATCGACTAGGATCGGTAGAATTTGACTGACTCCATATCCAGCATCAATTATATTGACTTTGGAACCTTTAACACGCACCATTAGCTGAAAGGGATCTCCCGTACTTTGGCCGAATTTGTTCCTCACTTCGATCTCTTGAAACAGGCCAGATGAGTCGCCATAACGTTCAATCTGGTGCCGGAGTTCCTTCCATTTGGGTCGGTCGCTTCGTTGAAGTCTCGCCAGCTTCATTGGCACATGTCGCCCTTGTGGATCTTGCCTAATCTGGAATGGATCATACGTTCTCTTAGGAATTGATCGAAACGGAGCGTAAGCATGCAACAGACCTCCACTTAGCTCTACGTATATGCGCATAAGTCCAGCATTTAGAGCAGCTGAGAAATCCTGACTGAAGTCGGATTCGCTAGATTCGGTATCCGTCAGTTTGAGCGCAAACAAGGTAGATGTGTTCAAGACAAACATTAGGCCTTTAAATGCACTTGAAATGTCCTTAGATTTAGCCGGGAACGATGCTGAAGAAGTGATATCAATCGTTTCAGATCCGTAACTTAACGTTACCGTTGGAACTTGATCGAGACTTAGATCGAAGTGCACGGCACAGGCTCCGATTTGTACGTCGAGCAATTCCAGAATAGGCTCTCCGTGAATGTCCTTGAATTTGGAAAGCACTTTGTACAAGATGTGGCCGGAGTCTGAATCACCGATGAGATTGAGCGTACGCTCGTTGAAGTTCGCTTGGAGTCTACCAGACGCTTCAATCGTGAATCCCACTTGTACAGTAGGCATCTCACTTGTCGTGGTTATGATATCTCCGAATGAGCCCAGAAAGAAAGGCTCGGAGTTAAAGTTGAGGAAATCTCCATGGAGGAGATTGGAAACCAAATACCTCGCTGCCAAGAATGTTGATTTCCCGCTACTATTCTCACCTGTCAATAGGGTAATCCTGCCAATTCGTCCACCTTGCCGCCGAGAGAAACAGCGCATGTTCTCTAGATGGAGTGATTCAATGGGCATCAGAGTGAGGCATGGTCCCGGTTTCGGGTCACGGGCTGGTCTTGCCTCCCCCATCCTGCAGTAGGCCTGACGAATCATCCGTATGAGACTGATGATTGCGAACAGTGGTATCGGAGCCGAGTCGGGCAATCTGGCTGATCAACGACTGATCGCAGAAGGGCACCTGCAATCCTCGGGCTAGCGCGACTGGTTCGAATGATGGCCGCTTCTCGGTTTGGCCCAAATTCCCGTCTCCCTCGCTCAACCTCATCAGGGACTTGTCGGGCATGCGGCCCTCGATGGTCACGGAGACATGGGCGGCAGTCATTTTGCGGATGTCGGTTAGACGCTGGACGTGCATGTTATCAGCAGCTCGACACTTCATGGGACGGGACTCGGTGCAGACAGCGTGTGGCGATCTGTCGCTGCCGGTTGATGCATGTCTCCCTCGTAGCCGCGTACATCCATCACTCAGGGTACTCGGCTAGCGTTTGGCCGGAGTTTACTTTCGCGAGCGGCGACGCCTGGTCTTGGCAGACGCCTTCTTCTCGGTGGACTCTCTAGGTGGACATCTCGTTGCATCCAGCCAATCTCACCACCTAGCGAGAGCGCCCTCGACTTCCCAAGTCCGCCTATGTCCGCAGCATGGCGTGTGGTGGGTCAGCGCGCCACTAAACGCCCGCCCAACGCGTCTCCAATCTGTTACCAACACTGGCTATCCAACGACAGGGAGCGAGATGTGTCGGGCAATGCTATCCCTGAGCCCGACGCGAGGCCGATTTGGGTTGGCGATGCACTACTGCGAGATTCGTGACATACCGCGTACCGACCAGCGGCAGGCTACTGACACGAGGTGTTGCCGACGCGCGGGATCGGCGGTCGTGGGAGACTTCGTGGTCCTCGATTGCAAGAGGGCCGCCACTGCGTCGCGCCGCAAGGCGGCCTAGAGATCCAGGTCGCCGATCAGGTCCGAACACCTACAGGCGGGGCAATGGTCAAGCGGAACGTAGCGGCCATCATGGGCAGGGACTATCCGGACTCGTGTGCCGGATGCAATATTGCGGAGACCAGCTACATCACGATCAGGTTTGACGCACGGAGGGCCACTTGGCGAAATTCCATCCCGGCCCGGCCCACTACTAGAAGGCTCTCAAAACCGGCCTTTGCCCTCAACAGCCTCACTGTGCTCGGCAGGACACGCGAAACGTTTCAGGGTTCAATCGCGCAACAGGCAGGGTACCGGCGACCCAGATTGCTACACCAGCGCATTCAGGTTCCGGTCGGTGTGCTGGATGGAGTGTTCGCCAGCTAAGCCCCGAGGCGATCCGAGGCCTGCAGACGACCGGTTCGAGTGCCCCGGATTCCTGGGTCATGGACATGGTCAGCAGCTTGTGCGTTGCAGTACCTTTGCGAACCTGGCCCTTTGTCAACTCACATCGAGGCTCGCGCCGCCCTGAGGCCCCCCAGGACCAACTCCATCGCGTCCCCCTCACCCGAGAAGCTCACTTCGCGCCCATCCTCGACATCAAAGAACGTCGAGTCGCTGAGCGGCCACAGAACCGCATTGCCATCCTGCCACGTCAGCGCCAATCCCCGCTCCTCAAGCCCGACCTCAAACTCCATTCCCGTCTCGGCTAGCACGTATGTCCCCACGTACCGCCCCCGCACGTCAGCCGAGAGCTCGACAGACACCCTTTCTAAGCTACGCGGGCCGGGCCACCCGTACGCCTCCGCCACCGTGATCGCGATCTCGTCCGCCAGCTGGGACCCGGCGTCCGAGTTCGTCATTACGAAGACTCCGTCGCCTCCGTCAATGTGCGCCGCAAAGGTGCAACGAAAACCCGGATTCGAACCTCCGTGCCGGAAGCGTTCCCCGTCCTCGGAAATCCCGGGGCCCAAGCCCCAGTTGTCCTCGTCCGGCGTCAGCATCTTGCGCGCGAGTGCTTCGTCGAGCACACGCCTAGACTCGCCCCTCCGCGCCCGCTGCACTTCGCTGGCGTAGAGGGCCAACTCACTGGGTGTCGTCCACAGTCCGGCCGCAGCCTGCTCCGGGAAGGTGTGCCAGCCACCAGCAACGGGTGTGCCGTCGGTGCGGTAGCCAATCGCGACATCGCCGTGCCGGTCCGGTGGAATGGGCTGCTCGTACGTCGAGCGAACCATGCCGATCGGATCCAGCACTCGGCTGCGCATGACATCGGGAAACGGTGCGCCGCGAACATCCGCGATCAATTGCTGCATAACGGTGTAACCGCCGCCTGAGTACTGCCGACGCTGACCCGGTGGCATCACTACGCGTACGGGTGCGGTGTTGCCGCGACCGTCCAGCACTCCCGGCGCATCCGGGACCATTTCGTCCGGGCCGTAACCGGGAAAACCCCACACGCTGAGCCCGGCGCGATGCGTGAGAAGACCGCGTAGAGTCACGGCAGCGCTGGCGGTGAACTCGTTGACGGGTACCCGCCAACTCGTCAGGTAGTCGTTGACGTCGTCATCGAGCGCGACGAGGCCTTCCTGTACAAGCTGCAGCGCTGCAAGCGCGGCCACGGGCTTGGAAATGGACGCGGCTTGAAAGAGCGTATGTGTCGTGACCGGTCTTCTCGATTCGAGCTCGGCGAAACCATATGCGCGAGCCCATTCGATCTCGCCGTCGACGAGCACCGCTACGCTGACCCCGGGCACGCCGAGCTCTTTCATGCGATCGGCGAGAGAAGTGCGAGGCGTTGGCTCACCGCGAATGACGAAGGTCGGCAGCAGCGCCGACTCGACCTGAGTGGCGGGTCCGTCGGGTACGGCATCGCCGCAGGCGGCCAACGCGACTAGAGCGAGGATGAGACGGGGGTTATGGATCTTCATGGGAGGCTGCGGGCCGAAGCTGCCGCAGAATCCTTGCGACGCAAGTTCATCCGGGACGATCGTACGGTAACGCGTTCGAACTCTTCGAAGGCACAGCTTTCACCCCGGGACTCTTCCGCCCTGTTCCGCCCGACGTAGTCCCGTAGCGGGCCCGACAGTGCAAGGGTTCGACTACGACTCCGCTGCCCCCAACGGCAGGGACGACATCCAAGGCGTCGACTGAGTTCGTACCCATGTAATGTAGGCAGGCCAATGTTCGAGTGCAGCGTGGCGGCCGTAATGAGCCGTGTCAACGCTCGTAACCTGTTCGGACTCGGATTCCGGATGCAATCGTGCGGTGCCCAGCTGCATAACCGCCAAGTTGGACGCGAAGGGCCACTCGGTGAACATCGATTCGATGCTGGCGCACGGAGAGAAGGCATCTCGCAACGGGCCTTGGCGCTCAAGCGTCTCACTGCGATCGACCGGACCGCAGGAATGTTGCGGGAGTCCATCGCAAGACAGGCAGCGCACCGTCGGCCTCAATGGCTGCGGTAGCGGACTCCGGCGCCGACGGAGTGCCCACTCGAGTGTCCACCCTAAACGCCCGGAGGCAATTGGTGGCCTGCGCACGAGCGGTTCGGGTGCCTGAGATCGCGAACAGCCAACAGCGTCGCCCGGGACTCCAAGAAGAGATCTCGCATCGGATCGTCTGTTCCTCTCGGCGACCAGCAACTCGATCTCGCGCCGACCCTCGCGCGGGTGGTGAGTCGTCTGCTGTCCGGGCGTTCGATGCATTCGTGCGCACCACAGGCAGGCAATGTGCGATGGGCTACGTCAGTCCGTCGGCGAAGGCCGCGCCGGTCGGCCGCCGATCGCGGGCGTCAGGGCGGAGCGGCCACTGAGAATCGATCGGCTACGCGCAAGCCACACGGAACGCCCAGCGTGCACGGCGTACGGATCTCCGGCCGTGCTGGAGCTACGATTGGCGATCGCCTTCTTGGGCAAGTGCCCAACCCCGAAAGCTCTGGACGTCCGCAAAGAGTCGGTCGGGGCCAAAGGCCCGCAACAATTCTGGGTCCGCACCAGGTGCCCATGCCGCGGCGACGCTCTGGATCCCGACTTCGCGCCCGGAGCGGATGTCCGACGGAGAGTCGCCAACGCCAGCAACGGCCTGCGGCGGGAAACCCCAGCAGGCAAGCACGCGGCGCATGCAGGCGGGTTTGACGCCGCCGGACGGGGAACCGGCCTCGATGATCGAGAAGTGATCGCCGATCCCGAAGATGTCCAGAGTGATGCGAGCGCTGCCCGGGCCCTTTCCGGTGACGATCGCCAGCTTGATTCCCCGACGGCGCAAGCCGGCGAGCAGGGCCGGGATTCCGTCGAACGGGCGCGGGCAGGCGGAATGCGCGTGGCGGTACTCGGCCAAGTACTCGGCGAGGGCCTCGTCGGCAGAGCGCGGGCAGAGCCGAGCCAAGATTCCCTCTTCGCTGGGGCCGAACATGGCGTGGATCTGACGATCGCTGTATTGCACCCCGAGCCGTCTCCTGAAGACGCGTGCAAACGCGCGGTAGCAGACCGGAAGGGTATCCCCGAGCGTGCCGTCGAGGTCGAAAATTACGCCGCGCAACATTCTCGGAGTCAGCGCTTCAGCGTGTCCTGGACCGAGGGGTGCGTCGCCTCGATTAGCCGACCGAGCTCTGGCTCGACCTCGCATATCCTCTGGCGCATTTCCCAAGCGACCTTCCGGTAGGAGGGATGGCCCTTGACACCGGAGCGGACCCTTGCGATGTACTCGGCCTCCGCGAAGTCCATCTTGAACAGGGAGCGGCAGCGGGCCGCAAACGGGAGCAAGTAGTGGCTGGCCGACTCGGAGAAGCTGCGGATCTCGGCCCGGCTCTCGCCCAGCGTCGCCAAGGCTCGCTCGTAGGCGGGCTGGAGGCCTACGTGGGCCAGCTCCTCGGGGGTTTCGTGACCCAACGAGGCATTCCCGAATCTCTGGCGAATCTGCTGGCAGCGGCGGTGCCGGTGCAGGTCCCGGTAGGCGCCGAGATCGCAGACGATGTCGAAGACGTACCGGTAGCCGCTGTGAAAGGGGCGGAGCAAGTCCTCGCGGGGGTTGCGGTCCTGAAGGGCGGCTTCCAAGACCTCCGACTTCCGGGCACTGCTCCAAGTACTGACGGTGTCCAAGACTACCCGGAATGGTCTGTCGGTGACGGCGTAAAGCCAAGTGGAGGCCGCCTCGTCAAGAGTGTCCGAGGGCTGCAGAAGGTCTACGTCGTGGCGTGCCTCGCCCGGAGCGGCACTGAAGTTCTGGCGGGCCCATGCGGCAACGCGCCCCAAGGCCTGTTCGCGGGCCGTATCAGGATCCGCGTACTTCGCCAGAGTGGGCGCCAACGGCTCGGAAGGGGAGTCGGCATCCAGACTGCAGCCGGGCACGGAGCCACATGCCGAATGCATATCCTCGGCAATGGACCGCACTTCGGGATACTCGGAGACACCCATCCTGCGCATCTGCTTCTCGAGCGTGCGGATGCTGGTGACCTGGCCAACGTTCGTCGGCAGACCCGCGAGGAGCAGATAGCGGGCCACGTCGAATGCACGGGCGTTGATGGTGCGGCGGTAGCGCGCCACCGACATTGACCTAGGCTTGGGGTTAGCGTCCGACAGCGAGGCGACGAGGGCAGCGTGGCTGTCGCTGTAGCAGCGCAACTGGGCCCGAGCCGCCCGCGCATACGTGTCCTCGTGGGGAGTTCCTCGCAGGTCTTCGGGCACGACGGCCCGGCTCCCGGAGAGATCCTGATAGCGGGTGGACTTGGCCTGGCCGTCCCAAAGCTGCTCGTCTTCGATTTCGATCGCGGCGAGTTCCGAGATTCCCTCGAAGCACAGGGTGCAGTGGCCCAAGTCCGCGATGGAAGCATGCCCGTACTGAAAGTAGAACGTGTCGAGGAACTTCTCCGCACTGTGCCTGCGCACCCAGTCGAGGCTCTGGACGATCGAGTCCGGCGAGCGGCTGTAGCGGGCCAGCGCGTAGGCCGCCTTTTCGGGCGGCATCGGAGCGACCACGAGGACGCGAGGGGAGGAAGCAGGCGGCTCAGTCGCCATCGGGCCTTGCCGCGGTGCCCCGCGGCCGGCCTGTTCGGCAAGGAGCGGGGCACGTGGGTATCTGTGAATTGTACAGCGCTCTGCACCAGGCCTCGGACCGGCGCGCCGCTGCGTATCCTGCCGCCGGTACGCCGAGTCCAGGTGTAGGACCGACGCTGCCGAGTGCGAGGTTCGCACTCGTGAGCTGACGGTGTGAGATTCTGTAGTTCGCGCACGGCGCATTCGAGGAGGGCACATACCACATGGAGATGCTGATTGCTGGAGACTGGACCGCAGGTGGCGGCTCAATCCCCGTCATGAACCCGTTCGACGGCAGAGAGGTCGACACTGTCCCGAGAGCCACGGCCGAGGACGTGGATCGGGCAATCTCGTTCGCCGTTCAGGGTGCCGAGCGGGTGCGGAGCATGTCCGGCTACGAGCGCTACCAGCTGCTGATGCGGGCCGCAGCATTGATGGAGGAGCGGCTGGAGGACCTGGCGCGGACGATCACGCTAGAGGAAGGCAAGATCATCGCCGAGGCACGATTCGAGGTGGACCGAGCCAAGGAAACAATCATCTGCTCCGCGGAGGAGGCCAAGCGGCTCGGGTCGGAGGTGGTGCCGCTGGACGGTGCCCCCGGGACGGGGAACAGGTTCGGGTTCACGCTGCGCGTGCCTTGCGGCGTGGTCCTAGCTGTGACGCCGTTCAATTTCCCGCTCAATCTCGTGTGCCACAAGATCGGCCCGGCGTTCGCCGCGGGCAACAGCGCAATCCTCAAGCCGGCCACGGACACGCCGCTCGTGGCCCTGAAGTTTGCGAAGCTTCTTCTGGACGCTGGTCTGCCTCCTGAGGCGATCCAAGTGATCACGGGATCCGGAGGCGAGATCGGCCAGCAACTGTGCTCCGACCCGCGGATCCGCAAGATCAGCTTCACAGGCAGCCGCGATGTCGGGGAGCGGATTTGCGCGGTCGCTGGACTCAAGAAGGTCACGATGGAACTGGGCTCGAACTCACCCGTGATCGTGCTTCCCGATGCGGATCTGGACAAGGCCGCAGCGGCAATCGTGGCGACGGGCTACGCCAACGCCGGGCAAGTGTGCATCAGCGCCCAACGGGTCCTAGCACACGAAAGGGTGTACGGCGACCTCGTGGACAGCCTTGGCCCGCGCGTCTCCGGACTCCGCACGGGCAACCCGCTGGACGAGGGCGTCAGCGTGGGGCCGATGGTGCGCGAAAGCGACGCCGTCCGGGTGCAGCAGTGGATTCGCGAAGCCGCCAGCAATGGCGGTCGGCTAGTCACGGGCGGCGGTCGTGAAGGGGCAGTCGTGGAGCCGGCCATCGTTGCTGACGTGCGGGCCGACATGCGCATCTCGTGCGACGAGCTCTTCGGCCCGGCCGTAGGCCTGACGCCATTCGAGTCGGTGGACGATGCGATCGCGAGCGCAAACGACACCAATTACGGGCTGTCGGCCGCAATCTTCACGGAGAGCCTCGACCACGCGATGCGCTTCGCCAGGGAGGTGGAGTCGGGGAACATCCACATCAACTGGGGCACGCAGTGGCGGGCGGACCTGATGCCGTACGGAGGCCTGAAGGAGAGCGGCTTCGGCAAGGAGGGCCCGCGCTATGCGATCGAAGAGATGACCGAGACGAAGATGGTTGTGATGCACCTGCCCTGAGCCGCGGCAGGCGGGCAGCGCAGCGCGCGGCGGCCTGCCGTCGCCGCAGCACCGCGGGATGGTGGCAATGCTCCCTCCGGCTCCCCCGGAGCCGGGCTGGGACAGTTGCGAAATCGCTCGCCGCTGCCCCGTTGATGTCAGTAGACGTCAACCGGCACACGGGTGCCGCACCGCCCGACCCGTCGCGATCCCCACCGAAACAGCCCGAGTTTCGGGCCTGGGCAACGGCGCGTAAGCTTTGAAGGCCCGTCATCGCGCCTACGAACCCGCATCCCTCCGCAGATCGGGCGTCCTGTGCCGCCTGAGAAGACTAGATGCATGGTTTATTTCGTGTTTATTCGATATATAGATCCATTATTATTGACATGTCATCTATGTATAGCTATAATGCGCGATAGCTGACCTGCAGCGTGCGCAATCGCCAATGGGACGCACCGCCAGTCTGCGCCCAACGGCCAGGGGAACCATGAACTTAGCCGCCCATCCGGGATTCGAGCTGATCGCGCCATTCCTGAAGCCTGTGATGGCCCTGTTGGACGACGATCTGGTCAGCGAGGTGATGATCAACCCGGATGCGGTGTTTGTCGAGCGCAACGGCGTACTGGAGCTTGCCGAGGGAGTTGCCATCGAAGCACGCCAAGTGTGCCAGGCGGCGACCGCCATCGCCCGCAGCCAAGACAGCGAGGTGAGCGCCGAACAGCCGCTGCTCGACGCGCGGCTGCCGGATGGTTCGCGCATTGCGGTGGCCCTCCCGCCATGCTGCTTCGGGGGGCCTGCCTTGACGATCCGCAAGTTCGGCAGGCGCCGCCTGACGCTGACGGACCTAGTCCACTCCGGCTGCGTGTCCGGCGAGGTGATGGCCGCCCTCGCGGACGCCGTGGCGAATCGCCGCAACATCCTTGTCAGCGGGGGCACGGGAACGGGCAAGACAACTCTACTGGCGGCCGTTGCCGGCCTGATCCCACGCAGCGAGCGCTTGGTGGTCGTGGAAGACACGGTTGAGCTGCGGCTGCAACAGGGAAACGTGCTGCGCTTCGAGGCACGGCGGGCGGTTGACGGCAAAGGGGCCGTCACGGTGCGCGACCTGGTGCGGGCGGCGTTGCGCCATCGTCCGGACCGAATCTTGGTGGGAGAAGTGCGCGGCGGCGAGGCTTGGGACCTCCTTCAGGCCCTCAACACGGGCCACGACGGCTCGCTGTCGACGCTCCACGCGAGTTCGGCATACAACGCGCTCAAGCGCTGCACATCCTGCGTGCTGCAGTCCGGGATCAGCCTGCCGTGGGAGGCAGTTCAGGACTTGGTTGGAGACGTGGTGGACCTAGTCGTCCACCTGGAGCGGCGGGGCGGAGTCCGGCGCGTGGTCGAGGCACTCCACGTGGAGGGCTATGACTGGTCCCGGCGGCGGTGGACCTGCCGCTGGATCGAGGGGAGGCGGACTGCGGCGGCGCCGGAGAAGCTTGCGGGAGGGCTGCGATGACACAGCTTGGGGGCGTCTTCTGGATCGCCCAGGGACGGGCGCTGTCGGTGCGCCGAGCGGTCGGCCCGACCGAGGTCGGGCGGGCGCTAGAGCCGGGCGTCATCGTTGAGACCGACCTGGACACGGCCGAGCAGTGCGGGGCCTTCAGGGAGGACTCTACGAAGGCGGCAGAAGCGCTTGAGGCCTGCGACGACCCGGCCGTCTTCTCGGCCTATGTGGGGACCCAGGGTGGCGAGTAGGGCCATGCGCCGGCGCGCCGGACTCGACGACTACTTTCAGAAGGTCGCCGAGTCCTTGGTCAAAGAGATCGAGAGGGGCACGGCTCCTTGGGTTCAGGCTTGGGAGCCGGGGGTCAAGATCCTCCCGTACAACGTCAAGACGGGCAAGACGTACCGCGGCGGGAACTCGGTGTTCCTCGCCAGCGAGGCGAGCAAGCGGGGATTCGGTGACGAGCGTTGGGGAACTTACCGGCAGATCCAAGAGATGGGCGGGCAAGTGCGCAAGGGCGAGCGAGGCTGCGCGATCCTGTTCTGGCAATTCGAGGGGCGGCGCCTGGCGCGCGACGAGAACGGCAAGCCAGTTCTGGACGAGTCGGACCGGCCTGTCTACGAGAGCGTTAGGCTGCGCTCGCCCCGCGTGTACCGCTACACGGTCTTCAATGCCGAGCAGGCGACGGGGTTGCCAGACCGTCCGGATCGCGCGCCGGGAGGCTACGAGTGGGACCGGCACCAGGACGCCGACCGCGTGATCGGCGCTTCCGGCGCGAGCATCCGCCACTCGGGGCAGAACGTTGCGGCCTACGACATGGCGATGGACCGCATCACGCTGCCGTTCAAGCACCAGTACCCTACAGCGGCAGGGTACTACCAATCGGCGCTGCACGAGATGGGCCATTGGACCGGCCATCCGGACCGGCTCAACCGCACGACGCTGCTGCAGGGAATGCGGCAAGGGCCGAGATCGAGCGCCTACGCACGAGAGGAGCTGCGGGCCGAGATCAGCTCGATGATCACCGGCGATCGCCTTTCGCTCGGGCATGACCCCAAGCGGTCGGCCAACTACGTCGGAGCATGGGTGACGCGGCTGCGCAAGGATCCGCTGGAGGTCTACCGGGCCAGCAGGGACGCGCAGCACATGAGCGACTTCCTGCTGGACCGCGCGAGGGTAAGGGAGCACACTCGAGCCGATCGCGACAGGGTCCACCATGGCGAGCCCGCGGGAGCGTCTGACAGGCCTACCGACATACGGGCGCCGGTCCCGCGAGCGGGTCGGTCAATGCATCTTCCGACCCGCAGCTACGCGGTCGTCGGGGCGCCGATCGGCCGACGACCGGAGATCGGGCCGGACCGATAGGATTCTTGGCTGCAGGTTGCCACGCCGGCGACAGCCTGGCGCCGAATTGCGGGTCTCGCAAGTTGGTGCCTGCAGACGACGATTTGGGTCGGTCAGGTTATGATGGCGGCACGGCAGCCCCACCGACGGGCACGGCGGCAGTGCGCTACAGAGGAGCCGCCGGAGGCTGCCGGCCCGCGTGAAGCTGCGACTCTACGAATCCCCGGTGGCCAGGGGCCTGCTGGGCACGCACTTTCCGGCCCCCTTCATAGCCCGGGTCGTGGTCTTGGGAGGGATCGGGATCGGCATCTGGTTCGCAAGCGCCGGCGAGGCCGGCACGCACACCGACGACCTGACCTCGTTCCTGCTCGCGTTCTCGCTCATGCTGCTGGCGGCCAAGGTCGGCGGGGAGGTCTTTGAGCGGCTCAAGCAGCCCACCGTGCTGGGCGAGCTGGTCTTTGGCGTGGTGCTGGGCAGTCTAGGGCTGGTTGGGTTCGACGCCATTACGGCCCTCAAGGACGCGCCGTTCCTGCCGATCGCGGCAGAGATCGGCGTGATCCTGCTGCTGTTCGAGGTCGGGCTGTCCTTCGATCTGGAAGACCTGCAGGCCGTGGGCGTTTCGGCGGTGCTGGTGGCAGTGATCGGCGTGATCGCTCCGCTCGGCCTGGGATTCCTGGTGTCGAGCATGTTCATGCCGGAGGACGTGGACTGGTACGTGCACCTGTTCGTGGGGGCCACCCTGTCGGCAACCAGCGTCGGGATCACGGCGAGGGTGCTCAAGGACCTGGGCAAGGTCGAAGGCGCGGAGTCGAAGCTGGTGCTGGGGGCAGCCGTGGTGGACGATGTCCTGGGGCTGGTAATCCTAGCCTTCATGCTGGGCGTGGTCCGATCGGTGGACGCCGGAGGCGAGGCAGAGTTCGCGCTGCTGCCGATCCTCGTGATCGGCCTGAAGGCCGTGGGATTCCTGGCCGGCTCGGTCCTTATGAGCCGGACGATTGTGATGCCCGTGGTGGCGCTGGTCGAGCACGCTCGCTCGCAGTCGGTAGGCCGAGTGCTTGCGGTGGCCTACTGCTTCGTGATGGCCGCCTTGGCCGAGCTGGTTGGCCTGGCGAATATCGTGGGGGCGTTCGCTGCCGGCCTGGTTGTGGACAGGGCTCTGACGAAGCACTTCGGGGACAAGGAGCCGGTGCACCGCATCGAACACGCCGTCGAGCCTATCAGCGCGGTGTTCGTGCCGGTCTTCTTCGTGTACATGGGCCTGCGGGTTGAGGTCTCGCTGTTCTTCTTCCCGGCGGTGCTGGTGTTTGCGGCACTGCTGAGCGTGACCGCCGTGGTGAGCAAGATGGCCTGCGCGGCGGGAGTGATCGACCGGCGGCTGAACCGGTGGGCAGTGGCCGTGAGCATGATCCCGCGCGGCGAGGTCGGGCTGATCTTTGCGGGTGTCGGCTCGTCGGCTATGGTGTCGGGCACGCCGCTGTTCTCGGCGGAGACGTTCTCCGCGATAGTGGCGATGGTGATGGTGACGACGCTGGTGGCGCCGCCGATGATCGCGACAGCTTTCAGGCGGAGAACCGCCTGACACTCCGGGCCTGACCGGACGCGTCTCTGGAGGAGCCGAGGCCCGCGTACCCGAACCAGGATCGCCCAATCTGTCAGAATCGCCGTCGGAGCGCATCTGGATCTGCGGTGCTGAACCAGCGGGAACTCCGGTTCGAAATGCCGATGCGGACGCGCATAGCGGGCAAGCCCCGCTTCAAGGCCCAGTCGCTGGCAGCATGGAAGGACACCGTTCGCGTGCCACCAGTGCACGCGACCACGAGGCCTGCGCAATTGCACGGCGCAAACACTGGACGGTGGGCGGCTTCAGTAGACGCCGAACCGGCACGCACCAAGTCTCTCCCACGCAAACAACGCTCTTTTGCCACCTGCGACTAAGCGCTAGCGAGTGCTTGAGCCAAAACCCCTGTCACGACGGGCCCGGCGGCCCGCTGGTAGCGCC
>JAPPMC010000100.1 GCA_028819235.1 Bryobacterales bacterium
CGTCACCACCTGGGTGCCCGCCTCGGTGGCGTCCTTCACCGCGCTGAGCACGGCGGCGTCGTCGGTGGCGGGCGTGCGAGCGCAGAACAGGTGCACCACGACAAGCCCCCGGCCCACGCCGACCGATTCCAGCATCACCGCAGTCTAGGGAGCCTCTGGGCACCGCCCAGCAGGCCACAACGGGGGCGGCCGACCTACGGCCGATCCACAGACATACGGTTCCGCCCGGTTCGACGCGCTTACACAGTCTTCTGGTATCGTCGTGAGCGATCCGAGGCCCGCAAGGCCAAGGGGGGTGCTCGTTGCGGTAGCGCCGCATTGAGTGCCAGTCATGTGAGAGCGGAGGTGGGGCCCAGCGGTTGCCCAGTATCAGCGAGGCGGGACTAGTTAGTCTCCTATTTCGCAACCGGCTGACCACCGAGACCCGTTCTCGATGGCCGAGACCTCGCAATAGTTTCAGTGAATTCCCGGCCCTTGTTGGCCGGGTATTCGCGTTTACGACCGGCTCTTGTTGCGATCATTCGCGTCGGCTTGCTCGCTCTGGCTCTTGCTCCAGGTCCGTTTGCAGGACCTTCCCGGGCGAACATGGCCATCTGGATAGATGTTGATGTATCCGTCAGACCGAACTCTCCACATCGTGATCGACGATGCAACTACGGCAGTACGTCGGGCCATCACGTCCCAATGGAAGCCGTCGTACAACTGCAGGCCGCGAACCGTCTGAAGCTCCCGTCCGTGCCGTGCACCCGGACGCGCCAGAGTCCATCGACGCTCGGTGTCGTCAACGAGCGCTCGCACGTTGTGGTGTTCCTGTCGGAACCGCCGTCGCTCAGCCACCTTATCCAGCGCGTAGTCGCCCCTCGCCTCAAAGATGTGAAAGGGGAGGATCCGCGGATCGTTCGGACCGTCACATTCGACCTGCGCCAACCAGACTTCAAAGGCTGAGTCCCAGAGCGCGGCCGCATTGGACTGCAGGCTCCTTGTGAAGGACTTGTAGCGGCAGAACCGATGGAGCGGCACAGTACGGTCATCTCGGATAGTTGCCCTAGGATCCAGCCTGACTCTCGGCTTGCCCTCGTACACCACTGCGACCGGACGACAGTGCATGTCCTCGTACAGCCGAACGGCATCAGTCCGCGACACGACGCTGAGGATCCGACCGCGGCCGGAGGCAAGGCGGACACAGCCGATCTCTTCCACCGCCCACCCGCGCGAGCGCGCCGCCTTCCCGACGTCGATGACGGAGGGCTGTCCAGGGACGCGGACGTGCCACACGCATGGCGAAGCCCCCATCATCTATGCGCCCGCATGGCAACTTCCGCCGGGATTTGGAGTTCCTTCAACTCACGGTCGTTCATCAGCGAAACGCATCGCAACACGAAGGACCGAAGCTCACCAGCAGGCTTGGTCTGTCGTGAGTGGACAAGCAAGTCCTTCGGTGGATCTAGCTCCTGCGAATCGAAGAACTCGAGCAACCTCTCTTGGACCTGGTCGCGCATCCGATTAGTCCAAGGACCACGGAGCCTCTTCGGCAGAGCCGCAGTCCCGAGGCCCTCGCTGACCCAGACCTTGAGTTGGAGCGCCTCTGCGTCGCTTACCTGATCCGAGCACTCTCCGGCGAACTCAGCTCGCCAGGTCTGCAGGGTTGTGCGGTCCAGGGTTGGAAGATCATCCCCACCACCGGAGTCCTCTACTTCCGGCAAGCGGACCGCCTTACCGGTTGTCCGATCCCATATCCAACTCTGGCCGTGGCTGTAGTCGACAATCGCGTGCCATAGGTCCGACCGGATCATCGTCCGACTCGGCGATGCGCTCGCGGCGTCGGACTGCTGAATCTCGGAGCGGTAGGGCTCCCGCAACTCCAAGAGGTAGGGCTGGGTAGAATGATCCACCGTGAGTAGGCCATCAAGCTGTTCAACGAGATCACCAAATCGGTCCGCGCCATAGTCAGCCTCATCGAACGACCGCTCTGTTAGATCCAGTAGCCGGTTCTTCAAGACAGTTCCTGCCATGCGATACCACTCCGGCTTGCCCCGCCGTGCGGCGACGCGGAAGGCACCAAGAACCAGATCCTGCAGACTTGGATGTCGGTCGGGTTGGTCGGTCACGGTCCTCCTCTCGGATCAGACTCGGGCTCAGGCGTCAACGTAGACGGTCATGGCGCCGTTGCGGGCGAAGCCGGCCAGTTGCATCCCGGCGGCGTCTGCGGTGGCCGCGGCCAGCGCGGTGGGAGCGCTCACCGCCACCAGGGCGCGGAAGC
>JAPPMC010000303.1 GCA_028819235.1 Bryobacterales bacterium
CGCCGCTCAAACGGCCCGTACAGTTTTCCCGTAGGCCGCTTTCACATCGGCATCGTCTAGCGAGGACTCAAGGAAGGCACCAGCGAAATCAGTCCCACAAGCCCGTATTCGCCCCGTAGCGTGCGCTCCGGCAGCTGCTTCCAGCCGCTGTTGCGCCACCGCTTGTAGCGATGCGACCAGATGCGTCGCACGATCCAGCCGTCAAGCTGGTGGAAGAGTCTGCGCACTCGGGCCTTGCGATAGTACTGGCCCCACCCGCGGATGACCGGATTGATCTGATCGATCAGTTCCCGCGTCGTTACGGGAGCCTTGCGACGGGTGCGCGCCCGAATCTGGTCCTTGAAGTTCTTTATCGACTTGTCGCGCGGAATCGCGTAGAGCGTTCCCGCGCGGACCCTGCTCGTGATCTTCGAGGACGGCAGCCGCAAGGGCCGCCAGCCCTGCTTGATCTTGTAGCCAAGAAACTCGAACCCTTGCCGCACATGGACAATTCGTGTCTTCTCGGCGTTCAGGGTCACGCCCAACTTCGCCAGAATCCGCTTGGCCGTCTTGAGTGCAGCGCGGGCTTCCCCGCGACTGCGACACGTGAGCAGCCAGTCGTCGGCATACCGCGTCAGCCGGTGCCCGCGATGACGCATTTCCCGGTCGAACGGGGTGAGCAAGACATTGCTCAGCAAAGGCGAAATCACGCCCCCTTGCGGAGTGCCCTGTTCGGTTGGCAGCCGACTGCCGTCGGCCATCAGCCCGGACTTGAGCATCTGCCTGAGCAGGCCGAGCACCCGTCCGTCCGAAACTTGCCGGTTGACGAGTTCGAGCAGCTTGTCGTGGTCCACGGACCCGAAAAAATCTCTCAGGTCAGCGTCAACGACCCACTCGTAGCCCTCTTGCAGTTCGCCCCAGATCTTGCGCAGCGCGTCATGGGTGGACCGTCCGGGCCGGTATCCGAAGCTGGCCGCGTCGAACACCGGCTCAAAGATCGGTTCCAGCCGGTTCAGCAGCGCCTGTTGGCACACCCGGTCATAGACCGTCGGGATGCCCAAGCGCCGAAACTTCCCCGGCTGGCCCGCCTTGGGTATCAGATGCTGGAGCACGGGCTGCGGCACATACGTGCCGTCCCGCAGTTCCTGGTGCAGACGGTCGAGATTCGCATCCAAGGACGCCTCGAACGCCGCCAGGCCCTCTCCGTCCACGCCCCCGGCTCCCCGGTTGCGCCTCACCTTCTCCCAAGCCACCTCCAAGTTCTTCCGCTTGTAGACCTTGTCCACCAATGAGTGGACCTTCCTCTTGCCTGCCGGGTTGATCCAGTGCACGAGTCTCCTCGGTCCGTGACGTCCGGGTCTTTCACTTATCGAACTTATCCGCGTCACGACCCTTACTCGCTCATCCACCGTCTCGCTCCGACTGCCTCTGCCAGCCGACTTCCCCGGCCCACCCGGCCGCCGCTCGCGCGGTCACGCGGCTTTCGCCGCGCTTGAAGTACTATTCGGCTGTCCGACTGCTCGCCGCGCATCCTTCCCCACTTCGTCTCTCGACTTATAGGGTCTGTTATCCCGGTGCCACCCGGGAACGCGACGAGCCCTCCTGGGGTCACGTCCAGATCTTCCGTACCGTGCCGTTCGCACACACCTTGGTACGACGGGTGAGTAAGAACGCCTTCGTCGCCATAGTGCCGACTCGACCTTGCCCCGTCTTTGGCCGACCGATTCATCACGGGTTGCCCCTCGACTACGGCCCGGAACTTCTCCTGAAGCCCTTCAGATTCCACCTCGCGGTGGACACCCTGCCCTCCGGTTGCTTTCCAGCAGTGCGTCAACCTAGCTCCTTCCTTGGCTGTGTCCGCCGTTTCCGGCTTCGTGCCCGTTTAGGGTTTCGCCTATCAGCACACCCCGGCCAGTGAGGAATTACCCCCACTTTCGGATATGGCGCTCCTTACTCGAGCGCCAGTGGGACTCCAACCCACCTGATCTGGGCGCTGCCCAGCACACACTATGGGGTCATCCGACTTCTTCATCGCTCCCATCGGTGGCTTCGGTTTTCCCCTTCCCACCACGTCCCCGGGCGACCCCCCGGGGCGCGACGAAGACCTCCCAGGTCCCGACACAAGGCGTACCTGCGTGCATGGGTTCTCTGACACCGCGGAGCCTGACCACCCCTCACCGCCTTTAACGGTGCGGCCAGTGTTGCCTTCGCCCGAACTGACAGACTCGGCACTCCGATCTAAGCCTTTCGGTGCTCATTAGCCCTGCCCGCAGACACCGCTACCGACGCTTCGCCAGCGGCCTCACGACCGCTGCCGCACGGCTCGCGGAGACATGCGACTGGTTTCGTCTTCATGACAGAGGACTTTCACCTCCTGCCTTCTGCCAGTTAGCCTGGCGCTCCAGCTCCAGCATTTCCACCTAGGCCATACAGCTGAACAGGTTGTGGAGCGCCGAGCGTAGACGGGCGTCCGAGTGCGCCGCCAGCCTGGGCGGGTCAGCAGGCATTTGCGCAGCTGGGCCGGGCCGGGCGCGTCCCGGAAACCAGCGAACCATCGTTCGATTGCGGACCGGAGCCACTGATGCTGGTGCTGGGGATCAGGCATCGATCGCGGCCGGCGGTGATGCCGCGACATGTCGAAGTGCTCCAACAGCGGAGGCCTGATTGGCTAGCTCCGGCCCGGGAGCGCCAGCCGGTCCGCTGCGAGCACTCGCTTCTGGTCGATATCCTCCTCGCACGAGGAGCTCTAGCGGTTGATGTGGTCCTGATGGTCGAACAGCCAGCAGACCGTGTCTCGCTGAGAGTCGAGGCTGGCCTCAGAATCGCCGTGATGAGGTCGGCTGGCGAGGTGAAGGCGGCCCTCGGAATAGGGATTCCCAAGTTGACTTGACAGTGCGAGGCCTCCACCGCTGGTGCGAGAGCTCGGCAGCTGGTCGGTCAAGTGGTGACCGGATCGCCGCACTGCCTCCGGCTACAATCGGTCGGAGGCACGCTCATCCCCAATCGAATGGCGAAGAACAGTAAAGACGGTACGATCCGGATCGGCACTTGGAATACCTGGTGGAGAGAGCCTAATTCAGCCGAAGGCCAGATCATCAGCAATGAGCTCGCCAAGACCAAGTGCGACATCCTGTGCGTGACTGAAGGGTTCGCAGGGATTCTCCCGAGTGTAGGACATGTAATCGACGCCGGCCCCAACTGGGGCTACCCCATTGATCCGGGCAAACGGAAGGTGCTGTTGTGGAGCAAGCGACCTTGGACTCCCCACACGCATGCCCTCGGTTCGAAGGCGTTCCCGGAAGGCAGGTTCGTGGCGGGCAGCACAGAAACATCGTCGGGGGCTTGCGTGACCGTCGTGGGAGTTTGCATTCCTTGGGACGGTGCTCACGTAAAGAGCGGATACAAGGACCGCGAGCTGTGGGACGATCACCTAGCATGGCTAGCGGGGTTCCAGAAGCTGCGCTGCCGGTTCTTCAAGTCGCGATCCGTCATTCTGGGGGACTTCAATCAGAGGATTCCGAATAAACGAGTGCCGAATAGAGTGCACGGTGCGCTCTTGCGAGCGTTTGACGGCTTCAAGTTCGCGACGAAAGGAAAATTAACCGCTGATGGCCTGACGGCCATTGATCACATCGCTCACACCAAAGACCTAGCCCTAAGGCCCAATAGCAGCATCCAGATCTGGCCAAAGGATGCAAACGGGCTAAAGCTATCAGACCACTTCGGAGTATGGGGTAATTTCTCGTAGCACGCTAACGGAAAGACTCGCACTAGGTCCGGCCTGGCTTCGTATGAAAGCAACAGGATCGGCTTGACGACTGCGCAAGAATCGGCCGCGATTCGCTGGAACGGTCGCGCCGATGTGGGAGCACTGGACGCTGCTTCACGGCAACAATCGAAAGGCTCCCCTTCAGATCGCCACGCGGAGTGCCCCGACCACGGCAACCAAAACCCGGAGGATTTGGCTTTGCCGCCGGCCCGCACCGTACGCTGAGGCAAGCGGAACCTACGCACGAGCAACCGAAATCAGACCATCGCCTCTACCCTTGCCGCCGCAGTGCCCGCAGCTTAGGCGACTCGACCATCGGTGAGACTCGAACCACCGCATAGCTGCCTGCTCATCTGGGAACAGGGCCGACTGCGCGAGCGGCGTACCAATTGAGCCTTGGCTATTGCCTCAATTCGCTATGGCCTCCGCCCAGGACACTGGCAGCGGGTTGTCACCGCGCTCTCAAGCCAGTCGCGTATTGGCTAGACGTTCGCTGGACGGCCCCCGTCCGGAACAAGTACCTGTGCCTCGGCGGCAAGGCGATTGCCAACACTGGGCAAGAAGGACCCTCTGACGGCCCGACGGCCATCCCTGCGCAACCAAGTACCCGGCTGAGTGCCGGAAGATTAGGCCCGCCCCTTACGTTGAAACCGTAGACAGCTTGACAACCGGAACGAGAGGGCACATCACCTGCCCCGAGCCGCCCATCAGTCTCGGTGCTTGGCGGCGATCACGACCAAGAATTCTGGCTTGGCGGCGCTATCGAACGGTGCCAATCAAGGAATTGAGTGCATCTGCCTCTGAAAACCGATTTGAGACCCTAGCAGGAAGATTGGATCCTTGGCAGTCCGTCAAGCGCTACTTCCCCCGCCAGACCCATCGGTCTCGGGCGCTGGTGCACTGCGGCGACTCACCAAGAGAAATCAAGGGCGCCCTCGGCGCCGCTCCAAGCTGCAGCCTCGGCGTACTGGACATGGGTGTCGGATGGGAGGAAGCTGGGCATCGCAGCGGACTTGCTGGCCCTTGCGGAAGACCGGGGCGAGGGGATGGTCGATGCGGGCCAGATCGCGGAAACCAAGATCGTAGAGACCGAGCGGGCGGTCCTGCTGAGAAGGTCGGCGGCGGTGTCGGCGGAGCGCGACCTGCAGGCTGCCCGCCTCGACCTTTCGCTGGTCCTGCGAGACACAACTGGAAGCATCGTGCAGGCAGGGCGCACGCGGCTCCCCGAGTTTCCCGATCCTGAGAAGCTCCAGGCTTCGGCGGTCGAGCAGGGTCTCAGAACGGCGCTGCAGCGACGGCCTGAGATTGCGGGCGTGCTCTGGTCGAGATCCGGCAGAACGGGGTAGTTCGGCAATTGGCCCGAAACCAACTCCGCCCAGAGGTGAGGTTCAGGGCTCAATTCGGCCGCGATTCGGAAATCGGAACGATCAGCAAGCGCGGAAACGAGCTGCAGGTAGGCATCACGCTGGAGTCACCCGTGCAGCGCCGCAAGGCACAGGGGAGATCGCGGTACAGAATGCGAAGCAGGAGCAGCTCCTGTACAAGCTGCAATACGTCCAAGACTCGGTGGAGGTCGCTGTGCGCGACGCCGCGTCAGCGCTGGATCTGGCGCTACAGCGCCTGGAATTGGCGCGTGCGGAGTACGACCTCGCCCGCCGCCTCGCATCTGCCGAACTGGAGCGATTCGAGCTCGGCGACTCGACGCTGTTCATCGTGAACCAGAGGGAGATGGCGGCTGCCGCCGCGCAGTTCGCAGTCGTCAATGCCCTGACCGACTGCCACAAGGCAACCGCGGCGTACCGTGCGGCCACCGCCGTACTGTGATGCGACGGCCGCCCTAGGCGGGGGCCGGAAGCGCCATACAGCCACGCCGATGCTTCAGATCCGGAACGCAGCCTGAACCGCGGTGAGCGGGGCAGCGCGCTCCGCCGACGGTCCCGGCAACGTCGGGCGATTGCGGAGCTTTCCGCGGGAGGCGGGGCGATCCATAGATTTTGCTGCCGACCGGGAAACGGGAAGGAGTAGACGGCAGGCGACCTGCGCGACTTTGCACGGAATTTACCGGATAAGGGCCGCGGTCCCGGAACTTGGCCCGGGCCCAAGCGTCTATTCAGGCACAATTGGGAGGTTGATATGGGTCGAAGTTCCGCCGCTGTCGTAGACCTGCGCAAGCGTGAGACCGAAGGTGCCGCAGCGCTGCGCGCCGAGGTTGTCCCGCCTCCCGAGCGCCAACAGGGCCCGCTTTCGGGAAAGGCGACGGCAGCCTTGGTGGTAGTCGGCGTGGTGGTCGGCCTAGGCATTTACGGCTCGCTGGCGACCAGCAACACGACTGCCGGGCCAGCCGCTGGTGCGCTGGTCAGGACCGTGCCAGTGCAGGTGAAGAGGTTCGAGTCGACGCTGCGAGTGGGAGGGACGGTCGGAGCGGTGAACTTTGCTGTAGTACGCGCGCCCCGAATGCGTGGCGGAAGGGACCGCGGCGGCGGAGGCGGCGGAGGCGGCGGAGGGGGAGGCGGCGGTAGCCTCACCATTGCGACACTGGCCGAGGCTGGCTCGATGGTGGAGGCCGGGGACGTCGTGGCCGAATTCGAGTCCAAGCGGGTCGTCGACATCTTGGATACCTACCGATCCATGCTGGCCCAGACCCGCAGGCGTACTGCTAGCCGGACTGCCTCGCTCATCAGCGCCGCAGCAGTGCTGGAGCAGCGACAGAAGCAAGCACTGGCCGACGCGGAGAAGGCCAAGCTCGACCTGCGCTCGGCCGAGGTGCGGTCAAGGATTCAGGCCGAGATCCTGGCGCTGTTGGTGGATCAGACCGATGCGGCCGCGCGCCAGCTTACGGAGGAGCTGCGGCTGGCGCGGCTGGCCGATCGGGCTGAAAGACGCGTGGCCGAGATCGACGTAGAGCGGGAAGAGCGCAGGCTGGACCGCAGCGAGACAGACCTCGAAAAGATGCGCATGAAGACCCCGGTAGACGGACTGGTCGTAATTGAGCCGATGTTTCAGAGGGACGGCTTCTCGCAGGCAGCCGCCGGAGACACCGTCAATCCAGGGGCCACCTTCCTAAGGATTGTGGATCTCTCCGATATGGCACTGTATGCGGACGTGAATCAGGCCGACGCCCAGTCCATCGTCCTCGGCGCTCCGGCCAGCATACGTCTCGATGCCTATCCCGACGTGGCGTTCGAAGGGCGCGTGTCGGCAGTCGGGGCGATGGCCTCTGCCGGCCAATCGTCTGGTGGCGGCGGGGGTCGCGGGGGGCGCAGAGGCTCATCCGGCGGATCTGGGGCTTGGGTCCGGCAAGTCTCAGTCCAGGTCGAGATCACCAGTGAGGACGAGCGGATCATGCCCGACCTTTCCGCCAGCGCGGACCTCGTTCTGGAGAGCCGCGACAGCTCCATCGTGATCCCGCGCTCGGCGCTCGCGAGCGTCGAAGGCAGGCAGGTCGTGTGGGTGGAAGACGATGGCCTCTTCTCCGAACGCGGGGTCGTGGTCGACCGGCTCAGTGACATTGAGGCCGCGATCGCGTCCGGCCTGCGGGAAGGCGAGTTGGTCGCAGAGCAGCCGGTGACCGACCCGGAGCGACTGCGCGACCGGCAAGTGGCATCCGCACGCTAGGCAGGGCGCCGCCTTCGGCGTCGCCGCCGCGAGCAACTCGTCCCCTGCCCGCAGGAGGATCAGATGGCTGAGAGCGTGCCTCTGATCCTCTCGATGCGGGACTCGTAGTCCGCAAGAGTCGCCCGGGCGGAATCGACGACCCGAGCGGGCGCCTTGCCGGTGAAATGCGGGTTTGCGAGCCGCCTCCGGGCTCGCAGAGCGGCCTTTTCCAGTGGTGCCAGCTGCTTCTCAAGCTTGTCCCGGACGGCCTGCTTGCGGCCCTCGGCCAGATCGAGACCCAGATCGAATTCTGTAGCGTGGGCCAAGGCATGCCCGGCCGGAGCCTTGCCGTGGCTGCCTTGGAATCGGGCCGCGGCGAGCTTCAAGAGGGCATCTCCCTCGCCTGCGACCACCTCCAGAACTGCCTGATCATGGCTGTGCACCGTCCCCTGCACGACTTCGCGTACGGGCAGGCCCAGCTCCGAGCGCAGGTTTCGGGTCACCGTCACCAGCCCCTGCAGAATGCCGACATCCCGCTCTGCAAGCGGGTCCGCATCCCCTTCTCTCGGCTGGGGGTAGCCCGAGAGGGCGATTGAGCGCGCGCGGCCCGGCGTGTTGGCCGTCAGGCGCTGCCACAGGTCCTCTGTGATGAAGGGCATCACGGGATGCAACAGCCGCAATGACCGCTCCGTCGCGGCCAGCATATTCTTCCAGCCATTGGTCAGCCCGCCGCCACTCCGGAACGAGAGCTTCTTCAGCTCGATGTACCAGTCGCAGAACTCATGCCAGAAGAAATGGTAGAGCGTGCTGGCGACCTCGTGGTATCGAAATGCCTCGATCGCATCGTTGGCCTCCTCGGCAACACTGCGCAGCCGGGAGAAGATCCAGCGGTCGGCCAGTGACACGACGCCAGTTTCCTCGTCCGGCAGCGGTTCGAACCTAGCCAGATCTTCGGGAGTCCAGACATCCGCGCCAGCCTTTTCGAGGCTCATCCCCACGAACCTGAGGGCGTTCCAGATCTTGTTGGCGAAAGTGCGGTAGCCGGCGATGCGCTCCTCCTTGAGCACGACGTCCGATCCCTGTCCGGCAGAGGCCACCAGCGCAAACCTCACGGCGTCCGTCCCGTATTGGTCCGTCATCTTGATGGGGTCGATGACGTTGCCCTTGGTCTTGGACATCTTCTGCTTGTCCGCGTCGCGCACCAATCCGTGGATGAAGACCTTGTGGAAGGGGACCTCGCCCGTCATGGCTAGGCCAAGCATCATCATGCGCGCCACCCAGAAGAAGAGGATGTCGAAGCCGGTGTTGAGCAGGCTTGTGGGATAGAACGCCCTTAAGTCCTCCGTGTCGTCGGGCCAGCCCATTGTTGAGAAGGGCCACAGGCCGGAGCTGAACCATGTGTCGAGCACATCCGTCTCTCGGTGAGTGATCTGCTGCCCTCGCCGGGTGGCCTGCTCGCGCGCCTCCCGCTCGCTGCGCGCAACGACGATCGAGCCGTCCTCCAAGTGCCATGCCGGAATCCGGTGCCCCCACCAGAGCTGCCGGGAGACGCACCAGTCGCGGATGTTGCGCATCCACTCGAAGTAGTTGCGCTGCCACTGGTCAGGGATGATCTGCGTGCGACCGTCCTCGACCGCACGGATGGCCTCTTCGGCCAACGTCCGGGTGCGAACGAACCATTGCGTGGAGACGCGGGGCTCGACGGCGAGACCGGACCGCTGGCTGCGGCCGATGTTATTGGTGTACTGCTCGACCCTATCCACCAGCCCCAAGGCCTCAAGGTCGCGAACCACCCTAGCCCGGGCCTTGTAGCGGTCCAAGCCCTCGTACTGCCCGCCGGCACTATTGATGCGGGCCTCTTCGTCGAGAACCGTGATGCACTTCAGCCCGTGGCGCTGGCCAGCGGCGAAGTCGCTCGGGTCGTGCGCCGGCGTAACCTTGACCACCCCCGTGCCAAACTCGGGATCCACAAACTCGTCGCAGATGACGGGAAGGCTCCGTCCGACCAGCGGAAGCGTCACGCTGCGGCCGTGGAGGTGCCGGAAGCGCTCATCGGCCGGATGCACCGCGACAGCGGTGTCGCCGAGCATCGTCTCGGGCCTGGTAGTGGCAACGGTGATGAACTCGCCGTCCGAACCCTCAACCGGATAGCGCAGGTACCAAAGCGATCCCACCTTGGGGGAGTACTCGACCTCTAGATCCGAGATCGCAGTGCGGGTCCCGGGATCCCAATTGACCATGTACTCGCCCCGGTACACGAGACCGCGCTCCCAGAGCCGCACGAAACACTCGGTCACTGCCCGGGACAGCCCGGTGTCCATAGTGAAGCGCTCGCGGGTCCAGTCGCAGCTCGCCCCGACCCTCTTTAGCTGCCCGACGATCCGGCCGCCGAAGTGCTCCTTCCAGTCCCAGACATGCTCGAGAAACCGGTCCCGACCAATCTCGAGGCGGTCGATGCCGGACTTGGCCAAGTGCCGCTCAACCAGCATCTGCGTGGCGATGCCGGCATGGTCGGTCCCCGGAAGCCAAAGTACGCTGCGGCCGCGCATGCGCTGCCAGCGCATCGTGATGTCGACCTGCGACGTCTCGAACATGTGCCCCATATGCAGGGCACCGGTCACATTGGGCGGCGGGATTACGAGGGAGAAGACAGGCTTGTCAGATTCAGGGTCCGCCCGGAAAAGGCCTTCCTGCACCCACCACTCGGCCCACGCTGGCTCAATCTGCGAGGGGTCGTAAGCTTTCTCCAATCGCATGCAAACTGCGCACGGGGGCCAAAGATCCACTGTACAACACCGTCCCCAGACAGCCTCCGTGTTCGCTCGCCTGGCCGGGCCAGGCTTGCGTGCAAGAATACTGGCTGCCTTGCCGTCCGCGCGCCCCCGCCCGCCAAGCTACACGCGTTGGCCCGCGACCCGCGACGGACGGCGCCCTTGCACCCAAAAGCGCCTAGCTGCGCTGGCGGCGGCACTGGCGATTTCCTGTCTGCCGGCCTGGCCGCAGCCTTCCGACAGTCCTCTTGCTGTTGGAGTGGCCGTCTTTCCGCCCCACGTGATCCAGACGACGGACGGGCCGACTGGTTTCGACATCGAGCTGTGGGAGGCGATCGGCCGCGACCTCGGACTCGAGTGGAACTACCGCCAGATGGAGTTCACGCGCCTGATGGACGCCGTCCGCCAAGGCTCTATCGACTTGGCCGTAGCGGGGATCAGCCTCACATACCGCCGTGAGGTCGAGATGGACTTCAGCGTGCCGTACATGGACGCTGGGCTCAAGATCCTGTCGCACCGTGACTCTTCGACAACCGTCGGGCGGCTTGCGACCGCCATTGGCACCAAGTCCGTGCTACTGCCTCTGGCAACATGTATCGGCTTCATCGCCCTCTGCTCGCTGTTCTTCTATCTCGCCGAACGAGGTGGGCCTGTAGTTGACCGGAGGATCTTCCCCGGGATCCTTCAGGCATCGTGGTGCGCCCTGGCAACGGCGACGACTGTTGGGTACGGGGACGTAGTGCCGCGCACCTGGATGGGACGGTTCCTCTGCTTCGTTGTGATGCTCATCGGCATCGCCCTATTCGGCATCGCGATCGCGGAGCTATCGGCCGGCCTGACGATCGAGCACTTGGAATCGAGCATTTCGTCTCTGGACGAACTCAGCGGCCGGTCGGTCGCGACCGTAGCCGGGACGACCAGCGAGGATCTCGCCCGGCGCCACACAAGGGACGTCCGCACGACGAGGGGCGTTGAAGAGGCTTGGCATCTGCTCGTCTCGCGAGAAGTGGACGCGATCCTGTTCGACGCGGCCCCCCTGATGCACTACGCGCAGCAGAATCCCGAGGAGGACGTGGTCCTGGCGGGATGGGCCATCGAGAGCGAGCAGTACGCATTCGCCTTCCCGGAAGGCAGCCAGCTGCGGGAGCGCGTCAACCGGGCGCTTCTCGGGCTGATCGAGTCTGGCAGGTACGACACCATCTATGCGCGCTGGTTCGGCGCGCCGCAGTAGAGGAAGGCAAGGCCCCAAGGGGCCCGACTGGCCCGGCCAACCTTTTGTCGCGGGCGATCGTCGCCGACAATTCCCGACAGTCGTGCCCGCTCCCGGGATCCCTCGTCGAGCTACGCGACTATGATTAGTGGGATGCCGCGTCCGATGGATGTGTACGAGGAGGTGGTGGCGCTGCGCCGCAGCGGACAGAAATGCGCCATTGCGACGATCGTCGAGGTTGAAGGCTCGATCCCGAGCTTCCAGAGCGCCAAGATGCTGATCCGGGAGGACGGCAGCATGGTCGGCACGATCGGCGGCGGGTGCACCGAAGCCGAGGTGTGGCAGGCGGCGAGGGATGTCATCGACAGCGAGAAGCCGCGTCTGCTGGAGTTCAACCTAGGCCAGGACGCTGCCTACGACAACGGCCTCATTTGCGGAGGGCAGCTGAACGTGTACGTCGAACCGGTCCTGCCGGTGCCGCGTGCTCTCATCTTCGGGGCGGGCCACATCTCCAAGAGCCTCTCCAAGGTCGCGACGCTCGCCGGATTCTCCACAACGGTAGTCGACGACCGCGAGCGCTACGCCAACCGCGAGCGGTTCCCGGAAGCAGCCTCGGTCGTCGCCGCGGAGTATGAGGATGTCTTCCCCACCCTGCCCGCCAACGACGCCACGTACGTCATCATCGTGACGCGGGGCCACCGTGACGACATGCGGGTCCTGCGCTGGGCGGTCGGGCAGCCCCTGCGCTACATCGGGATGATTGGCTCCAAGCGCAAGACCTTAGAGGTGGCCAAGCATCTGGTCAGGGAGGGGTTGCCGGCTGAGGCCATCGGCAGGATCCACTCGCCGATGGGCCTGGACATAGGCGCCGTCACGCCCGAGGAAATCGCCGTGGCCGTCGTGGCAGAGATGATTCGCAGGCGGCGCAATCCTGGCGACCAATGGAGTCCGATGGCGATGTCGGTGTTTGCGGCCGGATTGCCGCGGACGGTCCGCGCGGCGGAGGCCGCCGTCGCCGACGAGCGGGTGCCCGTGGAATCGAGGTGAAGACCGTCGGCTTGGTGCTGGCGGCGGGCCGCTCTTCCCGGATGGGCCGGGACAAGGCCCTCCTGAACTACCGAGGCCGCCCCTTCGTAGCCCATCTCGGATGGCTTCTTCTGCCGCGTGTGGATCGGGTAGTTGTCGTGTTGGGGCACCATGCCGGGCGCATCCGGGAACGGCTTCCCGCCTCGCCTCGCCTCCGCGCTGTCATCAATCGGGATTATGACCGGGGAATGCTGTCGTCCCTGCAGTGCGGGCTGCGGGCGGCCGGCGAGGAGACGGGCCGCTTCCTGTGGGCCCTAGTCGACCATCCGGCCGTCAGGGGGCGCACCTTGGACTCGCTGCTGGCGGCCGCCGACCGCAGCGGGGCGCCACTCGTGATACCACGCCACCGAGGCAAGCGCGGGCATCCTGTGGTGCTGTCGCGGGCCGTCGCCTCCGAGCTATTGGCCCTTCCGCCGCACGAGAGCCCGCAGTCGGTAGTGCGCGCGCACTACCCGCGCGCATGCTTCGTTGATGTCCACGACCAAGGCGTCGTACTCGACGTCGACAACCCGGCGGAGTATGGAAGGCTCTCGCGGGCCGGCACGCGCTAGCGCCGCTCAGCCCCTCGACCGGCTGGGAGCCTGCGTGGGCGGCAGCGAGCCCTGCCACCCTTCTCGCATCATGTGCGCGAGCCCGTTGGCCAAGGAGAGGTGTTCGGGGCGGTTGGCGAAATTGCGCACCTCGTTTCGGAATTCCTTGTAGTCGTATAGCTCCGCCGTGCTGTACGGGCTGTCCAGTGCGGACCACTCGGTGTAGCGGTACCTTGCTGTGCGCATCGAGTAGCCCATTCCCGGGCCGATGCCCGGGATGGCGCGGGGCTGCTGGCTGAAGACGGCCCGCTTCCAGAGCCGCTTGGGAGCGTCGAAGACACCGCGCCAGCTGGAGCCTTCCATGCCCCTCCGGCCGGGAAGCCCGCAAAGCGCGCACAGTGACGGGAACAAGTCGACGGACTCGACCAGTGCACTTGTCTTTCGGCCCGCGTTGGACTGCCCCGGGGCCCGCACGATCAGCGGTGTGTGCGTGGCTACCTCGTAAGTGGAATGCCCGCCCCACAGCCCGAGCTCACCCAAGTGCGAGCCTGTCACGCCGGCGATGGCGACGACTGTGCTGCCAGAGAGACCGTTCGACTCCAAGGCATCCAGCAGGACGCCGATCTGGCGGTCCGCGAAGCTGACGCACGCGCGATAGGCGCGGATCAGTTCTCGCCCCTTCGATGTGGGTATGGGCCCGCTGTCCGGAATGTCGGCGAATCCGCGGATCTCCTCCGACCCGTGCAGGGCAAAGGGCGGGGCGTCCCGCGGCGGGTCGGGTGCCTGGGGAGCGTCGGACATGCCGGTGGGATAGAGCCTGATGCTCTCAGCGGGCGCCACCAGCGGCAACCGCGGAGCCTGCAGGCCCACCGCGATCAGGAATCGGCTCCCCCCCATCGAACCGATGGCCTCCGCGGCCTCGGCCGCGCATTGGGCATCGGGAAGCGTGTCCCCTTCTTCTGCAGTCCACCAGCTGCGGTCACGTGCGGGTTCTGCCGCAACCCCAGAGCCAACCGATCCGGCACGCGCCGCAGGCACCCTCCAGCCCGCCCTGCGCGCTCCGTTCCAGCGTTCCCGCGCCAAGCCCTCGTTGTCGGGGCTGCCCCAGGCAGGGCTGCCCGGGGTCCAAGGCGGAATGCTCCAAGAATCCTCGTCGTCGAGGTCCCGAGAGTCGAACACCCTGCCGAAACCGGTCGTCTCATAGCCGTGCGCGCGGAAGTGCGCCGGGATGGTGGTCGCACCGGGGCTTGTGGCCCGAAAATGCACGCGGTGGTCGTAGACCCGCGTGGTGTCCGGTCGCAGGCCTGTCAGCAGGGCCGTTCGTCCTGGATTGCTCGCGGACTGCTGGCAATAGCTGCGCAAGAAGGTCATGCCCCGCTCGGCGACGCGGTCGATGTTGGGCGTCTTGACGTGCGGGCTGCCGTAGCAGCCCAGCTCCGGGCGAAGGTCGTCCACGAGCACGAGCAGGACGTTGAGATGGGCAGATGGCTCGCCAGTGTCCCTGCCCGCCGTGTGTGGGGCCGACGCGAATGCGGCGGCAGTGCCCGCCGCTTGCAGGAAGCCGCGGCGAGTTGTTGCGGTGTCGCGCTTCACTGGTGCATGCGGCGGCGCCCGAAAGGGCCGGTCAACCGCCCGCAGGGCGCCGCCCGCTGCGCGGTGGTCAAGCCACGTGGCGATCAATCCGCGTGGCGACAGCACCCTCGGGTAGCGCGCCGACGATCTGGTCCACCGGCCGGCCATCCTTGAACAGCAGCAGGGTCGGGATCCCGCGCACGTTGAAGCGCTGGGCGGACGCCGGATTGTGGTCGACATCAAGCTTGCCGACCTTCACACGACCGGCATACTTCTCGGCCAGCGAGTCGACGACCGGTGCCATCTGCCGGCAGGGGCCGCACCAGATCGCCCAGAAGTCGACCAGCACGGGCTGGTCCGAACTCAGGACCTCGGCATCGAAGTCAGCGTCAGTGAACGTGAGGGTGTTGGGACCCGGCATCCGGCACCTCCTTTGGGTGGAATTCTCAGCGTAGCAGAGTGGCCCGAGCACTCATGGCCCTCTTGCTCATGACCTCGCCCGACAGAAGATCGTGGGCACCCCACTGGCGCTTCACGAACCGCGGATGTGCGCGCTCTTCGGGTGGTGCGTTGCAGCCCAATTCAGCCACTAGCGGCTGCCGGTGGACGCTTGGAAGGGCAAGGCAGTGGGCTGTCCCCATTGCCGAGGCTTCGTCTACGCCTGCCCTAGTGGGCAGGAGGCTTCCCCGGGTAACGGGTTGCGTGGTGGGCTTGGAGTTCGCGTTCGACCAGGCTGCTGCCGAAGCGGCACTCAGGGAGGTGGCCGATCTCAGGCAGCTCGTTGCGTGGGGCTGGCTCGGCTGACTCCCAGTCCAGGATCGGCTGTCGTGGGCCCCCAAGGACCCCGGACTCTCCGCGGGAATGGTTTGCAAGCGTCCGTGGACGGCGTGCAAGAAGCGCGGTGCGGACCGGAGTCCCTCTGCCTCGGGCACAGTTCCCTTCCACGCTCGGCGCCAGCTCTGGCCTTGAGATGTACAACGATCGGAAGAGTCGCGGTGCCGCGCTAAACTGGCAGCGAGATGAGACCTCGACCCCCGTCCCTTGCGGTATTCGCAGCCCTAATGGTCTTGGCCGGCTGCAGTGCTGATGCGCCGTCCACACAAGATCAGCCTCATGACACACCCGAGCACTTGGTGGAATACGATGGGGGAGAAGGACCCGGCGCTGGCCGACACATCGTGCTGGTCGGCGGTGACGAAGAGTACCGCTCGGAAGAGGGCTTGCCCGCCCTGGCGCGCATGCTTTCGGAGCATCACGGCTTCCGCTGCACCGTGCTCTTCGCCGTCGACCCGGAGACCGGCATCGTCAACCCGCACGTCAACACGAACATTCCCGGAACCGAGCGGCTGGACGACGCGGACCTCATGTTCATCCAGACACGCTGGCGCGTCCTGCCGGCCGAGCAGATGGAGCCGATCGACCGCTTCCTGAAGGCAGGCAAGCCCGTGATCGCTATGCGAACGGCGACGCACGCCTTCGCCCCGACGCCTGAGCTCCACAAGCAGGTGCTGGCCCACCTGCGCAATCTTCGCAGGGCAGAGGATCCGGAAGCCGTCGAGCCTCCCGAAATCCCGGAGGACGCATGGGCCCCGTTTGACCACTACGGAGACGGGTACATCGGCCCCAAGCAGGAGTGGCGAGATGGGTTCGGGCGACTGGTGGTGGGCGAGCGCTGGGTCGCGCACCACGGCCACCACAAGCACGAGTCGGCGCGAGGGGTGATCGTACCGGAAGAGGCGGGCCACCCGATCCTTCGTGGCGTGCCCGGCGACCAGATCTGGAGCGCCGCGGACGTCTACACAGTGCGGCTTCCGCTGCCGGGGGACTCCAAGCCCCTCGTGCTGGGGAAAGTCATGGTGCGTGCCGGCGAGTATGACGAGAGCGATTCGCTCTACGGCATGCGGCCGACCGACAGCGAGGAAGTGGCGGCGAAGAACGACCCGATGATGCCGATCGCCTGGACGAAGACCTATCAGATACCCGGCGGCGAGCAGGGGCGGGTCTTCTCAACCACATTGGGCTCATCGACCGACCTGCTCGAGGCCGGAGTCCGGCAGATGCTGATGAACGCCGTGTTCTGGGCGCTGGGTGAGGAGGAGTCGATCCCGGAGGAAGGCGTCGAGGACGACTTGGTGGGCGACTTCGTGCCGACGAGGTTCAATAACCACCCGCCGGAGTACTGGCTGGAGCGAGCGGTGAAGCCCGCCGACTTCCGCTAGGCGCGGCCCACGAATCTTCCGACGTTGACGCGCCGGCCGACGGCGGAGACGCCCGTTCCAGCTGGGCTCTGGAAGGCCCGCAGGTCGAACAGCGGCAGGACTGCGTGCACGTGGTCGAAAATGTCCGCCTGGATTTCCTCGTACCTGAACCAGCAATTGTCGGAAGCGAAAGCGTAGATCTCGACAGGTAGGCCCTGAGGGGTCGGCTGCAGGTGCCGCACCATCACCGTCAGGTCCTGGTTGATCATGGGGTGCGCCTGCAGATATCGGACCAAGTAGTTGCGAAAGAGCCCCAGATTGGTCAGCTGCCGGCCGTTGGCCCGGCTGGCGGGGTCGATCCCATAGATGCGGTTGTGCTCATCGATCTCGGCCTCCGCCGAATCGATGTAGTCATTGAGGACCTGTATCTGCCTGCAGCGCCCGAGGAACTCCGGCTCGCAGAAGCGGACGCTCGAAACGTCGATGACCAGCGAGCGCTTAATGCGGCGGCCGTCGGACTCGGACATTCCGCGCCAGTTCTTGAAGCCTTAGGAGACCATGGCGAAGGTCGGAACCATCGAAACGGTGTTATCCCAGTTCTGGACCTTTGCCGTGTGGAGCGTGATCTCCTGCACGGACCCGTCCGCAGCGTGCTGCGGAATCTCTACCCAGTCCTCAGGGCGGACCATGTCGTTGTAGACAAGCTGGACACCGGCCGCGAGGCTCTGCAGCGTGTCCTTGAAGACGAGCAGCAGCACTGCCGCGGCGGCGCCGAGTCCGCCCAACAGCAGGACAGCCGACTCGCCTGTCAGGATTGCGGCCGTCAGAACGGCAGTTCCGGCAATGAGAGCGATCCGAGCCGCCTGCACGTGGGCCTGGATAGGGATAGCGCCGGGCGGCCTGCCACGCCTCGTAGAGGTCCCGCGCGACAGTCAGGACCTTGTTTGCGGCGAAGGCGAGAGCGATTAGGGCGTACGCCTCGGAGCCTCGCATTACTGCGGAGCCCGCAGCCGGCGACGACAGCACTGCCGGGCCGATCGAGTACAGCATCGCTGGCACGACGTGAAGGGCGGACCGCAGGCTTCCTGAGCCCATGATGCGGTCGAGCAGTCCTGTGGGAGTGGTGTTGGCGGCCCGTCACGCGGCACTGCGCGCGAGCTTGACCGTGACCGTGTGCACCAGCTAGACCAGCAGGCAGAGGAGCAGGAACTCGACCGCATCCGTCGCCGTTCCAACCTGCTCGGGGAGCGGGCTGGACTCCGGCAGAACGCTGAGAATGAACTCGCTCAAGGGAACGGCTCAGAAATGAGAAGCCGGCCAGAGAGCCCCGGCAGATCGCAGCGTATTCCAGTGGCCGCGGAAGGGCGGGCCCCGGCGAGAATCCGCTCGCCAGACCCCCAAGGGCGCTTGCAGGCAGTCGCAGCGCCTTCTCAGCAGAGGTGGCTAGGACTCAAGTCGAATCTTGCACACGACGCCCACGTCATCGCAATACCACATCCAGCCGTTGTGAATCGTCATGCCATGGGGTAGGGGATCCGTGTCCGCAAGCTGGATCTTGGCATCGTACTCCCCGGTCTCGGGATCGAACCGGTAGAACGCGTTGTCGTTCGACTCGGCGCACCACAGCCACTTGCCTTCCCAGCCCAGCCCGTGTGGGCGGTCTCCAGCGGTCGGAAAGCTGCGCTCGACGCGAAACGTGTCCGGATCGATCCTGTAGATCGTCTGCGACGGCGGGACTGCCACCCAGATCCGGTCGTCCCTCCACTCCATGCCGTGCGCACCGGTAGCGTTGCGCCTGGCCGGCGACGCTGCCGGCTGGGGGGCACTCGGTGGCGGTGCAAGCGGGCTGCGGCGCGGTTGCGTCCACTTGACCACGCCCGACCCCGGGGAGTCGTACGATGCCAGCGTGCGGCCGTCCTTCGGGTCGATCTTGAGGATCTCGCGGCTGTATGTGGACGCGGTCCAGAGCGCCTTGCCGTCAAAGGTGATTCCGCTGCCCGCTTTGGTGTCGGTGTCGAGGCCACGCAGGACGCGACCGCCCTCGAAGTCCACGAGATACACCCGGTTGTCTCCTTGGTCCAGGATCCAGAGACCGTCATCCGTCGCCTGTAGGCCGTTCGGCTTCGGGCCAGGCGAGTCGAAGGCGACCTCGACGGACACGGAGCGGACCTCCAAGTTCGCGACAGCGGGAGCCGCTGCGGCAAGAGCCAAGAATTCACGGCGGGACAAGTGCATGCTAACCTCCGAGCGAGATTGTACCGTCACGCGCCGCCTAGCAAGCGGACATAGGCTCCGTCCGGTACAGATTCCCACAAGAATCGCTCTGCGTACGGCCTCGGGAAGCGGTCGCGAAGCTGGCCGGCGGGCCTAGAACAGGCTTTCCTTGAGTGGGACGTAGTTCGAAGGGTCCGACGGCCGGAAGCGCCCCTCGTCCACATCGGCCAGCCTGCGCTCGTCCTCAGGGAGGTCGGAGAACATCACTGTCGCCGGGGGCGCGGGATCGCGTGGCAGCATGTCCTTGAGCGATGCCTTGACCGCAGCGTGCTCCGGCGCGTCCGCCAAGTTATTCCATTCCATCGGGTCGGCGGCATTGTCGTAGAGCTCCTCGCCGTCAGGATGCATCGAGTAGCGCCAGCGCTCGGTGCGCACGGAGACCTGCTCCGGCCCGAGGCTTGTGATGGCCGGCTTGTCCCATTCGGCGTCGGGGTCGGACAGCAGGGTTCGCAGGCTGCGCCCCTCCAGCTCCTGGCGTGTCGGAAGGCCCGCTAGGTCGAGCAAGGTGGGGTACAGGTCCAGCAGCTCCACCGTGCGCCCGCTCTTGCGGCCACGCGCGGCGACGCCCGGCCCCGCGAGGATCATCACGACCCTGGCCGACCGCTCCCAGAGGGTGAACTTCCGCCACTGGCTCTTCTCGCCCAACTGCCAGCCGTGATCGCTCCACAGCACGACGACGGTGTTGCCCGCGTTCGGCCCGCTCTCGAGCGCGTCCAAGACGCGACCGACGTTCGAGTCCGCGTAGTTGATGCAGGCCAGATAGCCCGCGACCGCCTTGCGCCACTGTCCGTGTTTGGTCACGTTCTCGTGGTCGCGGAAGCTTCTCAGGGCAGACTTCGGAACGTCTTCGGTGTCTCCCTCAAGAGTGGACGGCAGTTCGGTCCGGGAGGCAGGGAATCTGTCAAAGTGCTCTTGCGGGGCGTACCAAGGCAAGTGTGGTCGGTAGAAGCCCACCGCGAGGAAGAACGGCCGTGAGTGCTCTTCGCGGAGGTAGGCCTCGGCCCACGCCGCGAGCCGAGTATCGGCCGTGTCCGCAACCCTGGCCGACAGGCCGCCCCAGTCAAAGTGGGCGGTCCTCGGAATCCCGTTGACGGGGGTCTCGGGCGGGTGCAGGAATCCCTTGAACTGGTAATACGCCTCCCATGACGCTGCCTCGTTCTGGGGTCCGTGGAAGGTCTTTCCCCCTCCCAGCACCTCGTAGCCGTGCAGCATGAAGTGCTGCGGAAGGGTCACGGCGTCCGGCAAGGCCCTGCGCCAAGCGTGCCTGTTGCCGTAGACTCCCGTGGTGGATGGCCTCAGGCCGGTCATGAGGCTGGTTCGCGAGGGGTTGCAGGACGGGGCTTGGCAGTACGCGCGGGTGAAAGTGACGCCGCGGGCCGCGACCCGGTCCATATTGGGCGTCAATGCCTGCGGATGTCCCCCCAATGGTCCGATCCAGTCGTTGAGGTCGTCCACGCCGATGAACAGCACATTCGGCCCGTTCGCGCGAGCCGCCTGGGCCTTTGCAGGCGGCGCCCCGGAAAGCAGCAGGGCCGCGCCCACAAGCACGACCAGCAGGGATCCGAATTGCCCGCGGAGACCGCGGGGGGCGAGATGTCCGAGCATGGCGACTGCCCATCATAGCCGCAGGCCGCGGACAGTTGGCGCGGCTCGCATCGGGCTATCCTGTTGGCCAGCCCACCCAGCGGTCCGACCCTTGGAATGAGCCTGCACTCGAGCCCGACCGGCACAGCAAAGACGGAGCTTCAGGCTCCGAGAGGCGCCGCTGAGGCCCACCGACCGCTGGCGTCGGGCCTGCGCCGCTGGCTGTATGTTGGGCTCGCGGGGATCTTCGTCGGGTTGGGCCTGCTGGGGGTCGCACTCCCAGGCCTCCCGACCACGCCGTTCCTGCTGGTGGCGAGCTACCTCCTGCTTCGGTCCTCGCCCAGGCTGCACCGGCGGCTTCTCAACTCCAAGACCTTCGGCCCGACACTGCGGGACTGGGACAAGCATCGTGGGCTGCGTCGTCGCACGAAGACCGTGGCCATCATCGCTTGCGGCATCATGGTCGCGATCTCGGTTGCGACGGGAGCCCTGCCATGGCCGGGGCGCCTCTTAGTAGCCGCGGCGGGTGCCTATGGGATTTGGTTCGTGTCGCGCCTGCCGGTCGTCCCCGATTAGGCCCCGGGCCGAGCGCCCCGGTCGTGAGCGCAGCAGCCAGGGTCTCTTCCCCGGCGCCTGAGCGCCCAGACATCAGATTGCCCTGCCAACGTTTGGCGGGCACGCCGCGCGGGACGCGCCTCCTAGACCCAACACGTCGGCTGTGGCACACTCGTTGAGAGGATCCGCCCTTGCCGGTAGATACCTTGGCACTGGCGTGGCCTGTACCGGAGGAACCTAGAGAATGCCTACCCAGCCACCCCCCTACAACCGCCGGTCCCGCATGCTGGCCCGCCTCGACTTCTCGTGGGGGGCGAGCGGCAGCAAGCTCGGCTACATAGCGAAGAAGGGTCTCTGGATGTCCCGATTCAGGCCGGGCGGGCCCCACGCCCTGTGGATCGCGGGCCATCTCAGCTACTACGAGGGCGCAGCCAGAAAGCTGTACGAGGGGCTGGACAGCAACCCGCTGGAGGACTGGAAGGGCCTGTTTGGGAACGGTAGCCCGTGCCTCGACGACGCGTCGGCCTACCCCGACCCGGCGAGTGTGCTTGAGACCCTGAAGAGCGGGCGGTCAATGACTCGCTCCGCGATCGCTTCGCTTAGCGAACTCGACCTCGACCGTACCGTGCTGAACGAGCGGCTGGCGATCCAGGACCTGCAGTCCCAGATCGAGTTCCTGATCTGGCACGATGCCCATCATGGGGCGCAGCTGGGCGCCATCGTCAGCGAATACAAAGACTCGCTGACCAACTAGCACCCGGCACCGGGCCGATGCCCGTCCAGCGGCCGCCGATCGGGAGCGCACGGTTCACGTCGGCCACGGGGCGCAAAGGATTGCGCTTGGGGCCGAAGCGGCATGTAGCGCTCAGTCTTTACCATGGCACGGGTGGATTTGCCATGTATTCGCAACGCATTCGCATGCAGATTGTGCTTCGGCACGTGTTAAGGGCCGACAGCAGTCGGAATGGTCGGCCATCGTTGCGAGAGCCCGGTTGAGATGCCAGAGCCCGCCGCCCCTCCCCCACGAGGATCGTTGGATGGGTGCCGAATGGCGGAGATCATGGGCCCATGTTGCGGCTGATCAGTCGCAGCGCACGATAGGTATCCGCATCTCCGGGGAACAGCTCCGATGCCGTTCGAAGTGCGGGCTCGGCCAGATCGGGGCTTCCCGGGCATGCATGGATCAGGCCCAGATTCTTGTGCAGCGTAGCCTTGGACGGGCAGGATCCGGCGATCTCGTGGGCCTCCTGCAGCCGACGCTCGCCGACGCCAACGCAAGGTCACCAGGCGCCCCGGCGCGATCGCAGTTCGGAAACGACTCTGAAGTGCGGAATTGCCGCTTCTGGCCTACGCGCTGCCCTCCACGCGTCCGCAAGCACAGCGCGGCCGCATCCGACTGCGGTGACCAGTGTTGTGCGGCCATGAACTCCTCGGCGGCAGCCTGATGTTTGCCAAGCAGGGCAAGCGCCGTTCCGTAGGCCATCCGTGCCTGAAAGAAGCCAAGCGACCTCCGGCTGAACTTCCGGATTCCGGAGCTGGACCGCCGCGTCACGGAGGTCACCACTCTTGATGAGCCCCAATCCAATAGGTCGAGCCGCGTCTCGTCAGAATACGGGCCCAGCCCAAGGCCTAGCGGAAGGCCGCAACGGTGCCCGCCCCGCTGTGCGCAATGCGCGCCGAGAGCGTTGAAGGCATCAGCCGCCTCGCCCCCGGCCATGGACGCACACATGGAGACTGGCGGCTCACAGATAGGCGGAAGCTGGCATTGTGCCCGGTCCCGCACCACATGGCCAGCCCTACCACCCGCCCGGACAGCTTGATACGCATCGTGCGGCAGTCCCCGCGGTCTCGCATTCGCCTCCACGTCGCGCCGCCCATTGAGATGCTGCCCGCCTCAGAGCCACTCTTCTCGTGATATGCTACCCGCGACAACCGACGCTGAGGCCCCAAACGCACAGACGCTCCTCTGTTCGGGATCCGTCCCCTACCGCCCCGCGGTTTGAGGATCCCCTAGCGTCGCGACAGGGGCTGTCGTTCGGCACGAGAACCAAGCAAGAAGGAGAGATACGCCAATGGCTCCAAAGCCACTGTCCCCAGCGCGGCTCCGCGCAATCCGCTTCACCTGCCTGACGGTCGCAATCCTGTGCTTGGGCGGGTCACTTGAGGTCCACGCCCAGACATCCTCCGCGGCCATTACGGGCACCATCCGAGACGAGACAGGGGCGGTCATACCCGCCGCCGACCTCGAACTGACCAACATCGAGACCGGCATCACGTTGAGATCGGCCTCGAACTCGGTCGGGAACTACAACTTCCTCAACATCTTGCCCGGCAGCTACACGCTGGGCGCCACCAAGGATGGGTTCCGCACGGCCGCCGTCGAGCCGTTTACGCTGCAGGTGAACCAGACCGCGACGTTCGACATCGTGCTCGAGGTCGGTGCGGTAACCGAGACCTTCACAGTGGAGGCTCTGGGCGCGCAGATCCAGAGCCAGACCTCGGAGATCGGAAACGTCGTCGCTGAACGGCAAGTCGTCGACCTGCCGCTCAATGGGCGCAACTTCACCCAGCTGCTCTCGCTGAGCGCCGGCGTTGCCGCGGTCAACGTGTCCCAGAGCCGGGGCGGTTTCACAACCGCTGCTGTGGGCGAGTTCACCTACCCGTCCATCAACGGCCAGACGAATCGCTCCAACTTCTTCACGCTGGACGGCATCTATAACACGGGCGTCATCCTCAACACTCCCCAGATCGAGCCGATCATCGACACGATCCTCGAGTTCAAGGTCCAGTCCCACAACGACCACGCCGAGTTCGGCCAGGGCACGGGGGGCATCGTCAACGTCGTGACCAAGTCCGGCACGAACGAACTGCACGGTAGCGCCTGGTGGTACCTGCGCAACGACAATCTCGACGCGCGCAACTTCTTCCAGCCAAACGTCACGCCGTTTACCCAGAACCAGTTCGGTGTGGCGGGCGGCGGCCCGATCGTCAAGAACAAGGTGTTCTTCTTTGGGTCGTACCAGGGGTTCAGGTACCGCCGGTCGGGCGAGTCTTTCCTGAAAGTGCCGACAGCCGCGAATCTCACGGGAGACCTGTCCGACGTTGGCAGCGAGATCTTCGACCCTTGGTCCACCACAGTCGACCCGAACAATCCCGAGACGTTCCTACGCCAGCCGTTCGCGAACCAGCAGATACCGCAAGCGATGATTGACCAGGGCATGGTCGCCTATGCACAGACGCTGTTGCCGAGGCCATCTGTGGTCGGACCGGGCGGTACAAACGCACCGAACACCGACCCAACTAAGAGGGACCAGGAAGAGTTCAGCCTGCGAGGCGACTACAACATGAGCGAGACAGACACGTTCTGGTTCCGCTGGAGCGAGGCCCGCCTGAATTCCGACGCGGCTGCGGGCCTGCCGTCATTGGCCAGATTGGCCGAGGTCTACTCCAAGAACATCGGCGCCAGCTGGGTCCACACCTTCGGGCCGACCAGCGTCCTGCAGCTGCAGTTCGGGCGCATCTTCGGCACGTCGCCTTCCTCCACCCGCTACCGAGAGGAGTTTGTGAGCGACAACTCCGCATTCGCGAGCCAGGTGGGCTTCGCGGACCGGTTCTGCTGCAACTACCGAGCACTGGGGCTGGGCACGGTCTTCGTTCCAGGGCTCAACGCTGACGGCTGGTGGGGAGGCAACGAAGCCGCCTCGTCCAATGACCTGACTCAGGTCTGCTAGCGCTACGGCGCACTTGACACAACGGGGGTGCTTCAAGTAGAACTGGAGCAG
>JAPPMC010000110.1 GCA_028819235.1 Bryobacterales bacterium
CCCCAATAACGACCAGTCTCCTAGGCCACGAATACTCCTAGGACTGAATGCTTACTCACCTCGATATCGCACTCGGCATGGATGGAGTGGAAATCCCGGCCGTTTGCGATATCAATCCGGCCGTTCTAAATCGTGCCAAGACTTGGATCGAGGAGACTGGCAAGCCCTCTCCGAAGCTTTATGGCAAGACCCGCACCGACTTCGAGCGAATGTGTGAACAGGAGGATCTCGACTGCATCATCTGCTCGACCTCGTGGAAGTGGCACGCGCCGATCCTGCTGGCGGCCATGCGCAACGGGAAGAACGCCGTTTCGGAAGTGCCCTTGATTCAGACCCTGGACGAGGCGTGGGAGATTGTCGAGACGCACGAGAAGACCGGAAAGTGGGCAACGCTGGGCTTCAAGGGAGTCCACTCGACGCTGACGAACATGGTCCATCATGACGTGCTCGGCGACATCATCCACGCCGAGAGCGGCTACGTGCACGATCTGCGGCTGGTGAAGTTCGACCCGGAACGCGAGCCGTGGCGGCTGCAGCACTCGGTGGACCGCAACGGCAACCTGTACCCGGACCACCCAACCTGCCGTCTGATGCCGGTGATGGACATTAACCACAGCGACCGCTTCGATTTTCTGGTCTCGATGAGCTCGAAGGCCGTGATGCTGAACCGCTACGCTGACTTGTTCTACGGGCCGGACCATCCCTACGCGACGAAGGAGATGAAGCAGGGGGACTACAACTGCACGCTGCTGCGGACGGTAGGGGGCAAGCTATACACGCTGAACTTCGACACGAACACCCCGCATCCGCGGGAGTTCACGAGGATTCAGGGGACGAAGGGCGTGCTGTTCTACAGCCGTGGGATCGGTCAATTCATATACGTGGACGGCGTGAGTCCTAACCACCAGTGGGAGCCGTCGGACAAGTACATGGAGGAGTACCGCCACCCGGTTGAGAAAGAGTATACGCCGCGTCCGCGGACGGCGATCAGAGGGCACGGCGGTGGCCAGCGGACGACGCCATTGAGCTGGCACCGGCTGTACGAGGCGCTAGTGGAGCAGCGGGTGACAGATTTCGACGTGTACGATTCGGTCACGTCGAGTGTGATTTCGCCGCTCAGCGAGATGTCCGTGGCCAACCGGAGCGAGCCAGTGGAGTTTCCGGACTTCACGAAGGGGAAGTGGAAGGAGCGGCTTCCGGTCGAGGTGGCGTACGAACGCGCAAGTGGGTAGGCGGAGGCGGTGGCTGAAGAGAGCTCTGATGCGCCGGCCACGGCCGTCGCGACGCCTCGCCTAGTGGTCGATCCGGATCGACACTGCCGGGCAAGGGGCGAATTGGCGCGCCATTCTCCGCTGCGGGCGGTTCAGGAGAGGGATTTATGAGTCAAGGCAAGGATCGATTCAGCCGCCGCGATGTTTCCCGAATCGCTGCTGCGAGCGCTGGCATCGCTTCTTCTGTTGTGGTGCGCGCGCAGGAGAGGGCGGCCACGCCCGTTCGGCTTGGCTTCGTAGGCATCGGAGGGCGAGGCTCTTACCACCTCGACGCTGCCTTGGGCATTGACGGAGTCGAAGTTCCGGCTTTGTGCGAGATTCAGGCGGACCGCCTGGAACGGGCCGCAGGCTGGGTCGAGCAGTCCGGGCAGCCGGCACCGAGGCTCTACGGCCGCGGCGAGCGGGACTTCGAACGCCTCTGCGCCGAGGAAGACCTAGACTGTGTGATCTGCGCGACCTCCTGGCGCTGGCACGCCCCTGTTTGCCTCGCCGCCAATCGCCACGGCAAGCACGCTGTCAGCGAAGTCCCAATCGTTCTGACCGTGGACGAGGCCTGGAGCCTGGTCGAAGCCTTCGAGCAGACCGGGAAGTGGTCGACACTGGCGCTGGAGCAGGTGCTGCTGGAAGTCGGCGACGGCATGTACCTGACGCTGCTCAACATGATCCGGCAAGGCGTGCTTGGGGATGTCCTGCATGCCGAGAGCGGATATGTGCACGATTTGCGCCGGGTGAAATTCCCGGGTGGCAGCGAGCCGTGGCGGCTGCAGCACGCCATCGATCGCAACGGCAATCTGTACCCGGACCACCCCATGAACCGCATCATGCCGGCAATGGACATCAACCACGGCGACCGTTTCGCACAGCTCGTCTCGGTCAGCTCCCGGGCCGTCACGCTGAACGAATACGCGGCGTCCCGCTACGGCAGCGAACATCCGCTGGCAACTCGCCAGATGGCGCAAGGCGATTACAACGCCACTCTGATCCGGACCGTGGACGGCAAGCTGGTGACGCTGAACTTCGATACCAACACGCCCCATCCAAGGGAATTCACTCGCGTCCAGGGAACCGGCGGCGTGTTTTTCGATGGCCGCGGCATGGGCGGGCCAAGAATCTATCTCGACGGAATCAGTCCCCAAAGCCACCGGTGGCAGGACGCGGCCCGGTACATGGAGGACTACCGCCACCCGTTGCTTGACAGCTACGACCCGCCGGAACGGCCTGCGTTGCGCGGTCATGGCGGTCGCAGCATGAAGACTCCGCTCACCTGGCACCTGCTGATCCAGGCCCTCCGGAACGGGACGGCACCCTACTTCGATGTGTACGACTCGGTCACCTCGAGCGTGATTTCGCCGCTCAGCGAGCAATCGGTCAGCAGCGGCAGCCGGCCCGTGGAGTTCCCTGACTTCACCCGAGGACGGTGGAAGACGCGGTCGCCGATCCAGTTTGCCTCACAGACGGCCGCCGCTGCTGGCTAGCCTGGAGCGAGCCGACCTACGGATCGAGACGGAGAGGAGAAGCAGCCATGAACGAGAACATGGCCCGAAGGAGCTTTCTGGGAGCGGCCGGAGCCGGCATGGCTGCTGCTGCCGAAGTCGCTGGAGCCCAGACCGTCACGCAGGGGTCGATCGACGGCCGCCCCATTCGCATCGGATTCGTCGGGGTGGGAGATCGAGGCTCCTACCATCTGGATGCGGCCCTCGGAATCGATGGCGTCGAGGTCCCCGCCCTCTGCGACATCGATGCCGCGTACTTGCACCGGGCGAAGGGCTGGGTGGAAGCGGCGGGCAAGCCATCGCCGAGGCTGTACGGGAAGAGCAAGACCGACTTCGAGCGCCTCTGCGCGGAAGAAGATCTCGACTGTGTGATCTGCTCTACCTCGTGGCGGTGGCACGCCCCCGTCCTGCTCGCCGCAATGCGCAACGGCAAGCACGCGGTGAGCGAGGTGCCGATCGTCCTGACGCTCGATGAAGCCTGGGAGATTGTCGAGACCTGGGAGTCGACCGGCCGTTGGGGCACGTTGGGTCTGGAGGGGTTTCGAAGCCTGGCGGTGGCGAACATGGTCTGGGAGGGCCTGCTCGGCGATGTGATTCACGCGGAGGCGGGATACGTGCATGACCTGCGGCTGGTGAAGTTCGATCCGGAGCGCGAGCCGTGGCGGCTGGCGCATTCGATGAACAGGAACGGCAATCTGTACCCTGACCACCCCATGAGCGCAATCATGCCCGCGCTCGACATAAACCACGGCGACCGCTTCGATTTCCTGGTGTCGATGAGTTCGAAGGCAGTCTGCCTGAACCGATTCGCTGGCCACTACTACGGGGAGGAGCACCCGCTCTCCTCAATGGAGATGAAGCAGGGGGACTTCAACGCGACGCTGATCCGCACGGCAGGCGGCAAGCTGGTCACGCTGAACTTTGACACCAACACCCCCCACCCGCGGTCCTTTTATCGCCTGCAGGGCACGCAAGGAGTGTATTTCGGCGACCGCTACACGCCGACGCGCCATGCGCTGATCTATCTCGATGGAGTCAGTCCGCAGGAGCACAGGTGGGAGCCGGCCGGACCGTGGCTGGAACAGTATCAGCACGCCATGGAGCGGGACTACAATCCTCCTCCACGTCCCTCGGTCCGGGGGCACGGCGGGAGACAAAGCCGGACGCCTCTGGAATGGCATCGTCTGGTGCTGGCCTTGAACGAGGGGCGGCTGCCGGACTGGGATGTGTACGATTCGGTCACCAGCAGTGCGATTTCGGCTCTCAGTGAGCAGTCAGTCGCAAGTGGTTCCCGACCGGTCCAATTCCCAGATTTCACCCGCGGCAAATGGAAGGACCGGCCCCGCTTGGACTTGGCGTAGCTGCGCCAAAGCCGTGGCAACGACGTGCCGTTGCCAAGACTCTCCAACGAAGCGCTCGCCTCGGTATCGCAACGGGTTGCGGCAAGGACATGCCACCCGGAGTTGCGGCGATCACCAGCAAACACGGGTCAGGACGTCAAGAGTCCCGTAGAGAAGCCGCTCGTCGAGGACTCGCCTGAGAGGACGCCCCGGGCGTAGCGATTACTAGACCGGCGATCTGAAAGGTCCCACCGCTCTCCGGGCCCGATTATGCTTGAGCCGAGCGGGGCGAATACTCGCAGAGCGCCAGACTGCAGGCCTGCTCCGCTTCACGGATGGAACTCGAATGAAGGACAGGGAGCAGGCGTCCTGCGCGAACAAGGTACCGGTTGAGTCGAGAGAGGTGTGAATGAGACTGTTTGCCAAGGGGCCGTTCGCGCTCGCGCTGGCCGCGAACTTCTTCGGCCTTGCCGCAGCCGCGGATGTGCCTTGGGGGATGCGCGAGGAGGAGCGCTCGCACCATCGCCGGCTCGCACCGCGAATCCGGGCGGCGATGACGAGGGGCCAGGCCCCAGGGCCCCCGGACACGGCCGCGATCGAAAGACTGCGAGCGAAAGCGGAGAAGCTGCGCTCGGATCTATCGAGCCTCCCCCCGGATTCCTACGGTTTGCCGCCGCCGGATGTCGAGATCTGGGAACGTGCCGCCTCGCTGCCAATGGACAACGATGAGTGGTTGTTGGCGGAGATTGTTCCCCATATTGAACGCTGCCTCGACTGGGGTCAGGCGATTGCACACGAATATGCGAAGGATCCCAGGCTCTTCACTAAGCTTCGCGGATCGTTCGTGTTGGGATATCGGTCCAGCGTGGACCGGACCGCGCAGTTCTACGCGATTCAGTTGCCGCCAGGTTTCGACCCGGCCCGCCCTAGGCCATACAGGCTCAACGTCTTCCTGCACGGAAGGAGCGGATGGAAGATCGAACCGTACTGGCTGGTGGAAGCGATGGCAGGCTCGTACTTGGACGGTGAAGAAGCCCTCGCAGAATCCTCTGAGGGTTTCACGCACGACGGCGAGGAAGCCATGATCGTCATTCGCCCATTCGCTAGGTACAACGGCGGATACCGCGATGCGTCGGAGATGGAAGTTTGGGAGGCGATTCGGGATGTTTCCCGGCGCTATCGGATCGACACCGACCGAGTCGTGCTGAGCGGGTTCTCCATGGGTGGCGGCGGCACGATGCGAGTAGGGATGCGCAGCCCTGGTCGGTTTTCCGGCATTGCGCCTCTCGCGATGGCCATCTTCGCCTACGCCCAACCGGAAGAGAGTCCGGACTACCGGGCACCCTTCGCTCCACTAGCTCCTGAGGAGGTCGGACGGTCGTTGCAGGCGATGCGCGACACCGGAGCCTTGGCCTCCAACGGGAAGGGATTGCCAATCCTGATGGGTGTGGGTACGAAGGATCGACTCTTCGTTCATCACAGGGCCTTCGAATCGTTGTTCGATGAGGCGAACGTGGGCTTCGAGTCCTACTACGTCGGTGGTGTGGGGCATCAAGGGGGAGCCGTGCAAACCGACAGCTATCACCGCTTCATCCGCTCCGGACGGCGCGAGTCTGACCCTACGGAGGTGCATTTCACGACTCTCCACTTGGCTCACAGCGAACGGGCCTGGCTGCGAATCGAGGGTATGGAGCGTCACTACAAGGCGGCCCGAGTCTTCGCTCTTGCGGATCCTGCGGCTGGACTGATCACGATCGAAACACAAGGGGTGACGAGGCTGTCCATCGAGCCGGCCCCTCGACTGATTCCCGCAGCCGGCGAAACGACTGTATTGCTGGATGGCGATTCGCTGGTGACGCCCCGACTGGCCTCGGGCCGGGCGACGTTTCAACTGACCGAGGGGACGTGGCGCATCTCGGGCGAAGATCGGACCCTGAGGAAGCGCCCGGGCCTAACTGGTCCTCTCAGCGATGCGTTCACGAAACCATTCTTGTGCGTACGCCCGACAGGTACTCCATGGAATCCGAGCGTTGACGTCTGGGCGGAGACCCAGCTTAAGGCGCTACAGAGACGTTGGCTGCGTGACGAGCGTGGGTTGCTGCCGGTCAAGGATGACAGCGAGGTGACGGAACAGGACATCGAAGACTACAGCCTCGTTCTCTTTGGCGATCCAGGCTCAAACAGCCTCTTGGGGAGGCTCTTCCCGAAGATGGAAGGGGCTGGCGTTCAATGGACGAGCGACTCGATCAGACTTGGCTCCAAGACGTTCCCTGCGGCTAGTCATGGGCCAGTTCTCGTTTATCCGAATCCTGAATCGCCGGATCACTATCTCGTGGTGAACGCAGTTCTCCCGCAGCGACGGATTCAGAGGAGCGGCTCAACGACGCAGATCAGCTTCGAACCGCCGATTGGTGACTTCGCTGTAGTCGACCTAGCTGCGGATGCCGAGAGCAGCAGCTTCCCGGTCTTGGGAGGCTTCTTCAATGAATCTTGGCAATTAGAGATCAAGTAGGTGCCGATCTGTGGCACCCACGCCCCTAGACGCGGATCGTCGGTCTTCTGCGGGGAGTTGCACGATCTACAATCGACCTGCCGGAGCCATGCCGCGGCTTCTCCACACGCGCAGGGAATTGCTCCAATCCGTCGGATGGGCGGGAGCCGCTTGCCTTCAGGCGTGTCAACATGGCTCATTCGGGTCCTTGGCCGACGGCACTGCCGCGCCCGACCTCGTGGTGCACAGTGCACGGATACTCACTGTGGACGAGCATCAGCCTAGCGCTGAGGCGCTCGCCGTCAAGGGATCGCGATTCGTTGCGGTCGGCCGGAACGAAGACATCCTCCCTATTGCGGGCGCCAACACTGACGTGATTGACGCAGAAGGGATGACCGTCACACCCGGCTTCATCGATGCGCACTCGCATCCTTCCGGGGCCGGCGTGGATGAGCTTCTGCGGGTAAACGTCGACCTGCGCAGCGTGAGGGCGATCCAGGCGGCGCTGCGAGCACGAGTGGAGGCCACGCCGCCAGGTGAATGGGTCGTCGGGTTCAAGTACGACGACACCAAGCTTGACGAGGGGCGTCCGATCAACCGCCTCGACCTCGACGAGGTCGCCCCAGACCATCCGGTCGAGGTTCGCCATCGCGGTGGGCATACGGCGGTCTACAACAGCAAGGCGTTCCAGCTGGCTGGAATCACCGTGCAGACGCCGGACCCGCGCGGAGGCAGATTCTATCGCGAATCCGGCGAGTTGACCGGGCTCGTCGCCGAGCACGCGAGAGCTCCGCTTCGTAGGCTGATCCCCTCGACGAGTACTCGGGAGCAACGCCGGGCGGGGGTGAAGCTGATCTCGGAACTGATGGCGGCGGCCGGTCTGACTTCCGTTCACCAGACCGGTGGCGGAACCGATGCCTTGATCGCCTACCAGGACGCCTACGACGCCGGAGATCTGCGCTTCCGAATGTACCTATTCCCCTCTGGCGGCACGGCGTTGTTCCGGGGTCTCAAGCAAGCAGGTGTCTCAACCGGTTTTGGTGACGACCGCCTGCGCATCGGTGCCGTCAAGTATGTAGCGGACGGCTCCGCTTCGGAGCGCACCATGCGGATGAGCACTCCATTTGAGGGCCGTCCGGATGATTACGGAATCTTGACCATGTCGCAAGAGGAGATCGACGAGGCCGTCTCGGACGCAGACCGCCACGGATTCCAGGTCGCCATTCACGCCAACGGTGACGTGACAATCGACATGGTGCTAAACGCCTACGAGCGTGTTCAGCAGGGATCCCAGCGTCGGGATCCCCGCAACCGCATTGAGCACTGCTCGCTAGTGACCCCGTCGTTGCTTCGGCGCATCAGGGAGCTCGGCGTGATTCCGACGCCGTTCTACACCTACGTGCACTACCACGGGAACAAGTGGGTCGACTACGGCGAGGAGAAGATGCGCTCGATGTTCGCCCACCGTTGGTTCCTCGATCATGGGATCACCGTCGCTGGGGCTTCTGACTACACTCCGGGACCCTACGAGCCGATGATGGCGATCCAGAGCATGGTCACGCGCAAAGACTTTCAAGGCCGCGAGTGGGGCCCCAATCAGCGCATCAGCGTCGACGAGGCGTTGCGGGTGTGCACGATCAACGGTGCCTACGCATCGTTCGAGGAGAGCCAGAAGGGATCGATCGAGGTCGGCAAGCTGGCGGACTTTGTTGTACTGGCCGAAGACCCTCACGAGGTTGAACCGGATCGCATCAAGGAGATCGAGGTTGTGCGAACTTACGTGGGCGGAGAGCCTGTTCACTCCAAGGTCTGAATCAAGGGAGGAAGAGATCATGTTCGGGAAGGGTTCGAGATTCTGTCGGCCGGCTGTAATTGCGTTGCCACTGATGCTTGGTGTGCTAGCCAGCCAGGGATGCGAGTCGCCGCCAGCTTCCAGCGCGGTTGTGTTCGAGGGTGCGCGGCTGATCGTTGGCGACGGCAGTCCGCCGGTCGAGAACGCTGCCTTGGTTGTCGATGGCGGTCGGTTTGTCCATATCGGCCCTTCAGGCGAGCTAGACGAGTGGGGCGGCGCGCGACGCGTGGACGTGACCGGGACGACAGTCATGCCCGCCATCATCGATACGCACACTCACCTCAATCAGGAACGCGAAGCGCTCATCGAAGATCTGCGGACTAGGGCGCGATTCGGCGTAAGCGCCGCAATGAGCCTTGGACGAGACACGCGCGACCTGACAATCCGCGAGGAAGAGATTTCTGGCGCAGCCCGCTTTCGCTCCGCAGGCGTAGGGATTACCTCGCCCGAACCCGGACGGTCGGAGATTCCCCATTGGGTGAACACCGAGGACGAAGCGCGGCAGGCTGTCCGGGATGAAGCAGCACGGAAGGTGGACGTCATCAAGATCTGGGTCGACGATCGCAATGGGCAGTACGAGAAGCTGTCCCCGGAGCTATACGGCGCGATCATCGACGAGGCCCACCAGAACGGCATTCGAGTGACGGCGCATATCTTCGCCCTCGAAGACACGAAAGGACTGTTGAGGGCCGGAATCGACGCCTTTGCGCACGGCGTGAGGGACACGGACGTTGACGAGGAGATCATCGAGCTGTTCAAAGAGCGCTCGGATGTGGTATTAGTGCCGAACCTCCCTAATCGCGGCGTGGAGACGGACTTGAGCTGGTTGAGCGGGACCCTTCCGCCCGACGAACTGGAAGAGTTGCAAGAGGGGGCTGTCGATGACCCCGACGCGCAGGCTGCCTTTGCCATCCAGGCGAGGAACTTGGCGAGACTGAGCGCAGAGGGCGTGACTATCGCGTTAGGGACTGACGGCAATACGCCATGGGCGCCGCACGTGGAGATGGAAGACATGGTGGCCGCCGGCATGACTCCGGCGGAGGTCATTGTGGCGGCGACTCGGAATGGGGCGGACTTTCTGGGCCTCGCAGACACGGGCACCCTTGAGGTTGACAAGCGCGCGGATTTTCTCGTGCTCGAGGCCAATCCGCTCGACGACATCACCAATTCCCGGAAGATCGTTAGCGTCTACCTGAATGGGGAAGAAGTAGTCCGGCCTGCCCTTGGGCAATGAAGACTTCGCAAGCGGGCCGGCCGCGAACCCGAGTCGGATCTGACTCGAACCCATGTTTGAGCTTCCCCTGAGCACCACCCTACTGCTTTTGGGCTTCCCGCTCTTCTGGGTCGTCTACACCTTGATCTTCCTACTGGCGACCCGGAAGTGGAAGGGGAACACGGACAGTCGCGAGGGCGGTTCTTGAACCCCGCAGTCGTCGCCTCTCTCGTCCTCTATTACGTCGCCGTATTGGGTGTTGGCTTCTGGGCGGCGCGCAAGGGCGCAGACGCCGACCTTGAGGGGTACCTCTTGGGTGGCCGGAGGGTGGGTCCACTGATCACGGCGCTGACGCTCCAGAGCACATCGATGAGCGGTTTCATGTTCTTGGGTGCGGGCGCTCTTGCCTACACGCAGGGATACTGGGCGCTTTGGTACGCCGCTGGCGATATCGGCGGTGGGGTGGTCAACCTTTCCGCAATCGGCCGCCGGATGCGGAAGTTCTCGCAGCTCACCGGATCGCTGACACCGATCGAGTACCTCGAAAAGCGGTATCCCTCGCCGGCCGTCAGACTGTTCGCGGGCAGCCTGACTGTCTTCATGCTCGGCTCCTACGTGCTCGCGCAGTTTATCGCTGGCGGGAAGGGCATGGTGTTGGTGACGGGGATGCCATACTCCTTGGCACTTCTGGTGGCGGTCGGTGTCATCCTCGCCTACACGTTTGTGGGCGGCTATTTGGCGGTCGCCTATACCGATTTCACCCAGAGCATCGTCATGCTCGTCGGCGTCCTATTGGTCCTCATCGCCGCACTCACGGAGGTAGGCGGCCTGTCCGCTGCAAACAGAGCCATCGCCGAACTGGAGCCTTCGTTGCTTTCCGTCTGGGGCCGGGACTTGGGCTACCAAGGCCAATTCGGCATCGCATTGGGCGCGGTGCTCATTTTCTCCGTTGGCTACATGGGGTGGCCCCACGTAGTGACGCGCCACATGGCGATGCGTAGTCCGGCTACGGCACGATTAGCGGGAGCCTACGCAACCGGCTGGAACTTGCTCTTCGTTCCGGCACCCTACCTGCTGGGGATCTTGTCGATCGTCATCGTGCCCGAGCTGACTGATCCAGAGGTGGCGATTTTCCAAGTTGCCCAGAAGCTCCTCCCATCCGCGGCCACGGGGATCATCATGGCGGCCATCATGGCCGCCATCATGTCGACAGCGGACTCGCTGCTCTTGCAGACTGGATCGATCGCGGCACGAGATCTCTATGAACGATTCATCGATCCGAGCGCTTCCGAACGCCAGATGGTCCGGGTGTCGCGTTGGCTGGTCCTGGCGATCGGGGTGGTCGGCTACTGCGTCGCCCTCATCCAACCTCCGACGGTGTTTGGAATTGTAGTATTCGTCACATCCGTGCTGGGGAGCGCCTTCTTGCCGGCGTACGTCTGCGCTGTGTGGTGGCAGCGAGCGAATGCACCTGGAGCGCTGGCATCGATGGTGGCAGGCGCGGGAGTGGCGCTGTTGTGGCAGTGGGCTGGCTTGGACTCGTCAACCGGGCTTCATGCCATGCTGGCAGGCCTCCTGAGTTCTTCCGCGAGCATGATCCTTGTCAGTCTGGGAAGTCAGAGAGTGGCGCCGACGCCACCGAGAATCATCCGGCTCATGAATGAGGCGGCACAGTGACTTCTTGGGAACGCGCTAGCAAACCGCCATCGCGGGGATGGTTCCGGCATCGCCATTGAGTTCCTAATCGGACCGCATCAGCCGGGCCGGTTGCGGTTCCCAGCCGGGACCTGATGCTCTTGGTGAACTGGCTCGACACACCCTTCGATTCAAGCTCGATTGGCCGCTTCCCAGCCGTTGAATGAGCCATCACTTGGCGTCGCCCGATCCGGCCCTCCAGCGTGAGCCGTTGGCAAGTGTGGTCGGCTACTGTGGTTGCGAGGACCACATGTGCCCTTAAGCGCCGCTGCGCACCATCTCACGACGGCAGAGTCAAGCCGAGCACGGGTGTGGTCTCATTCGAATCCACTCTCCAACCCTTCCGTTACCACCTCAATCGACACGCTAGACCAACCACTGAATCTGCCAGACTGCGAATTAACACGCTCTGGTCGGGCGCCGTGCTTGTGCCAGAATGGGTCTTGGACACGACTATGAGTTCCCCAATCCGCAGGAGAGACTTCGGTCGTCTGGTTGTCGGAACCAGCGGCGCATTTGGTCTTCACTCGACGCTTCGCGGCCATGATCAGCTGAATTCGACGGTCAAGGGCGTCAGGTTGGGCGTACAGACCTACAGCTTCCGCGACCGGCCCTTGGATGCCACGATCGAGGCCATCAAACAATTGCGAATCGGCACTTGCGAGCTCTGGAGCGGCCACATCGAGCCACTGCGGGAGACTCGCAGGTCAGAGGACGGACGGGCAAAGCTGCGTTCCTTCCGGCTTGAGACGCCTCTGAGCCACTTCGAGAAGATCGGCACCCTCTTTCATGAGGCCGGCATCGACCTTCACGCGTACAACTACAGCTTCCGTGACGACTTCACGGACGACGAGATCGCCCGCGGCTTCGAGATCGCAAAGGCCTTGGGCGCAAAGGTCATCACCGCTTCTGGAACTGTCAGCGTAGCTGCCCGGGTGAATCCTCACGCAAAGCGCTACAACATGCGGGTTGGCATGCACAATCACTCCCGTATTCGGGAGAATGAGTTCGCGACGCCTGCCGACTTCGCGAAGGCTTCTGAGGATCACAGCCACATCGCCGTCAACCTCGACATCGGGCACTTTGTCGCGGCCGGGTTCGATCCCGTCGAGTACATCCGCCAGCACCATGGGCGGATCGTCACTCTGCACATCAAAGACCGGAAGAAGGAACAAGGCGAGAACATGCCGTTCGGCGAGGGTGACACGCCGATCGCCGATGTGCTGACATTGCTGAGCGAGAACGGCTTTGACATGCCGGCCAACATCGAGTATGAGTACAAGGGGGCGGACAGCTTGGCCGAAGTTCGCAAGTGCATCGAGTACTGCAAGCAGGCCTTGGGCGCCTAGCTTCGGCGAACGGTCCGCTGGGAAGGCGGGCGAATGAGAGTGTCAGCCATCCTGCCTGCTGCAGGGCATGGCACACGGATGGGCCGCGAAGCGGCGCGGCGCCACGGCGGCGACCGCAAGCAGTTCATCAAGCTGGGTGGAGACCCCGTCTTGGCGTTGACCGTTCGGAAGTTCTTGGCGGTTGCGAGCGTCCGGGAGATCTTGGTCGCCGTGCCCGAAGGTAGTCTGCGAGCCGTCGAAACCATGCTGGCTGATGCTGCAAGCGACACGCCGATCCGCGTTCTGGTCGGAGGCCCCTCGCGCCAAGAGTCCGTGCGGCGATGCTTGGCCGCTGTCTCGCCCGGGACCGACTTGGTGGCCGTGCACGATGCCGTCCGGCCTTTTGTCCCAGTGGATCTGATCGAGCGGGCAATCGCCGAGACGGAGCGCCATGGCGCCGTCATCTTGGGCATGCCGGCAGATGAAACGGTCAAGCAGGTGAGCCAACAGGTCGTCCGCGCCACTCTCCCGCGGGAGCGCATCATGCTGGCCCAGACTCCCCAAGTCTTCAGCCTCAACCTGCTGAGGAAGGCATTCGCTGTTGCGTCTAGGGAAGACTTCAAAGCTACCGACGAGGCGAGTCTGCTCGAGCACATCAACGAGGATGTGTACGTCCTGCTCGGCAGCGAGCGAAACATCAAGATCACCCGGCCACACCATCTTCCGATCGCCAAGCTCTACTACGAAGAGGAGCGACGTGAATCCGCCGCCGTTTGCGGTCCTTGAGCCGCCTGAGTTCAGGGTTGGGATAGGGTACGACTGTCACCGGCTGGTGCCGGATCGGCCGCTAATCCTCGGCGGTGTCGAGATCGAGTCTGACAAGGGACTGCTGGGCCATTCTGACGCGGACATCGTCCTGCACGCCATAACCGATGCGCTGCTCGGCGCGGTTGGCCAGGGCGACATTGGCGAACTTTTCCCGCCGTCCGACCCGCAGTGGAAGGACGCTCCCAGCAGCGTGTTTGTCAGGCACGCTGTGGAACTGGTCCAAGGCTACGGCTGGCGCGTTGTGAACCTGGACATCGTCGTAGTCATTGAGCGCCCTAGGATCCTGCCCCACCGGGATAGCATCCGCGACAGTATCCGGAATCTGCTCGGCATCGACCTTGGCGCCGTCGGCCTGAAGGCCAAGACCGGGGAGGGAATCGGGCCGATCGGGAAGGGAATGCTTGCGGAATCACATGCGGTCGTGCTGCTGATGCGTCGCGAGATACCGAAGCTGATGTGAGCGAGCAAGCGGCAGACTGCCGTCTCCCGGCCCTGGCACGGTGCGTACGGTCGCAAGGCGGCCCCGTCGGTCCGTGCGAGCGAATATAATTTGAGCGATCTTGAGACACCTCTTCCCGAACTCGTTCATCCTGCTGGCTGGGCTCGCGATTGCCTCGCCGGCCCCAGGCGCGGTCGAGTTTAACCGCGACATCCGGCCGATCCTCTCGGAAAACTGCTTCGCCTGCCACGGCCCTGACGAGGCCAAGCGGATGACCGCTCTGAGGCTGGACGTCGAGGACGGAACCAAAGTTGCCCTAGCAGGGGGCAAGCGGGCCATTGTCCCCGGAGAGCCGGAGAGCAGCGAGCTCTACCTGCGGGTCTCGGCAGTTGATGAGGGTCGCCGGATGCCGCCGGCTGCCTTCGGGCACGATCGGCTTACCGACAGGCAAATCGGGCTCCTTAGGGAATGGATCCAGGAAGGAGCGCTCTGGCAGGGGCACTGGTCGTTCCTCAAGCCTGACCGACCCGCGATCCCGCCAGACCGGCATGCGGGCTGGCCCGTCAATCCGGTCGACAGCTTCATCCTCCGCCGCTTGCAGGCCGACGGGTTGGAGCCCTCCCCGCCGGCTTCCAAGGAGACGCTGGTACGGAGGGTCGCGCTGGACATCACCGGCCTGCCCCCTGATTTGGCAGATGTCGACGCGTTCTTGGCAGACAGTTCGCCGGATGCCTACGAGACCTTGGTCGACCGCCTGCTGGCGTCATCGAGGTATGGGGAGCGCATGGCGGTTCGCTGGTTGGACGCCGCCCGCTATGCCGATACCAACGGCTATCAGACCGATGCCGAGCGGTACATGTGGCGCTGGCGAGACTGGGTGATCGATGCCTTCGCGGCAAACAAGCCGTTCGACGAGTTCACCGTGGAGCAGATCGCTGGCGACATGCTCCCGGGAGCCAGGCTGCAGCAGGTCATCGCGACCGGCTTCAACCGCAACCACCGGGGCAACGGCGAGGGCGGGATCGTGGACGCAGAATACGCGGTCGAGTACGTGGTGGACCGGGTCGACACCACCTCGACGGTCTGGCTGGGGCTGACGCTCGCATGTGCCCGCTGCCACGACCACAAGTACGACCCCTTCACCCAGAAGGAATACTACGAGCTGTTCGCCTACTTCAACAACGTGCCGGAGAAGGGCAAAGCGTTCAAGTACGGGAATTCGCCGCCCTTCGTCAAGGCTCCCACGCGCGAGCAGTCGGAGTCGCTGGCGGAGATGGACGCGGAACTGCGCCGGTTGCGGGCCCAGCGCAACGAGTTAGAGAAGGGTCTCGCAGCGGCCCGTCAAGCGTGGGAGACGTCGACTTCGCAGGGCCGCGAGGCGTTGGACTGGGCTGACGGTCGAGACCTGGTGCTCGCGTTCCCCAAGCCCGACGAGAGGTGGAGGGACTTGCCTCGACGGTTCGACGGGGGCGACTTCGAAGAGTTCGGCGAGGCGGCGAATTTCGGTTTCTACGACCGGTTCAGCGTCGCCGGTTGGATTCGGGCGGACAGCGCCGACGGCGCAATCATCTCCAAGACCCGGAACGTGCCCGGTGAGGAGGACACGCAAGGAAACCCCGGATGGGGCTTCTATATCAAGGATGGTCGGCTGCAGGTCAACATGGTCAACCGCTGGCTGGACGACTGCCTGCGCCTCGAGAGCCAGGAGGAGATATCCCTTGGCGAGTGGCACCACGTGGCCTTTACCTATGACGGCACGCGGTTGGCGTCTGGCCTGCGGATCTACCTGGACGGCAGGCCTGTCCCGCTGAGGATCATTCGGGACGAGATGAATCAAGAGTTCCGATCCAAAGAGCCGCTGAGGATCGGTCGGGGCCTCGGCCTTGACTACCGGGGAGAGCTGCGGCGCTTGCTCGTCTACGGCCGGGCCCTCACGGAGGACGAGGTGGCCGTGCTGGCCGTGCACGGAAGTTTGCCCGAGCTTGCCAGCGTTGCTCCCCGCGACCGCAGCGGGCCCGAGGCCCTCAAGCTCTCGCTGGCGTTCAGAGACTCCTTCGGGCCGGCCGAACTTACGGCTCTGACGGTGCGCATCCGAGACCTCGAACGACGGCGCCAAGAGGCCCACGATGCCGTCCCAACCGTGATGGTAATGGCTGAAATGGCCCCGCGGAAAAAGACCTACCTCTTGGATCGTGGTGCTTACGATGCCCCGGCCGAGGAAGTGCTCCCAGGCCTGCCGGCGGCCTTGTCGAAGGCAGATCCGCAGGATCGGCTGGGTTTTGCCCGCTGGTTGGTGTCGTCGGAGAATCCCTTGACGGCCCGTGTCACTGTAAACCGGATCTGGCAGATGCTGTGGGGCCGGGGCATAGTCCGCACAGTAGAAGATTTCGGGTCGCAAGGGGAATGGCCCACGCATCCCGAATTGCTGGATTGGCTCGCGGTCGACTTCATGGAGTCGGGATGGGATGTGAAGCGCTTGGTCAAGACCATCGTCATGAGCGCTGCATACCGCCAGTCGTCCCGGTTTGCCGCCGAGTCCAGAGCGACGGACCCGGAAAACGTTCTTTACTCGCGCGGGCCGCGCCTGCGGCTTCCCGCGGAGTCAGTGCGCGACCTGAGCTTGGCCATTTCCGGCCTTCTTGTCGACCGCGTTGGCGGGCCCTCCGTGCGCCCGTACCAGCCGCCCGGCCTGTGGACGGAGCTGGCAGGGGGCGCGGACTACGAGGTGGGCGCCGGGGCGGAACTGTACCGGCGCAGCTTGTACACGTTCTGGAAGCGGGCCGTTCCGCCCCCGTCGCTGATGATCTTCGACTCGGCCGGGCGAGAGGTGTGCACCGTCAGGAGCGTCCGCACCAACACGCCTCTGCAGGCCCTGAACCGCATGAACGACGCGGCATACTTAGAGACCTCTCGCGCGTTGGTCCAGCGGGTAATGCGCGAGGAAGGGCCCGGGCATGACCGGCGCTTGGCGCGCCTGTTCCGCTTGGCGACTTCGCGGCATCCGAGGCCGGAGGAAGCGCAGGTGCTCTCGTCCGGCTTCCATTACCACCTCGACCGGTATCGGACTGACACTGGCGCAGCCGTGGAGTTGCTCGGAGCGGAGGAGGCCGATCTTCTGGACCCGAGCCGCCGGCCCGAGTTGGCGGCCTACACAATGATGGCCAGCCTAGTCCTCAACTTGGACGAGACCATCACCCGGGAGTAGGCGAACGGGCACTTCAGGCCGCGGCGTCGGACCCCAACGGTTCAGCCCCCGCCGTATAATGGTCGCAGCCTCGTGCCGATGAACTTACGTCAGCCCGCAGCCTCGATGTTCACTCGGCGCTACCTGTTCGGCAAGGGAGCGTACGGGCTGGGCATCGCGGCGTTGGCTAGGCTCCTCGGAGAAGAGATTACGGCCGAGGGGCAGCAGGGACGGCTCCCCCACTTCTCCCCAAAGGTCAAGAGGGTCATCTACCTGTTCCAGTCTGGGGCACCGTCCCAGATCGACACCTTGGACTACAAGCCGGGACTCGCTGCACTGACCGGCCAGGATCTTCCGGACTCGGTCCGCCAAGGACAGCGGCTGACGGCGATGACCGCTACGCAGTCCTCATTTCCGATCGCGCCCTCGATATTTGAGTTCCGCCAGCATGGGCAGACGGGCGCTTGGATCAGCGAGCTGATGCCGCACACGGCCGGGATCGCAGACAAGCTGTGCATCGTTAGGTCGATGCACACCGAGGCCATCAACCACGATCCGGCGGTGACATTCTTCCAGACGGGCGCACAGCTCGCAGGTCGACCATCGATCGGCGCTTGGGTCTCGTACGGGCTGGGCAGCTTGAATCGTGACCTTCCTGGATTCGTCGTGATGGTGTCGTCCGGCTCTGGCCGTAACGGCCAACCCCTCTACGACCGATTGTGGGGCAGCGGCTTTCTCCCGACCCGCTATCAGGGGGTCAAGTTCAGGTCCAACGGCGATCCCGTGCTGTACCTCTCCGATCCCGGCGGGATCGACCGCGCCGGGCGGCGGCGATACCTGGACGATCTGGGGAGGCTGAACCAGCTGAAGTACGACGACTTCGGAGATCCCGAGATCCTCACGAGGATCTCGCAGTATGAGATGGCCTTCAGGATGCAGTCCTCTGTGCCCGAGCTCATCGATCTCTCTGGTGAGCCCGAGTCAACCTTCGACCTATATGGGCCGGAGTCGCGCAAGCCCGGAACGTTTGCCGCGAACTGCCTGCTGGCCCGCCGCCTGTTGGAGCGCGACGTGCGATTCGTCCAGCTATTCCACCGCGGTTGGGACCAGCACACGGACCTTCCGGAACAGATCCGCAAGCAGTGCGCAGACACCGACCAGCCCTCTGCGGCTCTCGTGCAGGACCTTGAGCAGCGGGGCCTGCTCGACGACACTCTGGTCGTCTGGGGCGGTGAGTTCGGCCGGACGGTCTACAGCCAGGGCAAGCTGACGGCCGACAACTACGGCAGGGACCACCATCCCCGATGCTTTTCAGTATGGTTGGCAGGCGGCGGGATTCGCCCGGGGGTCGTGGGACAGACGGATGAATTCAGCTACAACATCGTGGAGGACCCGGTGCACGTACACGACCTGCACGCGACCATCCTTCACCTGATGGGCATCGATCACGAGAAGCTCACATTCAAGTATCAAGGCCGCAACTTCCGCCTGACCGACGTTCACGGCAGGCTGGTGAAGAAGGCTCTGGCCTGAGGGCCAGCCGATCGGGCCAAGCTCGCCGCGCCATTCGATATGAAGCTTTCGGCCGTATTGGTCCTCGTCGCAGGCTTCTTGGCCCTGCATCAGGACTTCTGGCTGTGGGACGACGCAACGCTGGTGATCGGATTCGTGCCCGCCGGGTTGGCGTACCACGTTGCCTATTCCTTGTGTACTGCGGGGCTCTGGGCGGCGGTTTGCCGCTGGGGTTGGCCAAGTGACCTAGGCCGACCCGGGAGTGATGCTCCGGAAGACGGGAGCGGGCAGTGACCCAGCTCGCCGTCATCTGCGCCTACCTGTGCGCTTTGGTCGCGCTCGCCGTGCTAGGGGGTCGCGCGTTTCGCGGCACTTCCCAGGACTACTTTGTCGCGAGTCGCTCAATCGGGCCGGCCGTGCTGATGCTGTCCGTCTTCGGAACAGCCATGACCGCCTTCTCGCTCGTCGGAAGCACCGGCGAGGCCTACAGGACCGGCATCGGCGTGTACGGGCTTATGGCCTCGTCTTCGGGCGTGCTGCATTCGGCGGTGTTCTTCTTCGTAGGTCTGAGGATGTGGTCAATCGGGGTGACACACGGCTACACCACGCAGATCCAATTCTTCCGCGAGCGCTTTGAGAGCGGAGCGCTGGGCCTGATGCTCTTCCCGGTGCTGGCGGGTCTAGTCGTGCCATACGTGCTCATTGGATTGCTGGGCGCCGGAAGCGTGGTGGGTGTCCTTACCGAAGGTGCGTTCCCCAGCCTGTTCGATTCGACCGGCGGTGCCGTGCCGGCGTGGCTGACCGGCTTGGTGATCACGGCCATCGTTTCGATATACGTGTTCGCGGGCGGCTTGCGCGCCGCTGCTTGGGCCAACTCGTTGCAGGCTGGCATCTTCCTCGTCACCGGCATCGCAACGTTCTTGGTAATCGCGCCCAAACTTGGCGGAGTGCAGGCAGCCACCGAGGCCGTCCTTGCGGCCAGTCCCGAGAGGCTGGTCCGAGACGGCAGCATCGGCCAGCTGCAGTTCCTCAGCTATTGCCTGATCCCACTGTCGATCGGCATGTTCCCCCACGTCTACCAGCACTGGCTGACGGCCCGCTCGGCGGCTTCGTTCAAGCCGATGCTGGTGTTGCACCCCGTCTGCACGATGCTCGTTTGGCTGCCGTGTGTCCTGATTGGGGTCTGGGCTGTGGGGGCGACGCTGCCGGACGGCTCGGCGATCGTACCTGCCGGCTCACCTGCCAACGGAGAGCTGGGCCTCATGGTCCGGACACTGACGACGCCTCTGCTGGGAGGGTTGCTGGGAGCGGGGATTCTCGCCGCGATCATGTCCTCGCTGGACTCTCAATTGCTCGCTATCGGATCGATGTTCACTAACGATGTCGCCATCAAGGTTCTGGGCCGCGACCGGCTCGGGGAGCGGGAGAGGGTCTTGCTCGGGCGTTCTATCGTCTTGGCTGTGGCATTGGCGGCGTACCTCTGCTCACTGGGCGAACCCCGGAGCGTCTTCACGCTCGGGGTCTGGTGCTTCAGTGCCTATTCCGCGTTGTTTCCCATCGCAGTGGCCGCGATCTACTGGAAGCGCGCCACAAGGCACGGTGCGATGGCTGCAGTGGCGGCGACGGTGATCGTAGGAGGACTGTTGTTCCGGGAGGGCTCCTACGGTGCGGACCCGGGCTACCTGTTTCACGGCATGTTGCCGGTCGTTCCGATGGTTGCCGCTTCGACCGCCGCACTCGTATTCGGATCCCTTGCGACTTCTCCGCCGTCCCGCCTAACGTTGGCACGGTTCTTCCCTGAGTGACGGAGGTCGTCCCAGACCGCCTTGGGCTTGAGCCACTCGACCGGTCCGGCCGACGTCGCAGCGGTTTGGGGGCAGCGAGCTCCCAATCGCGACGGACAGAGTCGGAGGCGCGGGCGGTGCCGGTGACGGGAGTGGGACACTGTCCTTGAGGAAGGGAGTTGGACAACGGTGCGGGTTACGTACATCACCGCTGGAGCGGCAGGAACGATCTGTGGTAACTGCTTGGCCGACAACTCGCTAGCCGCGTCGCTCAGGAACAAGGGGCACGATGTGGTCCTGCTTCCTGCCTACACACCCCTGCTGACGGACGAGCGGGATGTAAGTCACCGGCGTGTCGTGCTCAGCGGAGTGAACCTGTACCTTCAGGCCAAGCACCGATTCTTCCGGTCCAATGCTTGGCTGGACCCGTTACTTGACCATCCCCGGGTCCTGCGATGGGTTTCTGGGATTGCAGTCGACACCGATCCAGCCGAGCTCGGGGCGATGACCCGCGACACGTTCCTCGGGGAGGAAGGTCCCTACGCCCGCGAGTTTGCCAAGGCGGTCGACCTGCTGCGGAAGCTCGAACCGGACGTGGTGCATCTGACGAACTCCATGCTGGTGTCCCTGGCCGCTCCGGTGAAGCGCGAGCTGGGCGTGCCCGTCGTGTGTTCAATCCAGGGAGAGGCGGATTTCATCCAAGCGCTTCCGGATGCTTACCGGACCGAGAGTGCCGGAATCCTCCGGCGTCACGCGCGCCATGTCGATCGCTGGGTCGCGCCTTGCCATGACCAGATCGACGCGATGTCGCAGATTCTGGGGGACCTCGGTCCCGGGGCCGAACGGATCTTTCCGGGCATCACTGTCGACGGCCATCGAAGCAGGGTTGCCACCGGGAGTGAGGACTTTGTCGTCGGATTCTTGGCCCGGGTATCGGAAGAGAAGGGCCTCGGCATGCTCGCCGATGCCGTCAGACGGCTTAGGGAGGCGCATCCCGGCCGGAAGATCCGGCTGCGTGTGGCGGGCTGGCGTGCGGCTGCAAAGCAGCCTTTCATCGACGAGCTCCGGCGGTGCCACGGCTTCGAGGACCTCGGGTACCTCTCGCGTCGGGAGAAGCTGGAATTCTTGGCCGGGCTGGATGCATTCTCGGTCCCGGCGACCTACCGAGCGTCCAAGGGGCTGTACGTGCTCGAAGCCATGGCCGCGGCGGTACCGGTCGTGCAGCCGCGGATTGGGGTCTTTCCGGAGCTGGTCCGCGCTGCGCAGGGAGGGCTCGAGTGCCGCCCCGGAGACAGCCGAGATCTGGCTTCGAAGCTAGAGGAACTGATGGAGAACCCCGAAATGGCTCGCGAGCTAGGCAGGGCAGGGCAGCAGGCCGTTCACTCGCGGTTCACGGCGGGCCACCGAGCCGACGAGACCTTGAGGCTCTACGATCGCGTGCTGGAGTCCACCGAGGAATAGACCGCAAGCTGAGCGATTGGCGGCCTCGCGTCCGTCCCCTTGGCTCGGCACGACCCGCGGGGTGGAGTGGCCGGTGGTTCGGTCAGAAGATCGCCGTCAGGTCCGAGAATCGCCGGACCATCCGAAAGCGCGGGTGGTCTTGCGGGATGTCCTGCACCTCCAAGGTCCAAGTGTTCTTATTCGGGATCAGGACCGCGCCGAGGCCCGCTGCCAAGGCCGGGTTTACGTCGGACTTCGGGCTGTTGCCGATCATCCATGTGGTTTCTGGGGATGCGTTCAGGTCGGCCACCAGCCGCAAATAACGAGCCGCGTCCTTTTCCGGCAGATACTCGATGTGTTCGAAGTGCCCAGCTAGGCCGGACCGCTCGATCTTGGCTCTCTGCTCAGTGGCGTCGCCCTTGGTCACGAGTGCGAGTCGGCTTCGTCTCCCTAGCTCGTCGAGGGTCTCTGGCACTTGCGGGTAGGGCTCGATCCGGTGCTCTCTGACGGCGTCCACCAGCCGCTCTATGCGCAGCCGCTCCTCGGCTGTGGCCGGCCGTCCCTTCGCTGCCTCGAAGCACTCGATGAGGTTGAGGCCGAAGTTTGCCGTTCCGTAACCGTGCTTTTCGATGTTCCGCATCTCGATCTCGTCCAGATGCCGCCGCGCCGATTCGAGGTTCCCCTCGGGCACGCCAAGGAATTCGAAGAACGCGTCTATCGCTATCTCGAAGAACACGTTGTTGTCCCATAGCGTGTCGTCGGCGTCGAACAGCAGCCAAGACATCTGCGCCACCAGTCCAGTATCTCCGCTTGAGACTGCTCGGGGCGGTTTCGCCTCGGCCACGCTTTGGAGCCCAACAGAGCGGACGGCGACGAGACGCGGTTGACAGGAGGAACACTGCCAAGTAGCATGAGCCCGGCGCGCGGGGAACTGGATCCGCGTCGACCAGCAGGGGGTGAGTCATGAGGACTTTGAATTTGCGAATTGCGGCCGCTACGATCCTTGCCGTCTTGACGGCGTCGTCGGGAATGGCCCAGACATCCACGGGACAGATCACCGGCACCGTGCTCGACCAGACCGGCGCCGTGATACCCGGGGCGGGCATCGAGATCACCAACACCGAGACCGGAGAGCTGGCGCGCCGGATCGAGTCGAATGAGGTCGGGCGCTTCTCCGCGCCACTTCTGCGACCCGGTACCTACGATGTTGCAACCGAGCTGGAAGGGTTCAAGCAATACGTCCAGTCCGCCATCCAGCTGCGCGTGGACCAAACAGTCGACCTTCGGTTGGTCTTGGAACCGGGCACGGTCACTGAGCAAGTCACCGTTGAGGCCATGGCAGTCCAGCTGGAAGAGACGACGCACAGCATCGGCCAGGTGGTCGGCGAGACCACGATCCAGAAACTGCCGCTGAACGGGCGGAACTACCTGGACCTCGGCAACCTGACCGCTGGGACCGTGCCGAACGCCCGCTCGCGCGACAAGACGTACTCGGCGTACGGCAACCGCGGCTATCAGAACGCCTATCTGCTCGATGGCGCCCGCAACGTGAACTACCTGCGCGGGCTCGACAACCGGCAGCGCGACGCGATGCGACCGTCACTGGAGGCGGTCGAGGAGTTCAAGGTCAACACCAGCAACTTCTCGGCGGAGTACGGCGCTTCCGCAGGCGCGGTCGTCAATGTCGTCACAAAGAGCGGCACCAACGAGTACCACGGCTCCGCGTTCTGGTTCCTCCGCAACGACAACCTCGACGCGCGCGACTACTTCGCACCGCCAACAACCGTCGATCCGCTCTACATCCAGCACCAAGCCGGAGGCTCGTTGGGCGGACCGATTGTGTCCAATCGCGTCTTCTGGCATGCGGCCTACCAGCGCACACATACTACGCAGGGCACGACCTTGACGGCCAATGTGCCCCAGCCGGCCGAGCGGGCGGGCCGGTTCGGCAGCCGCAACGTGTTTGACCCTTACACGACCCGCGCGAATCCCGGTGGCGAAGGGTTCGTCCGTGACCAGTTCCCGAACAACGAGATCCCGGCTTCCCGCATGGACCCTGTAGGCCGGGACCTGATCGGGCGATACCCGGACCCCGTCTTCGACCGGGCCGCCCGGAATTTCGTCCGGGCCCCCAACAACGGAGTCCGGACCGACAATGTCACGGCCAGAGGCGACGTGCGAGTCAGCGACATGGACAGCATGTTCGGGCGCTATTCCTTTAACCTCCCGGACTTCGCGCAGAACGCCGTCTTCGAGACGCCCGCGGGGAATCCGGTCGTTCGGGAAGGCGATGCGCTGAGTGTCGGCTACGGGTACACGCGGACGTTCTCCCCGACCATAGTCAACGAGTTCCGCTTCGCGTGGAACAGGATCGTGGTAGACCAGGACGGCCTCACGCCCCGCGAGGAGATCATCACAGGCGCGCTGCATCCTGACGTCACCAGCGGCACTCCCACGTTCGGTTTGGCCGGCCTCACATCGATCGGAGTGGCTCCGCCAGGTTTCGGGAACTTGCCGTTGCTGAAGTCCTCTGCCGTCTGGAACTTCTCCGACAACCTGTCGATCGCCAAGGGCCGGCATACGACCAAGCTCGGATTCGACTACCAGATGATCCGGGCCAAGACATCTGCGACGCTCGTGGGCCGCGGAAGCTTCAGCTTCAACGGCGTGTTCACTCAGAACCCCCAAGGCCGGCCGGGCACTGGCTCGTCGGTCGCAGACCTGCTGATTGGGCTTCCGAACAGAATCACGACAGGGACCCGCGCTACAGCCCGGGAACAGCAGCAGAACCTGTACTGGTACTTCCAGGACGATTGGCGCGTCAGTTCTCGGCTCACCCTGAATCTTGGACTGCGCTACGAGCTGACCCCAGGGCGATTCTTTTTTGAGAGGCCAGAGCTGAGCATGGTGGGAGAGGGATG
>JAPPMC010000119.1 GCA_028819235.1 Bryobacterales bacterium
CCGCGTCTCAGCAGGAGCCCCGCTCGTGACTTATGGGGCAAGGGCAGGCCGCCCCAGAAAGTCGCAACGCTTGTGATGGCCAGACCAGCGGATTCGGATTGGTTGGAGCACCCCCGCTATTGCTCGGTCGATGTCCGAGCCAGCCCAGCGACTGGAATCTGGCGAAGGCTAGCTCGACCCGCCGTCAGCAGTGGCGCTACTCCGGCGTCTCCCACCGCGAACGGTTGCCCCGGGTAGACACAAGGACAAGCGGACCCACGGTGAGCGGAGGCGTGCCTGCTTCACCCGCCTGACGTATGTTCTTGTCGGTTCATCACAAAACGAAACTGCGTGCCCAAGACCTCTCGCCGATTCCGACGGTGTCGCCGGCTGGGTACTCCGGGGATCGATCGCTGCGCCACCGCTCGTCCCGTCCCAAACGGGATCCTTAGTCCCGATCCTAAGGAGCGACGAAACCTAGGTCAACGTCCGTCAGACCATTCACGCTCGACGCTGGACCACTGACCGCAGCGAATTGGGCTGCTTAAATTAGCCCGTCTCTTGTGCGGGAGCCAACACCGTGGGAAAATTGGACCACGTTGCGGAAGTCTTGCGGTGGCAATCTGCCCCGCGCCCGCATTTGTCCGAGGACACTCATGAATTCGTTCCAAACCAAGCGATCCCTGACCTGCGGCGGACGAGTCTTCTCGTACCACTCCGTCCCCGCTGCCGGCGACGCGGCCCGGAAGCTACCCTTCTCGCTGAAGATTCTGCTGGAGAACCTGCTGCGGCACGAGGACGGCTCGAGCGTGACTGCGGACGACATCCGCGCCGTTCTCGCCTGGGTCCCGGCTGGGACTCCCGACCAAGAGATCGCGTACCGACCGGCGCGTGTGCTGATGCAGGACTTCACCGGCGTCCCCGCAGTCGTGGACCTCGCGGCGATGCGCGATGCCATGGTGGCGATGGGCGGAGATCCGGCAGGCATCAACCCATTGCAGCCGGCGGACCTGGTCATCGACCATTCCGTACAGGTCGACAGCTTCGCGTCCAGCGGCGCGATCGCCCTGAACAGCGCGCTGGAGTACGACCGAAACCGCGAACGCTACCAGTTCCTCAAATGGGGCCAGAACGCTTTCCGGAACTTCAAGGTGGTGCCTCCGGAGACCGGCATCGTGCACCAGGTCAACCTCGAGTACCTGGCCAAGGCGGCCTTCACCTACGAGCGGGACGGGGAGAACTGGGTCTGCCCAGACACGCTGGTGGGCACGGACTCGCACACGACGATGGTCAACGGTCTGGGCGTGCTTGGCTGGGGCGTCGGGGGCATTGAGGCGGAAGCCGGCATGCTGGGTCAGCCGATCTCGATGCTTGTCCCGCAGGTTGTCGGTTTCGAGCTGACGGGCCGGCTGGCGCACGGGGCGACCGCCACGGATCTTGTCCTGACGGTGGTCGAGATGCTGCGCGCCAAGGGAGTGGTGGGCAAGTTCGTCGAGTTTTTCGGCGACGGCCTCGACCAGCTGCCGCTGGCGGACCGCGCCACGATCGCCAACATGGCGCCCGAGTATGGCGCCACGTGCGGACTCTTCCCGATCGATGCGGAGACCCTCTCCTATCTCGCGCTGACGGGCCGGAGCGAGGAACAGGTGCGCCTGGTGGAGGCCTATTCCCGCGCGCAGGGATTCTTCCGCGAACCCGGGAGCCCTGCGGCGGCCTATTCCGACACGCTGCGGCTCGACATGGGCAACGTCGAACCGTCCATCGCCGGACCGAAGCGACCTCAGGATCGCATCTCCCTCACCGCAGCCGCCGACTCCTTCGGGCGGATGTTGCGCGAATCTGGCCCGCGAGACACGGGGGGCGTGGCCACAGCGGCCGGTGTAACCACCCGAATTCGGGGCTCGAAGGTCGAGCTGACGGACGGGGCCGTGGTGATCGCCGCCATCACCAGCTGCACGAACACCTCGAATCCGGCCGTGATGATTGGCGCGGGGCTGGTAGCCAAGAAGGCGGTCGAGCGCGGGCTGCAAGTCAAGCCGTGGGTCAAGACGAGCCTCGCGCCGGGATCTCGCGTCGTGACCGAGTACCTCACCCGCTCAGGCCTCGACAGCTATCTGGACCTGATTGGATTCAACCTAGTGGGCTACGGCTGCACGACCTGCATCGGCAATTCCGGGCCGCTGCCTCCCGAGGTGTCTGCGGCCATCCGCGAAGGCGACCTGCTGGTCGCGTCGGTGCTCTCGGGGAATCGGAACTTCGAGGGCCGCGTGCACTCGGAGGTGCGCGCCAACTACCTCGCGTCGCCCCCGCTGGTCGTGGCCTACGCCCTTGCCGGGAACATGAATGTCGACATCGCCACGGAGCCTCTGGGAGGCGACCTGGAAGGCCGGCCGGTGCACCTCGAGGACCTGTGGCCCACGCCCCAGGAGGTCGCGGAGACCGTCTCGAGAGTCGTCGACTCGGAAATGTTCCGGGCAACCTACGCGAGCGTCTACGAAGGCAGCCCTCGCTGGCGTGGCCTTGAAGCACCCAGCAGCGACCGGTTCGCTTGGCAGGACGACTCAACCTACATTCGATTGCCCCCGTACTTTGATGGGATGGCGCGCCATCCTGGCAGCGTGCCGCCGATCGAGAAGGCGAGGGTGCTGGCTCTGCTGGGCGACAGCGTCACAACGGACCACATCTCACCGGCCGGCGCGATCAGCCCCAACAGCCCAGCCGGGGCCTACCTGCAGGGCCAAGGGGTCGCGCCGAAGAACTTCAACTCCTACGGGTCGCGGCGCGGGAACCACGAGGTCATGATGCGGGGAACGTTCGCGAACGTGCGGTTGAGAAACCTGCTGGCCCCAGGCACAGAGGGAGGCTGGACAAAGCACCTGCCCGGAGGGGAAGTGCTGTCGATCTTCGACGCGGCGATGCGCTACCGGGACGCGGGCACGCCGCTGGTGATTCTCGCGGGACGCGAGTACGGCACGGGCTCATCGAGGGACTGGGCGGCCAAGGGCCCGGCCCTGCTGGGCGTCCGAGCGGCTATCGCGGCCAGCTACGAACGCATCCACCGCTCTAACTTGATTGGCATGGGCATCCTCCCGCTGCAGTTTCCCGACGGCGAGGACAGCTCGTCTCTGGGCCTCACCGGGCACGAGCGCATTACCATCGCGCCTGTGGGCGACGAGTGCCCGGAGACCGTCCGCGTTGAGGCCGTCCCCGACGATGGCGGACCACCGGTGGCATTTGACGCGCGCGTGCGCATCGACACGCCCAAGGAACTGGAGTACTACCGCCACGGAGGCATCCTGCAGTACGCCCTGCGGCAGATGCTGGATGCCTGAGGCCCCCCCGCCCGAGCCCGGCAATTGGCGCCAGAACCTGCGCGTCGTCCTGGTCGGGGCGCGGAATTCCCTGAACATCGGCGCGGCCGCGCGCGCCATGCTCAACTTCGGCTTCACGGACCTGCGTTGCGTGCGCCCCTACGAGTTGTCGTTCCGCTCGGCACGCTCGGCGGGGGGTGCCGGGAGCGTCCTAGCCGAGGCCAGGGTGTGCGCAGACCTCGCGGAGGCCCTCGGCGAGGCGGAGCTTGTGGTGGGCTGCAGCGGGCTTGAGGCGCGCAAGCAACGGCACGTCCAGCGAGTGCTTCCCGCAGCGGCCACTGCCGTCCGCACGCACCTCGACGACCGCCGGGCCGCCCTCGTGTTCGGCTCAGAGAAGAGCGGGCTGACCAACGACGACCTTAGCCATTGCGACTGGGTGCTCTCCATCCCCACCAATTCGGACTGCCCCTCGATGAACCTCGGTCAGGCCGTCGCCGTGTGCTGCTACGAGATTTCCCGAAGATCAGGGCCGTCTCCAAGCCTCCAGACCCCCAAGGGCGTGCCGTCGGTCACGCGGGAGCGGATTCTTCAGACTCTCCTCGGCGTTCTGAAGACGTCCGGCTTCCTGCAGGCCGGTGCCCTGCCAGCGAAGACCCGCAAGCTCCGCAGGTTTGTCGGACGCCTCCGGCTGGCACCTGAAGATGCCCGCATGCTGCAGGCCATCCTGCGGCAGATCGAGTGGAAACTCGCGAATCCAGAAGACCCAGGGAAGAACTCGGGCGGAACGCCCAGCTCATAGGAGGTGGTCCGCCAGCGCGGCCTTTCGAGCCCGCGCTCGGGGCGGGCGAACCGGCGGTGGCGCGACTGCGGGGCCAGGCGTCGGAACCCATTTGGGCGGAGGCGCTTGCGCGACCGTTTCGGGCGGCAGCGCGGCTTCGGCGGGATCCTCAGCAAAGAGTCTCAGGCAAGCACCGTAGAGGAAGTGCCGATTCCTCTTGAAGCCTGTCACCTCTTCGAGGATTCCCAGATCGACCAAGCGCGAGACGAGCTGGTTCGCGGCGACGTACGACGTGCCGGTCACCTCACGGACGTCAGCGACGTTAGCCACGGGGCTGTGCGCGAGCCGGTCCAGCATCTTCAGCCCACGGTGCGCTGAGTGGCCCAGCGCCTCGGCGACAGCCATCCTGTGCTCCTCCCGCAGCATGGCGAAACGACCCAAGATCTCCTCCGCCGCGGAGGCTGCCTGAGCGAAGCACTGTACGAAATACCTCAGCCACCCACGCCATCCCGTCCCCTCACGGAGCGCCGTCAGCCGATATCGGTATTCGTCCAACCGCAGAGTGAACGAGTCGGATGGAGCCAAGCCGCGCCTCCCAGGCACGTCCAGCCAATACAGTCCCCCGATTCCAAGCGTCCGCGCCAGTCGGTCGGGCTGGCCCTCGAACAGCTCCAGCTGGTGCAGCCGGCCCTGCATGACCCCCACGCGCAGCAACTCGGGCAACCCGGCATTTCCGGCAATGTACCGGCCCAATTCGGATAGCGCGGCTTCAGTGGCCGCGCTTGGACGCTCGGGCTGCCCGTCCCCAAGGCCTCCCAATACCCGATATAGGCGGGCGAGCCAAGGCCACGAGAGTCGGGCTTCACCGCTGCCTGCTGACCTCTCTAGGGACACGGCGGCCATACAGCAGCGGGCCGCCCACACGGAAGGTTCGTCCTCGAGTTCTTGGGTACTGCCGCGACCCGCCAGGTCGGAGACCGACACGTCGTGGCCATCAAGGCGCGTGGAGGCGACGGCCTCCCTGCGCGCCTGCATCTCCAAGAATCCGTCCGGCGTGGGAAGGCATCGGACTGCGGCTTCCAGCCGATGCCCCGCTCGGTCCGCCTCCATCAGGGCAGGCCCCAGCTTCGGCAGGATCTCTCCCGACAGAACGGGAAGGGCGCTCAGGGCCATTCACGGCCCCCTGTCTCGCAAAGCACTGCGGCAGAGGCTCCGCGACGAGTCCAAAACGCAGCGCGTATGCACACGCATGCGTCCGGCCACTTCACCCGCAAGTCGTGCGACAGCATTGCTCTCGCACGCTCGGGATGCCGCCTTAGCATCAGATCCTTGTAATTGATTCTACCGCAGGATCGGCATGGGAAATGCAGCCTTAACCATGAAGCCACCAGAAATCCCATAAGAAAGGCAGTGCGCAAGCATGGTCCGGACCGGGGCAGGGGCGTGCCTTGCTAGACAACCCTTCGTGCACCTCCATCCTCGTCCGTCTCGTTTGCAGTTCTGGCACTGGAGGCCCCGGGGATCCCCGCTAGTACAATGGCTCTTCGCCATGCCACGACTGCAGGACAGCCCGCCAGAGGCAGAGTTTCGCGCCCGGCTGCGGGCGTGGCTGCAGGACAACACCACTGGCATCACGCCAAACGACACCGACTCGCTCAAGGATTGGCAGCGCAGGCTGTACGAGGCGGGCTGGCTGGGCCTGACGTGGCCGGCCGAGTACGGCGGGCAGGGTCTCGGCTTCCGCGAGCAGGCCATCTTCAACGAGGAGGCCGCACGGGCCAAGATTCCTCCGACGGTCAACAACATCGGCCTGATGATCGCCGGCCCGGCGCTGATCGCAGTGGGAAGCGATGAGCATAAGCGGCGCTACCTGAAGCCCATCCTGACCGCGGAGGAGATCTGGTGCCAAGGTTTCTCCGAGCCCAATGCGGGCTCGGATCTGGCGGCCCTGCAGACTAGGGCGGTCGATGACGGAGACCACTACGTGGTCACAGGGCAGAAAATCTGGACGTCCAACTCCCTGATTGCAGACTATGTCTGGCTGCTGGTCCGGACGGATCCGGATGCTCCCCGTCACAAGGGGATCACCGCGCTGATCGTCGACATGCACAGCCCCGGGGTCACGGTCAAGCCGCTGCGGCAAATCACCGGAGAGGCCGAATTCGGGGAGATCTTCTTCGACGAAGTGCGCGTACCCAAGCGCAACCGGGTGGGAGCGGAGAACGACGGCTGGCTGGTGGGAATGAAGACCTTCACGCGCGAGCGGGCAAACATCTCGGTCTCGCTCAGCGTCCGACTCCAGCAGCAATTCGACCGGCTGCTGGATAGCGTACGGTCCAGCGATGTGCCGCTGGACGCTGAGCAGGCGCGCCAAGTCGCCGGAGCATACGTGGACAGCCAGTGCCTGAACCTTACCTGCGAGCGGCTCGCCGACCGGCTCTTCGGCTTCGAGTCCTCGGTCGTCAAGGTCGCGTGGGCGGAGATGAACCAGCGGCTACAGCGCATCGGGCTCTCAACGCTCGGGCCTGACGGGGGCCTCCTTCCGCAGGGGAGCTTCGACGGGGCCGCGAGCACGAGCGCGGCAGGTTGGCAAGCAGGGGAACCGTTCGAAAGGAGCTGGCAATTCGGGTACTTGCGCTCGAGGGGCAACACCATCGAGGGCGGCACGTCCGAGATTCTGCGGACCGTCATCGCCGAGCGTGTGCTGGGCCTGCCGCGGAAGTGAGGGGAGACATCGGGCCGTGGACTTCCAGCTGACGGACGAACAGATTCTGTTGCGCGACTCCGCCCGCGACTTCCTGCGGCAGGAGTGGCCGGTTCCGGAGCTCCGGAGAATGCTGGACGCGGCCGAAGGACAGGCCGCATCGGCAGCGCTCTGGAGGAAGATGGCCAACTTGGGCTGGGCAGGCCTGCTGGTGCCCGAGGATGACGGGGGCCTGGGCCTCGGCATGTTCGACTTGGCGGTGTTGATGGAAGAGGCGGGGGCCTTCCTGATCCCCGGAACGCTGCACGCCAGCGGACTGCTCGCCGCAGCAGCGCTTGAGGCGATGGGAACGGATGCCGCGCGGCAAGAGTACCTTCCCGCCATTGCAGAGGGGGAGATCAAGGCCACGCTGGGCGTCTATGAGCCAGGGTCAGGATGGACGCCTATGCTGCTGGCCCCGCGGCCGGGGGCCACGGCCACCAAGAGCTTCGTTCCGTGTCCCGCCGAAGCAGACGTGATCCTATTCCTCAATCGTTCAGGGGGCAACTCAGTCGAGCTGTCCGTAGCGCGGGAGCCGCAGATCGAGATCTTGGCGAGCATAGACGTGACCCGCGCGCTGGGCGAGGTGCGCTGTCCGGCGCAACGTCTGGAGGCCATCGGCAGCGGCACCATCGCGGATCTGCAGGCCACGATTGACAGGGCCACGATCGGCCTTTCCGCCGAAATGGTCGGCGGTGCCGCGCGCGTCCTGAAGATGACGGTGGAATACGTCAAGAGCCGCAAGCAGTTCGGACGTGCCATCGGGTCTTTCCAAGCCGTCCAGCACAAGGCCGCCGACATGCTGATCGAGGTCGAGAAGGGGCGCACGGGGGTGTACTATGCCGCGGCGGTGGCGGACGAAATGCCGGAGGAACTCGGCAGGGCGGCGTCCATCGCGAAGGCTGCGGCCAATCGTGCATTCACTCAGGTCGCCGAGACAGGCATCCAACTCCACGGGGGCCTGGGCTTCACCTGGGAGCAGGATCTGCACTTGTACCTGAAGCGGGCCAAGGCCTGCGAGGTGACCTACGGCGACACCGCTTGGCACCTCGACCGCATCGCTCACGGACTGGGCCTTTCCTGATCCGTCATCGGGCGGCGCTTCCCCATCGGCATGGTACGCTTTGCCCACCTATGAGCCGTCAGCACCTTCGAGCCGTCATCGGCGTGCTCGCCGCCGCGCTGCTGTGGGCCTGCGCGGGCCCGCCCGAAGAACCCTCGGCGCGCCCCAACATCCTCTTCGCGATCGCCGACGACGCGTCCTTCCCGCACATGGGCGCGTATGGCACCAGCTGGGTCAAAACGCCGAACTTCGATCGCGTCGCGGGCGAGGGTGTGCTGTTCTGGAACGCGTATACGCCGAACGCCAAGTGCGCTCCCTCGCGTGCCTCGATCCTCACCGGCAGGAACTCTTGGCAGCTCAAGGCGGCGGGCAACCACATGGCCTTCTTCCCGGTGGAGTTCAAGACCTTTCCGGAAGCTCTGTCCGAGAATGGCTACTTCGTGGGCATGACCGCCAAGGGCTGGTCCCCCGGAGTCGCCAAGGATGCTGAAGGCAACCCGCGCCACCTCGCCGGAACGCCGTATGACGACAGGGAGGCCGATCCGCCCACACCCAAGATCACCCGGACGGACTACGCGGCCAACTTCGCGGACTTCCTAGAGGCGGCGCCCGAGGGCATGCCTTGGGCGTTCTGGTACGGGTCGCGGGAGCCGCACCGCGCATACGAGTTCCGGTCCGGAGAGCGGCTGGCCGGCAAGCATCCCGACGAGATCAAAGAAGTTCCGGCCTACTGGCCCGACACAGAGACCGTGCGCCACGACATGCTGGACTACGCCTACGAGATCGAGCACTTCGACGACCACCTCGGGCGTATGCTGCGGCAGATCGAGGACCGCGGGATGCTGTCCAACACGCTGGTGATCGTCACGTCGGACAACGGCATGCCCTTCCCGCGCGCAAAGGCTCAAGAGTATGAGATCTCCAACCACCTACCGCTGGCGATGATGTGGCCGGAGGGAATCCCCCATCCGGGACGCTCGGTCAGGGACTTTGTGAGCTTTGTGGACCTGGCACCCACAGTCCTGGACGCCGCGGGCGTGGACTGGGACGGGAGCGGCATGCAGCCGGCGGCCGGACAGAGCCTGGTCCCGCTGCTGCGGTCGGGCGATTCCGGGCAGGTCGATCCGGCCCGGGACCACGTACTCATCGGCAAGGAGAGGCATGACATCGGTCGGCCAAACGACGCCGGCTTCCCCATTCGCGGCATCGTGCAAGGCGACCTCCTGTACCTGCGGAACTTCGCCCCAGACCGCTGGCCGGCGGGAAACCCGGAGACGGGTTACCTGGCCGTGGACGCGAGTCCGACCAAGACCGAGATCCTGAACCTGAGGCGGTCTGGAGGGGACGCGAGCTTCTGGGAGATGTCCTTCGGCAAGCGGGGGGCCGAAGAGCTCTACAACATCGAAGAGGACCCGGAGTGCGTTCAGAACCTCGCGGACGACCTTGAATACGCTCCCGCAAAGGAGCGCCTTGCGGACCTGCTGGCGTCGAGGCTCAGCGAGCAGGGAGATCCAAGGATGGAGGGCGAGGGAGACGTGTTCGACGCTTACCCGGTCGCGACGCGCTGGGCCGGGTACTACGAAAAGTACCTGGCGGGAGAGATGGACCTGGCCGTTTGGATCATCCAAGACGACATGGATCCCCCAATGGAGTGAGGGCCGGAGCGCCGAGGGTCAATTCCCTACGCGCCCATCATCTCGTCCCACGTCACCTCAGCCCGGGCATCCATTGCCATGCGCCCGAGGATCGCGGTCAGCGTGCTCTCGGCACCTCGCACACCGGTGTTCTCGGGCTTGCCCTCGGCAATCCTCCTGATGAAGGCTTCCATAGCATCCAGCGTGTTGCCGCGTTCGGAGGGCTCGAGGACCTCATCGCCCCGTGCGCGGTAGTGCCGCCAGTGTAGTTCTGAGGTCTCGATCATTCCGCTGGTCCCGAAGAACTGCTCGTGGACCTCTCGGTAGTTGTTGGAGCCTAAGGTGGAGCCGGCCAGGGAAGCGAGCACGCCGCCCTCGTACTCGTAGACAACGTTGTTGTTATCGCGCATGTCGCCTGCCCGGTCCGCCGTCTTGGACCCGCGGCCTACCGCGCTGAGCGGATGGCCGCCGAGGAACCAGTTGAGGATGTCGATGCAGTGGACATTGTTCTCGACGATCAGGTCTCCTGACAGCTCGCTCCAGACATGCCAACGGCGGATCTTGTCGATGTCGGTCTCCGGAGGCTGGCGCTCGGACGCCGCGCGCGGAGTTCCGCCGGTCTTGAGGAAGTGGGCGTGTGCCATGCGGATCTCGCCGATCGCTCCGGAGTCATGGACCCGCTTGGCCTTCAGGTACGTCTTTGCATAGCGTCTCTGGAAGCCCATCGTGATGTTGAGCCGGCGGTCGGCCGAATCGGAGGCCCTCATGATCCGCTTGCAGTCCTCGACGCTCACGGCGGCGGGCTTCTCGATGTAGATGTGCTTGCCGGCCCGCACGGCGGCCTCGAAGTGGTCGGCGTGCAGGTGGGGCGGCGTCGCGATGATGACCGCGTCGACGCCCGTGGCGAGGAGTTCGTTCAGGTCGTTGTACTCCTTCGGGGCCTGCGTCCCAATGCGCTGCTTGGCCCGCGCGATCTGCTCGTCCAACAGGTCGCACATCGCCACCAGCGGCGCATCGGTAGCCTCGAGCAGCGAGCGAGCCAGCGAGCCGCCGCGACCGCCGCACCCGATCAGGCCAACCGACGGGACAGAGTTTGCGGCGGCACCCCGCACTGCCGCAAGAGGCAAGGCGACCGCGGCTGTCTTGAGGACTGTTCTGCGGGAAGGCGTGTCAGATCCTGTCATATGTAGTGCACCTCGTGCTGGCCCGGCTCAGCCCATCATTTCCGATGCCCGGAGCAGGGTCTCATGGACCAAGAGTTCGTGGTCGTAGGAGTGCTTGAGCGGGGTCTTGGTCTTGAATGCCCGCGCAAACTCCTCGAAGTCTGCGATGTAGCGCGGCTGCGGTCCGAGGTCGACCGTCTGCCAACCTTCCCTGTACGGCCCGCGGGCGTTCCGCATGGCGACCTGCATCCTCGAGTGCCCGCCGAGCGGCTGGACCATCATCGTCCCGTCTGTGCCAATCACCTCGAACGACCGGTGATCCCCCGAACCGTACATGCGGGCCGTCGTTGAGACAACGGCCAGACCTCCGTCATATTCGAGGACAGCCAGTGTGTTGTCCTTCAGGTCGTCATCGACGCCGGTGTCGTGGCGCAGCCACGTCCGGACACTCTCGGGCCGGCCTGTGAACTCGAGCACGCGGTCAATCATGTGGCCGGCGAGCTCGAACATGGCACCGCCCGGATAGCGTGCCTCCAAGTCCCTCTGGGTCTGGCCGCGGTCCGAATTCATCGTGGCGCGCACCAAGTGCACGTGTCCCAGCCAACCCTGCTTGGCGGCCTCGACGGCCGCGTTGATGCCGGCCTGTCCACGCAGGACCCACCCCTTCTGGAGGAGCAGGCTCTTGGCACGGGCGGCATCCACCAGTTCCTTGAAGGGCTCGTAGGTGTCCCCGGCCGGCTTCTCCAAGTGCAGGTGCTTGCCGGCATCGATCACCTTCTGGCCCCACGGGATCGCCTGCCAAGGCTTGCACTCCACAACCACCAGGTCAATGGTGGTGTCGCTGAGCAGCTCGCTCTCTGAGACCCACGCCTGCCCCTTGAAGAGCGGATCCTCCGCTTGGCGCTTCTGCACCGCATCGTCGTGCTCGCAGATGCAGATCACCTCGTAATCGGGCGAATCGATCATTGCCTGCAGCTTTCCCCGCACGTGGCTGTGCTGCGTTCCCAAGACGGCGGCGCGGATCTTGGCGCTCTGGGCCTTGGCTCTGCCTGCCCCAGCAAGTGCGGCAGTCGATGACATCAGGAATGCCCTGCGGTCCAATGACATAGCTCTGTCCCCTCTGGTTTCTTGGTTGCCGCAGCGCGCCAGCGGCCAGTCGTCGCTGGGCATGTCCTCGCGGGGTCTGCGGCGGCCTTGCTGCGCAAGCCCATGCATAGTGTGCCACTACTGGGCGGTCGCGCGCGACCCACGCTCCGCTATCTTTGGCAGGCAACGGGCCAAAATCGCATCCATGGGGACCCTGACGGTGCCCTGGTGCACTGTTCGGCCCGGGCGGCGCGTGCTGTTCCGCAACACCGGCATCGTTACCATTGGGCATGCCCATTCACAAGCACGCACGAATCCTGCTGGCAACCGGCCTAGTCCTCGCCTCGCTGCTCACCGTTCCGCCGGCGGCAGCGCAAGACCTTGTCCCCGGCGTTCCGGAATCGGTGGGGATGTCCAAGGAGCGGCTCAAGCGAATCGACAACGCCATGCACGAGTACGTCTCGGACGGACGCTTGGCCGGGGCGGTCGTTCTCATAGCCCGGCGCGGCCGTGTGGTCTACCACAAGGCCTTCGGGGCGCGGGACATGGAGTCCGACTCTCCCATGCGCAAGAAAGCGATCTTCCGCATCGCGTCGCAGACCAAGGCGCTGGTCAGTGCGGGGATCCTGGCGCTGCAGGAGCAGGGGAAGCTTCTGATCAGCGATCCGCTCGGCAGATTCCTTCCTGAGTTCAGCAAGACCAGCGTGGCTGTCGCTACAGAGGGCGGCGGTTACGAAGTCGTCCCGGCCAAGCGGCCGATCACGCTGCGGGACCTGCTCACCCACACTGCCGGCATCAGCTACGGCCAAGGCACGGCGAAGGACCGTTGGGAGGCAGCAGGCGTCCAAGGGTGGTACTTCGCTGACAGGGAGGAGCCGGTCGGCGAGACCATCGCCCGCATGGCGTCCCTGCCCTTCGAGGCGCAGCCCGGCGAGCGCTGGGTGTATGGGTACAACACCGACATACTAGGCGCCGTGGCCGAGCAGGCCAGCGGCAAGCCCCTCGACGTGTTCCTACGAGAAACGGTCCTAGAGCCGCTGGACATGAAGGACACGCACTTCTACCTCCCGGAAAGCAAAGCCCACCGCCTTGCAACGGTCTATTCGGCTACCGAGGACGGGCTCGAACGAGCGCCCGACCCTGGACACATGGTCGGGCAGGGTCAGTACTTCAAGGGCCCCCGCGTCAGCTTCTCCGGCGGAGCCGGCCTGCTGTCAACTGCCCGCGACTACTCGCGCTTCTTACAGATGATGCTCAACGGAGGGACTCTGGACGGCCGGCGCATCCTAAGCCGGAAGACCGTCGAACTCATGGTCTCGGACCATCTTCACGCAATCGACTTCCGGCCGGGCCAGGGCTTCGGGCTTGGGTTCTACGTGATTAAGGATGTCGGAGCCCGGGGCGCTCCTGGCTCAGTCGGCGAGTTCGGCTGGGGCGGTGCGTACCACTCAACCTATTGGGCGGACCCTCAGGAGGGACTCGTTGTGGCATACCTGACCCAGCTGATCCCCGCCAACGGGCTGGACGACCACTCGAGGCTGAGGGCGTTGGTCTATCAAGCGATCACCGATTGAGGACCCGGACCGTTCGGCTTCGATCGGCGCGCCACAGGGAATCGCCGCCCGGCAAACTGAGTCAGTCGTCCCGCCAGAAAGATCTGCGAGCGATTCTCGAAGGGTGGCGGGTGGGGCCAGTCTCCGACGCCACCTAATTGACGACCGGTCTCCCGAGAGTGGAGCCAGCAGCCTCGCGCTCGCCCAATCAGAAGCGCTTGATCCGAACCGCTTCTGGTTGGCATCCTCTCAAGCAGCGCGTCGCCATGTCCGGTCTGTTTACTACTCTAGGCGTGCCGAACGAGGACACTCAGTTGACAAACAGGGTCGAGGGATTCTTCGAAGGACTTGCCGAAGAATGGAATCGACCCGGGCAGTCATCGTGTCAGGGTTGCGGTCCGTCGAACCCAATGCCCACCGCTGCACGGCCTATCGGGCTCGATACCGGGCATGCACTCTCCCGGCTTGGGCAGGAGCGAGCCGCCCCGGCTGATCTCGAAGTCGAGGACTTGCTGCATCATGGCGCGAGCATGAGAACGACGCTACCGCCGCATGATGACGTGGCGGACTTGCCGAAGGAGCTCTGCCGAGTTCAGGACGGGCCGTCCGAGGATGAGGCGAACATGTAGTTGCGGAAAGGCATGCCGCCCGGGACTCAACGGTCGAGACTGCCGAAGTTCCGGATCGTGCCGAATCGCAGCGGGCTTGCCCGAGGCATCGATCCGCTGAGGCTGAACCAGCTCAGCGATGCCTAGGACGTTGAGGACTTCGCTGCGGAGGCCGGCCAGTGATCGTGCCGGATATCAACCTTGTGGCCTGTCCAGATAACAGCGGAGAGAATCGTCGCCACATCCGGGAGGCGGTGGAAAGGCTGGATCGAAGGTCAGAGACTCCCCGGCCTGCAAATGGCTGTGCCGCCGGGCTTCGTTCGCAGGCTAATCGACCGGCCGCAAGCGCTGACGCCGCCCATCCCAATGCAAACCCTGTTGAGCGCGTCAGGAACTGGGTACTCTGCCCACTTGTCGCCCCGGTTCATCCCGACGCCCAGCGTGTGCAGCACTTTCGCCGGAACCTCGACACCGCAGACATCGGCGCCAACCTCGTCACAGACGGGCATTCTTCCGCCCTTGCCATGGAGTAGCGGGCGGGCTCGCGCTCGAACAACCTCGGTCCTCGCCGGCTTCCCGGCTTCAGGGTGAGCCGTTCCTCGTGCTCCTCTGGCCACCCGCGTGCGCCGACTTCGGTTGGCATTGACCAGTACGCCTCGTCGGCTACCGGCGTGGTGGCCTCTTCGACCTCCAGCGTCCCCAGCGACCGGGGATTGAGGATTGCCTGGCGATCCAACCTCACCTCCAAGCCGCGACTTCACGGCATAGGTCGTGGAGGCCGATGGCCTCAACGCTAGCCTCGACCGGATACCTCTCAGTCCCTCTGTGCACCGCGAACGCACGGGTTGGATTGACATCCCGGCGAGCGCTGTGGAATCCTCGGCGCAGCTTCGGAGGCGTGCCACTCTTGATCTCCACCACCCAGATCGGTCCGCTCGAATGTTCGAGGACAAGATCGATCTCAGCGCCGTCCGCCGTCCGATAGAAGCTGGGCTGAACATTATCCGGCGCAACAGCCAGCACGTTCTCGATCACGAAACCTTCCCAACTTTCCCCGACAACAGGGTGACCGAGCAGCGCATCCATGTCCGGCAGGCCCAGTAGGGCGTGAAGCAGGCCTGAGTCTCGGACGTAGACCCTAGGGGACTTGGTGAGTCGCTTGCCAACGTTCGCGACATGCGCCGGCAAGCGCCGTACCAACAGGAGGTCGACCAAGAGGCCGATGTAGCGGATTACGGTCCTGCCGGACACGGACAATGCGCGCGCCAGCCGCGATGCGTTCAGAACCTGACCCTGGCTGTGGGCGAGCATTGTCCAGAATCGGCGCAGGGTTGCCGCCGGGATGCGTGGACCCATTTGGGGGATGTCCCGCTCCAGGTAGGTCCGGATCAGTTCCTCCCGCCAGACGAAGCTCCAATCGTCTGACACTTGCAGAAAGCTGGGCGGAAAGCCGCCCCGGAGCCAGAGCCTGTCCGCGTCGGTTGGCGGCAATTCCAGAACACCGAAGGGATTGAGCTCTACGTAGGCGGTCCGACCCGCGAGGCTCTCGCCGGACCGGTTCAGGAGAGCACCCGATGCGGAGCCAGTCAAGAGGAAGCGCCCGGCTGCCAGCCCGCGACGCCTCCCTTCGTCGATGATGCCGGGAAGGGGCGCGAATAGCTCGGGAGCCCTCTGCACTTCGTCGATCACAACCAGTCTCTGGGCGCGGATGGAGAGGTCCCTCGTCGGGTCGGACAGCCTTCGGAGGTGATGCGGGTTCTCCAAATCAAGGTAGACGCTGTCTTGGCTGTCCGCGATGCCACGGTCTAAGGTGGTCTTGCCGACCTGGCGCGGGCCGAGTACTGCTACCGCTGGGAAAATCTCAAGTTGCTGTCTCACGGTTGGCTCGGTTTGGCAGGAATCATCCCCGTAAATCCGACATTGCATGCCGGATTTACGGGGTTATGAGCGTCTAGTCCCGTGGAGGAAGGCCAAGAGTCCGGGAGCGGGGCACTGCCTCGTCTCGGAGAGTCCTCCCGGGTTCGGCTGTACCGTGCCACAACGCCGAAACCTCGTAACAGGGGCCCGACGCATCGAATCCGCCGGAACTCCGGCGTGCGCCCCTCAGGGCCCTCTCGGGCGCACCGGTACCTGCCCGCCGCTCCCGCAGGCCGGGCATATGCAGGCGTACGCCACCTCACAGCCAGGGCTCAAGCACGATCTGAGCGTCCCTCCCAAACAGCGCGGTCAGTCGCGCCCTCGGGCACGAAGAAACGCCTCCTGCCACCATCTGCAAGCCCGGCGGCTCGGACTCGACAAGCTGCTGTGAAGACCCGGATCACACCCTCACCGGACGGCAGCTAAACCGGGGATGGGGCCGATTTCATCGGGGCAACCGCCACCGCAGCGGCTGCCGCCGTCGCTCTTGCACAAGCTCTTCGAAGACAGGCGAGGCACAAATGGCAGGTTCGCCCGCCCATCGGGTCGGGCTACTGGACTGAGTCCAGCCAGACTCCCCAGATCGCGGCGATTCACACCCGGGATCGGGCTCCCCGGTCGATCCGGTCGTTCGGCTCTAGGCGCGGAGATGCTGGCTTGTCCGCCATCCCCAAACCTCCGTGCCTGTGCTAACCTGCCTCCGTGCGATTTCCCTTGGCTGCTCTCCTGCTCGGCAGTACGCTGTTCGGCTGCGGTGAGACCTCTTCCGATCCGGAGCCCGTAGCATCAGGCCCGGTCCAATTCCGAACACACGTCATCGAAGCTGAGATCCCGGGCGGCTACGCCGTGATGACGACCGACGTCAACAACGACGGGCGACTCGACATTCTGGGCATGACTTCGCGAATCAAGGAGTTGCCCTGGTACGAAAACCCCTCGTGGGACCGCCACGTCCTGATTCAGGACATGAGCGGTCTCGTGAACATGGCAGCGCATGATGTCGACGGCGACGGCATCCCGGAGATCGCGATCGAGAACGAGTTCAGCATGGTTGCTGCCAACAGCAGGGGACTGGTGTGGCTCCTCAAGAACGACGGCGACCTCCACAGTCCTTGGCGCTCCATCCCGGTAGATGAACTGACCACCTCCCACCATCTCGCTTGGGCCGACATCGATGGGGACGGCTCGAAGGAGCTGGTCAACGGCCCGCTGATCGGCGCGGACGCGCTGGCTCCCAAGTACGAAGACAACGTGCCGCTCGTCTACTACCCCGTTCCGGACGCGCTCGACGGCACATGGGAGAGGCGGCTCATCGACGACCAGCTCCGAGGTGTTCTGCACCGCGTCCGTGTTGTGCAATGGGACGACGATCCCCGTGAAGAGCTGCTGACTGCCGGATTCGACGGAATCACGCTACACGATCCGATCGGCGAGGGAGACGAGGTCCGCTGGGAGAACACGCGGCTCTCGCGCGGGCACAAGGAAGAGCCCAAGACGGCGGGAGCGAGCGATGTCGCCGTCGGCAGCCTCAACGGCACGCGAATCATCACGTCGGTCGAGCCGTGGCACGGGAACGAGGTCGTCGTTTATGCGCAAGACGCGGCCGGCGCTTGGCACAGGCGGATTATCTTCGACCAACTCATCGAAGGGCACGAAGTCTGCATGGGTGACTTCAACGGCGACGGACGAGATGACATAGTCGCCGGGGACCGCGCTCGGGGCGAGATCGCTGGCTCGCATGTCTTCTACTCACAGGATGACAGCGGGGCGGAATGGCTGCATCAGGATCTCGACCCGATGGGAATGTCCGCCTCCGGTTGCGCGGTCGCCGACATCAATGGAGACGGGCGCGCGGACATCGTCCAGATCGGCGGTGCGACGAAGAATATCAAGTGGTACGAGAATCTGGGCCAATCGTCCCAGCCGTAAGCGCGTGTGCCGACGGACAGTGGCGTGCTGAGAGTCCCGAACTGAGGACGACCTAGACAGCGCCTCGGCACGGAAGTCCGGATTCAGCTCCGGGCGAACTCGCATGGATCGACGAAGCATAGCCATGGCCGGGGGGCGGCCCTTACCCGCAGGTTCGGTCGAGCAGACCCGACCTGCGTCACTGCGCTCAACGAAGGCCGTCTCGCGCCCGCCGACTTCGCCAAGGTGATGGGCGGTGACGCTCTTCGGGCCGTACCCGGGACGCATGCCCAGGCTGGGTGGACCGCCGCACGTTTCCCGGGTGGGCTCCGACTGACCGCTCGGCGGTGCGGTCATCGGGGAGCATGCGGGCGACCGTGACCAAAGAGATGCCTTTGCGGACCGATTTCCCAAGGGCATTCAGCCGGGAGCGCAGACTCATTCCCCATCCGGCATTCTTTGGAACTCGACCGGCCACCCCTCAGGCGACGGCCCTGGCCCTCTCGGGCACGGCAGCCCCCGCCGCCCCCTCCCGCAGTTCTGGAATCTGCACCCGCGCGCGCACGCCGCCTCCCTGCCGGGGCTCCAGCACGAACTGGAAATCCGTCCCGAACAGCACCGTCAGCCTCTCGCGGACGTTGCTGAGGCCGATCCCCTTGAGGAACACCGAGGGGAGATCGTCCACAGGAATCCCCACGCCGTCGTCCTCCACTTCGACCTGAAGCCGACCCCCGCGCAGCTCGGCACGCAGCACGACCGTGCCGCCTTCCAACTTCGGGCCGATGCCGTGCTTGATGCAGTTCTCAACGATAGGCTGCAAGATCATGCTCGGGATGCGCGCCGCTGCCGCCCTTTCGTCCACCTCTCTGCGCACTTGCAGCTTGGGCCCATGGCGGACCTGCTCTATCTGCAGGTAGTCGTCGATGAACCCCAGTTCCTCGCTCAGGGCCACGAACGCGTCCTGCTTGCGGAACAGGCGTCGGAGGATTGTGGACAGCCGGTAGACCACGCTGCGCGCCTGGTCGGGATCGGTGCGGATCAGCGCCGCGACCGAATTCAGCGTATTGAACAGGAAGTGCGGGTTCATCTGCCGCGTCAGGTTCAGCAGGCGGGCCTCAGCCAGCAAGCGCTGCTGGTTCTCGATCTTCCACTCGTTGCGGGTGTTGTTCCAGACCTTGAGCGTCAGGCCCGTCCCGACCAAGGTCGCCAAGTAGCCCAGCAGCAGCGCCGCCAAGCCGGGCTCCGCCCCCTCGTGGAGGTCGAAGACCAGTCCGCGACGGGCGAGTTCGTAGCGGATGGCCTCCACCATCGCGCAGGCCAGCAGCAGCATGCTGTTGAAGACGCCCTCCGAATTCGGGATGCGACCGCGCGTCCAGGCCAGCAGCGAAAAGAGGAAGAACGGCGAGAAGCGCCAAACATCCTCCGGATCCCTGGCCATCTTCCGCAGCAGCCCGCCGAGAGCGCCGACTCCCACCAGGAGCGGCAACGTCCCCCACTCGAACGCGGGACCGGCGAACGCCGGAACCGAGATCAGCGCCCCGGCAACTGCGCCGGGAACGAAGCCGCCGACCAGCCCGGACACTAGGGCGCCCTCCACGCCCACCTCCGCTGCCCGGTAGCCGAGAGCCATGCGAACGAGAGGTCCGCTGGCGAACACCACGCCGAAGAGCACGGCCAGCTCGAACCGCTGCAAGATCGTGCGGCGCTCGCGCAGGAAGAGGCGCTTGGCGAAAATCGGACGCAGCGCGATGCTGGCCATGGACGCCAAGATCGCCACCTTGACGAGGAGGGTTACCAGCAGGTCGGTGTCGGCCATGCCTTGCGGGGATGGTCGCGGCGGCGGAGACGCGCTGCGCCCGCCTATAATAAGGCTCCGCCAGCCGTTCTAAGCACCTCACCGGCATAGTGTGCCGATGAGGTCCGCGCAGGGCGCGGATGTGCAATTGTCGGAATCGGTCCAGCTGGTAGCCGAAGCGAGCTTCCCGTGCCGCTACGGCGACTTCCGCATCTTCGGCTTCCGGGCCGTCGGGACGGGCGTAGAGCAGGAGTTCGTGGTGCTCGCCAAGGGCGACCTCCCGTCCGCCCCCGCTCCCCTGCTCCGCATCCACTCGCGGTGCCTGACCGGCGACGTCTTCCGCAGCCTGCGCTGCGATTGCGGCCCGCAGCTGTCGCTGGCACTCGCCAAGATTGAGCAGGCCGGCAGCGGCCTGCTGATCTACGACCCGCAGGAGGGACGGGGCATCGGGCTGCTCAACAAGCTGATGGCCTACCAGCTGCAGGACCAGGGGGCAGACACCGTCGAGGCGAACCAGCGGCTGGGGTTTGGGGCGGACGAGCGCAACTACAGTTCCGCCGTGGCCATCCTGCGCCACTTCGGCATCTCTGCAGTTCGCATGCTGTCGAACAATCCCGCGAAGGTGGATGCCCTTGAGAGCGGGGGCATAGCAGTCGTTGAGCGCGTGCCGTGCGACCCGGAGGATGCGGGCGATCTGGCGCGCTCGTACCTGCGCACGAAGCGCGACAAGCTCGGCCACATGCTGGACGGGATGTGAGCGGCGTCCGGGCGCTCAGGGCGACCCGGCATCGCCCTTCTTGGCCGCAAGCTCGCGGTAAGACACCAGTTCGATCCCAACCTCGGAAACGGCGCGGCGTACCCGGGACGAGCACAAAGCGCGCAGCTCCGCCTCCCGGCTCGCCTTGAGGCGCGTGTCGGCGGCGAGCAGCTGGGGGCCGCAAATCCCCGGATGGCAGACGAGCTCCCCGATTCCGTGCGGCAGTCTCCGGAGCAGCCGCGCCAGCCAGAGCGCATCGAGACGCCCCGTGGCCATGAACCCGGCGAAGTAGTCCGCCGTGCGACAGCGGGCCTTCCGCACCCGCTCCTCGAAAGGAACCCGCCATGGCCGGACCGCCACGGCGAGGCATGCGCGCACGCCGGGCGACAGCCCGAACGGCGCGTCGAACGGCTTGCGGATCCATCCCACCCCGACCCGAGTGGCGACGGTGAGCGCCGCGTCGAGGACGCTGGGCAACAGGTGGACGTGCTTGTGCGAGTCCAGATGGGTCGGGACAATCCCGCTGCGCAACAGCCGGTCGGCCTGCGCCTGAAACTCGCGCCGCGCCTCGGCGAACGTCGGAGGGCTCGCGAGCAGCGACAGGAGGCTTGAGGGAAGGCGGGTCCCGGGGCGGGACAGGGACTCGCCCTGTGCGAGCGTCAGGTGGCAGCCCACTCCGAGCGTCGGGTGCCGCCGGGCTATGCGCACCGCGTCCTCGAACGCGGCACCGTTGGCCATCAGGGAGGCTGACCTGACGATGCCGTCGAGGTGACCCCGTAGAATGCCCTCGTTGACGTCCTCGGTGAAGCCGAAATCGTCCGCGTTGACTACCAAGCGGCGCACCGCTCAGCGAGCTCCCAAAAAAATAAGCGGCGGGGCGATCGCCCCGCCGCTTCGTGCAACCACAGGTTCACAAGGAGAAGGAGTTCGAACCGTAGTCTCTGTCAGCACTACCTAAGACGATTGAGCGGGCCGATCTTATGGCAGGGTCTGAAACAATTTCCGCACTATTTCTGACCGCAGCCCGCACGAGAGCACCGAACAGGGGGCCAAAGGCCTCAGAACCGGTCCGCGAAGACCCCGTAGCTGAACAGTAGGCCGAGCAGGCCCGCAGCGACGACATAGTAGAGCATGGGGTAGATCGTGCGCCGGATCAGCAGACCCTCGCGGCCCACCAGCCCCACCGTGGCGCTGGCGGCCACCACGTTGTGGACCGTGATCATGTTGCCGGCCGCGCCCCCCAGGGCCTGCAGCCCGAGCACGACCAGGTGCGAGACGCCGATCCTGTCCGCCACGCCATACTGGAAGTGGCTGAACATCAGGTCGCTGACCGTGTTGGAGCCAGCGACAAAGGCGCCTAGTGCGCCGATCATGGCGGCGAAGAAGGGCCAGGCCTGGCCCGCCACAGCGGCCGCGAACTCGGCGAGCTCGAGCGGCATGCTCTGCAGCCCCGAGAGATTCGCGTCCGAGTCGATGAACACGCGCACGAGCGCAACCGCGAAGAGCAGCGCGAAGGCCGGCCCGGCCAGCATGCGGCCGGAGGCCGACCAGGCGCTGCGCACCTGCCGCGCCGACATGCCGTGCAGCGACGCGGTCACCAGACACACGACGAGGAAGATTGTGCCCGGCAGGTAGAGCGGCTGGATCCCTTGGCTCATGCCCGTTCCGAGGATGTCGGTCCAAGTGAGATGGATTCCGCTGAGCCAAGCCTTGAAGGGCAGCGCCGGCAGCCGCGTGATCACCAGCAGGGCCGCCACAAGCACGTAGGGCATCCATGCGCGCGCCAGCGACATGCCGGTCTCTCCAGCGACCGGGGCACCGCTGAAGGTGCCCATCCAGCTCTTGTGCCAGCTCTCGCGGGCCGGAAAGTCCCACGGCTGGACCCCGGAGAGCAGGAAGCCCTTGCGGGCGGCCTGGACGACGATGGCCAGACCGATCAGGGCCCCCAACAGCGTCGGGAATTCGGGGCCGAGATAGATTGCCACAGTCACGTACGGGACCGTGAACGCCAGCCCGGAGAAGAGCGCGAATTTCCAGATCCCGAGGCCTTCCTTGAAGGAGCGCGAAGCTCCGAAGAAACGCGTGAGCATGGCGCAGATGATCAGCGGGATCAGGGTTCCGACGATGGCGTGCGGTATCGCCGCGAAGACGCCGATCTGGTAGATGAAGTCCCCGTACGGCAGGCCGATGCCCTCGAGAGCGGCCTCGACGTCCGGCACGTTTAGCGATTCAGCCATACCCACCAGGATCGGAGTGCCGACAGCCCCGAAAGTGACCGGTGTGCTTTGGATGATCAGCGTGCACATGACTGCGGCGAGGGCCGGGAACCCTAATGCCAGCAGCAGGGGCCCGGCCACCGCGGCCGGCGTGCCGAAGCCGGAAGCACCCTCAATGAATGCACCGAACATCCACGCAACGATGATCAGCTGCACGCGGCGGTCCCGCGAGACATCCATGAATCCGGCGCGGATGGCAGCCGCGGCGCCGCTCTCGGAGAGCGTCTGTAGGAGCAGGATCGCGCCGAATATGATCCACAGCAGCGAGACGGCGATGATCACGCCGCGGATCGAGGCCGCGGCAACGTGGACGGCGCTGACGTCCCACAGCCACAGGGCCGACGCAGCCGTCATCACATAGGCGACGGGCATCGCCCTGGTCGCAGGCCAGCGCAGCACGACGAGGAAGAACATGACCGCCAGGATTGGCGCTAGGGCGATTGCGGCGTGCAGTGCGGAAGCTTCCGGCATATGAGCATCAAGCCTACCCGCGGGTTGCGCGGCATGTCAAGAAGTGCGCTGGAGCGCGAGGGCTGCGGCCGACGCCCCGTTTGCGCGGGCGCGCAGGAATGGGCCAAGGTAGAAGGCGTGACGGGAAGTGGGTCCTGGTCAGCCGGACTGCTCGCAGCAGCCGCGCTTGCCGCGCCGCAGCCGTGCCGGGCGGACGCGGGTGAGGACTTCTTCGAACGCCGGATTCGGCCGCTCCTCGCCGAGCAATGCGCACAGTGCCACAACGAACAGATGCTGGCCGCCGGCATCGACATGCGCCGGCCGGAGACGCTGCTCGGCGCAGCCGTCATCGCAGGCGACGAGTCCAGCCCTTTGATCCGGGCGGTGCGTTACGAGAGCGCTGTCAAGATGCCGCCCACCGGCAGGCTGCCCCAAGAGAAGATCCGGCTATTGGTCGATTGGGTGCGCATGGGCGCGCCTTGGCCGGGACACGAGACCGCGGATGGAGAGGACAACGGACTCCCAGAGGAGACCGTGCACAGCGACCACTGGGCATTCCAGCCCTTGCGGGATCCGGAACCGCCCGACATCGGCGGTTCCCAGTGGCCGCGAAACGGCATTGACCGCTTCGTGCTGGCCCGCCTTCGGTCGGCCGGCCTAGAGCCGGCCCAGGCAGCGGCACCGCTGACCCTCCTGCGGCGCGCAAGGTACGGCCTGACAGGCCTGCCGCCCCTCCCGGGCGAGGTCGAGCGCTTCGGGGGCCCGGGCGATCCCCCAAGCTTCGGGCACCTCGTCGACGCGCTCCTCGCAACGCCCCAGTACGGAGAGCGCTGGGCCCGCCACTGGCTGGACGTGGCGCGCTTCGCAGACTCCACGGGTGTGGACGAGGACCATCCGTTCGGAGACTCTTGGCGCTACCGCGACTATGTCGTGCAGGCCTTCAGCGAGGACCTGCCGTTCGACCAGTTCATCCGCGAGCAGGTCGCGGGCGACCTGCTTCCGCCCGCCGCCGGCAAGCCTCTCAATGCGCGCGGGATCGTCGCGACCGGATTCCTGGCGGTGGGCCCCATGGCCTTGGCCCAGCGCGACCCCGTGCAGAAGCGCTACGACGTTGTCGACGAGCAGATCGACACCCTGACCAAGGCATTCCTGGGGCTGACAGTCGCATGCGCCCGCTGCCATGACCACAAGTTCGACCCGATCCTGACCTCGGACTACTATGCCCTGGCCGGGATCTTTGCCAGCACGCGCACATTCGAGGACTGGCGCAAGAACGGTTCGCGCTACCTCAAGCAGCCCTTGGTCGAAGCCCCGGAGTACGAGGCCTACAGGCAGCACGCCTCGAAGGTGGACCGGTTGCAGCGGGTCCTGCGCATGGCCCGCCAAGCGGACGTGATGCGGTATCTGCTCAACGGTCCGGGTACGCGCATCGCTGAGATGATGCTGGCCGCGGCCCAACCCGAACGGCCGTCCCGACCAGATGCGATAACCGTCGCATGGCTGCGGACCTACCTCACGCCCCGGCCTGTGCCCCGCCCCCACTTGGCGGTCTGGAGAGAGGCCGGCGCCGACCGTGCGTCGGTCGCCGAACGGTTCCAATCAGAGCTGCGCGAAGTCATGGAAGGGCGAGCCGCGGCCATCGCTAGCTGGTGCTCGCGCCAAAACCCCTGCCACGACGGGCCCGGCGGCCCACTGGTA
>JAPPMC010000019.1 GCA_028819235.1 Bryobacterales bacterium
TGCTTCTGCTCCCCCAACAGCGCCAACAGCTTCTCATTGGCCCTGATGCAGCAGCGGATGCGCTGGTCGGCGAGGTCGAGGAAGCGGGCGATGACGGTCTGTTCCGATACGGGCGGAATAGGGATGAGCAGTGCACCAAACTTCTCAGCCGTGAAGTGCGCGATCGTTGCCTTGTCGGTCAGCACGTTAAGCCAACCAGCGGACGCGACCGTGCTCAGCACATATTGGAGGTAGTCGTTACGGCTGGCGTCGCCCACTGATCGCTGCCTTCGAGGCCGAACTCGGTGAAGAGCATTCTGGATGATGCAGGGATCGGGGAGAGCCGAGCCATCCCCGACAATCCCGCACCTCCCGCCCTCTCCCCCTTCGCAAACGAGGAGGTCGCCCACATCGACCCTATACCGGGCCACTTCATCAGGCGTGGCCCACATCGCCTTTACGTCGATCGTGCGAACGTCGCACCACTGGACATGTTTGGCTTTGAGGTACGAGACTCGACGGTCTTCACTCGTGGCCCGCGCCGACTGGAGCATCTTGCCCAGCCGAATGGCGTAATGCCGCTTGACTTGTGCAACACCCCAATGATCCGGCACCTTCCCCAGCCATTCCACGCCCGAATCGCGCACCCTAGGATAGGGCTTGAGTTCAGCGATCATGACGTCACCCAATGAGTGTCGTGCTCAGGGCGCGATTGTGCACACTGTAGAACTTCCCCCACCTCGTATGCACGGCGTTCTCCATGCCAATGCTCGACCCGCGGTGGACCTGAACCGTCAAACGGTGTCATAGGGCATGTCTCACCGGCGTAGCGACTATGTGGCCTGCATTCGCGTGGACCAAGGCGTATCCGCAGTGCCGGGCGAGCCGCACAACGAGGCCCGACTCCGAGAGACCGCGAGGGAGCCTCTTGCGGCGCTGGACTCTTCCCTCGCGAAGTGCGTTCGGATCACGCTGGCGAAATCGTCGCCGACGAAGTGCCAACGCACCGCCTCCCTGAACTTTCCCCTCTGACCTCGCCGGTCCCCGCCGTGTGCAACGACGCCATGCCCGACGCTCGGGCGTCGTCTCCGCCGTCTGCGACCGTACCACGGACGATGACCTTCGTCTTCTATCCTTCCCTGTCAGGTCAGTCATGCGAACGCTTGCTTCAAAGAGCCGACCGCAACGTCATGGCGTTCCCCAGCCTTCGGCGCAACCCTGCGATCGGCCAGTTCCGCGAGACACGGAGCCGCCAGTCTCTGAGACTTGTGCCACCGGCGTCGCTCCTCCGGAAACGCTGGTGCGGTCTCGGTGCGAATCCAGCGCCTGATCTCGCGAGTGCACTTCACCCAGTCGAATGCTCTCGTTGTGCGCCCACTCTGAGTACTCCAAGTCACCGGACAGAGGGCACATTGCTTCCTAAGTCCTGACTGTCCCTTGCAGGGACGGAAGGCCGAATCGTTGGGATGCGCGAGAAGAATGGATCCCGCTGCACGGCCGCGTCGAGCCACTGGCGCAGCCCGTCGCATGACATGTCCTTGATCTCTGCGCCGATCTGGTCCCCGACCTCGCGCGTCCACTTCACGCAGTCAAACGGTTTGGCTCTGTCGTCACGCGTCATTGTCCAGCTCCTTCGGAGTGCGAATCTCCAGCGGGGGCTGCCCCATCGCCAGATTAACCTCGTTGATTGCTCGAATCCGCCGCAGGTTCACCATATGCCGAGAGTTCCAGCTGACCAAGACGTCCACGCCCGCCAAGGTTGCCGTGGCGAAGTGCAGGGCGTCGTCGTACGATCTCGCTGTCAGCACTCCGGCCTCAATTTACCGCTGGGCCAGACTCTCGACCTCGTCGTCGGTTTCGATCCTCTCCAGTTCCTCGGGGTGGATTGAGGACAGTACATCGCGAACGGGCTGCGGGGCCCGGGCAAGTTCCTTGGTCGTGATGCCCGACACCACCAGCGTCACCTCGTCCCGCACGCAGCGCTCGACCGGATGCCGCGACGATTCGCGAAACTCGTCGTCCTCGCATCCGCTGATCACCAACGTGTTCATTCACACAAAGCTTCCGATGTGACGGGACCATCTGGCGAGCCAGAAGCCCATCCAAGAATCCCTCCGTCTCGCGCTCGGCGGCCTCGATATCGGCGCTGATCTCCAGGATCTTCCGCATCGGCTTAGGCCCAATACTGTTTACTTAAGGAATTTTTTGGTATGTTGGCATGTGCTGCAA
>JAPPMC010000035.1 GCA_028819235.1 Bryobacterales bacterium
CCTCTAGCCGCGTCTCAGCAGGAGCCCCGCTCGTGACTTATGGGGCAAGGGCAGAGCGCGACACCGTCGATAACCGCTCGACCAACCTGTAATTCTCTTCCACCCAGACATCGGCTGTATCGTCGAATAGCGAGACGAAGCTTAGGGCCTCGCGCCCTGCTGCAAGGTGATCGAGGTCGTACCAAGCGGCGAGAACGTGCTCGCCGACTGCATGCGGGGCCAGCCGGTAGTCTCGGCGAGATCGCTGACCTTAACCACGTCGCCCTCAACCTTGCAGAACACATCGATGATGTCTCCGTCCGGGTAGAGATATGGCGTGCGGATCCGTTGATATTCGCCGTGATCCGAGCACATGAACAAGGCACCAAGACCCTGCTGAAGGTCTTGGCAGGCGCGGATGTCGGGCTTCACCACAGTTCCACCTGATCTGGTGGCGGCGACTTCATGGTCCCGTCATGTTGAATTCCCGCCTCGGCACAGAATTGCTCCCAAACGGCTACCGGAGCCGATTGGGGTGCGGTCACACCATGTGGCACGTACGCTTCCTTGTCTCGGTACTGCTCTGACCAACGGTGCATGTGCTTGTCTCCGACTTGGTCGCATTGGGGATTGTGGTGGTCCTTGCCTAGATCGAGACCATAGATGCGGCCTGCCGTCCTTAGGATGAGCACGTAGTTCAACGTTCTGGCAAGCCGATTGTAGCGCCCAATCACCAAGAGAGGCCAGCCCTCATCCGAGTCCACCTCGCGCCGAAAATCCCACGCCGGCGAGTGGTCTTCGTCTTTGCTCCAAACGATGTCCCCGTGGATGCGCTTCTTCTCGTTCTTCAAGTTCCAGAACAGCGACTCGTCCCCCACCACGCGCAGGCCCAATCCCGGATCTTCGCTCCGTAACAGGTCTCCATAATTGGCGACCAACTGATCGAACGTTCCGTCACTCCGCAGCCGCCAGCCCAGCAGTCTCCTGCCTTGATCCCCCGACCGCTGCCGCGCTTCCATCTGGATCGATCCTCACCAGCGCCGGGCGAGGGGACTCGAAGCCCGACACGCATGCAACTGGACCGCCTGCGGCACTCGCGAAAGGTCCGGCTGGCTTGAACCCACGACGATCCTCAATCGCCAAGCTCCCGAGAGCCGCCCACGGAACGCTCGAATGCTTACTCCCAGCAGACTGCGGTTGAGTAATGGTCAATCGGGAGCCGCGCATCCTGTGCCATCTCAAGCGGCCATGCCTCTTGACCTTGAAATCCTAGATCTGGAGCAGAGTACCGGCTGGCCTATAATCGGCCTTCCCATGGCTCGCCACAGCCCCTTCCGCCTTGATGGTAAGACCGCACTCGTGACGGGTGGCGCGAGCGGCATCGGCGAGCAGACTGTCCGCACACTGGCCGGAAACGGGGCCAGAGTGCTGATCGGAGATCTGGACGGAGACGCTGCACGCACTCTGGCTGGGCAGGTGCCCAGTGCCGACCCGCTGCCCATGGACGTCACCGACCCAGCATCGGTCAGGGTGGCTCTCGCCGCCCACCATGACCTTGACATCCTCGTCAACAACGCCGGGGTCGGTCATGTCGGCGACATCGAGGAATGCAGCCTAGAAGATCTTCGTGCTGTGATGCGAGTCAACGTCGAGGGAGTGTTCATCGTCACCGCCGCCGCCATCCCTTTGCTCCTACGAACACCCCAGCCCTGCATCGTCAACATAGGCTCGGTCGCCGGCCTAGTGGGCGTGAAGCGGCGCTTCGCATACTGCGCTTCGAAGGGCGCCGTCGTGAGCATGACGCGCTCTCTGGCTGCCGACTACGCCGGGCGCTTGCGCGTGAACTGCGTTTGCCCGGGAACGGTGGACACGCCGTTCGTGGAGGCATACTTGGAGAAATACCACAAGCACGAGAAGGCCGAGGTGCGCAAGCAGCTTGACGCGCGCCAGCCGATCGGTCGCTTGGGTCGCCCGGAGGAGATCGCACATCTGGTGCTCTACCTCTGCTCGGACGAGGCCGAGTTCGTGCACGGGTCCATAATGGCCATAGACGGCGGCTGGACCGCGCTCTAGAACTGCCCCGGACCCACGCTCTGTGGGATAATTCGCAGCCTATGAGAAGAGTATTCTGCATCGCGCTGGGGACTGTCCTCGTCTCGCTGTCCCTGTCGGCGGAAGTGTCCCTGCCGAGCCTGTTCGGAGACCACATGGTGGTGCAGCGGGACATCCCCGTGCACATTTGGGGAACTGCATCGGCCGGCGAAGCTGTCAACGTGGAGTTCCGCGGCCACTCTGCATCCACCTCGGCGAGCGAGGATGGCCGCTGGGAAGTCTACTTGGAGCCCGGCCATGCGGGAGGACCCTTTTCTGCCACAATCCGCGGCACGAACACTGTGCGGCTGGAGGACGTGATGGTGGGCGACGTGTGGGTTGCCTCTGGCCAGTCCAACATGGTTTGGCCGGTCAGCCGGTCGAATCATGCCGAGTCAGAGATCCAAGCGGCAAGCCACCCAGGCATCCGCTACTTCAAGGTGGAACTGACGACGGCGGAAGAGCCGCTCGCTGACGTGAAAGGCGAGTGGAGGTCGGTCTCGCCTTCGACGGCCGGCGAACTCTCAGCCGTTGCGTACTTTTTCGCAAGAGACCTTCACGGCAAGCTGGGAGTCCCATTCGGAATCATCCAGTCGGCGTGGGGCGGGACGCCCGTCGAGGCGTGGACCAGTTCGCGCAAGCTCTCCGAGGAGCCGGCGCTCGCCAGCCTGGCAAAAGAATTCGCGTCGCAAGGCGAGCGTGCCAAGCCGGAGTACGAGGCAACGCTAGAGAGGTGGGAGCTGCGCGCCGCGGCTGCGAAGGCCGCCGGCGAGGAACTACCCCGCAGGCCCCGTGCGCCGAGAGCCCTACAGGCCCACCACCGGCCCAGCTCGCTCTTCAACGCGATGATCGCCCCACTCTTGCCCTACGGCATCCGGGGAGCTATCTGGTATCAGGGCGAGAACAATGCGAGTCGTGGGCAGGGCCGCCTCTACCGCGCAATGTTCCGAGCGCTCATCGAGGACTGGCGTCGCGAATGGGGCCTGGGAACGCTCCCCTTCCTCTACGTGCAGCTCGCAAACTACGGTCGAGTTCCCGAGCAGGCCACTTGGGCGGAGCTGCGCGAGGCGCAAGCGATGGCCCTTGGGCTGGCCCGGACAGGCATGGCCGTCACGATCGACATCGGGAACCCTACCGACATCCACCCCAAGAACAAGCAGGATGTCGGTCGTCGCTTGGCGCTGGCGGCCCGGGCAGTCGCCTACGGCGAGACGGGACTGACACACTCCGGCCCGGCGTTCCGCCAAGCGACGAGCGAGGGAAGTGCCATCCGGCTCTGGTTCGACCATGCGGATACTGGACTTGAAGCACGCGGCGGACAGCTCGAGGGGTTTGAGGTAGCGGGCGCGGACGGCCGGTTCGTTCCAGCCAACGCCAGAATCTCGGGCAAGACTGTCCTGGTCTCGAACCCGGATGTGAAGATGCCTGTCCAAGCGCGGTATGCCTGGGCCGCCGATCCCAAGGGCAACCTCTTCAACAGCGCCGGCCTGCCCGCCTCGCCGTTCCGTACGATGGAATAAGGGTCGGCGCCCGCTTGCACGGATGGACGCTCAGCCTCCCCCGATTCTCAAGGACTTGGTGCTCGTGGGGGGTGGCCACAGCCACATTGCCGTTCTCAAGCGGTTCGGCATGCGGCCCATCCCCGAGGTGCAGCTCACCTTGGTGTCGCGGGACGTGCACACCCCGTACTCCGGGATGCTCCCTGGACTGATCGCTGGCCACTATACCTACGACGAGGCGCACATCGACCTGCGCAAGCTCTCGGCGTTCGCGTCGGTTCGGTTCGTCCACGACTCGGTGGTAGGGCTCGACCCGCAACGACGCCTCCTGCACTTCAGCGACCGCCCGGAACTGCCCTACGACCTACTGTCGCTGAACATCGGCTCCACGCCAGGGACAGGGGGAGTTCCGGGCGCCGAGGAGCACGCCGTCCCGGTGAAGCCGATCAGCAATTTCCTGCCACGCTGGCAGGCCCTGCTGGACCGTGTGGTCCGCCTCAAGGGCAGGCCGCGCATCGCTATCGTCGGAGCCGGCGCTGGCGGAGTGGAGATGGCACTGGCGATGCAGCACAGGCTCAAGCAGTGCCGGACGGCGGATGGCGCGCCAATGGATCCGGAGATTCACGTCTTCAGCGACAGTGCTGACATCCTTCCGACGCACAATCGGAGCGCCAGAAGGAAGTTCGGGCGAATCCTCGAACAGCGCGGGATCGCCGTCCACAGGGGCGAGAGGGTCGTCCATCTCGGACCGTCAGGACTGCGGACCGCGAACAGCTGGAACGGCGCTTTCGACGAGGTGGTGTGGGTGACCCGGGCGCGGGCAGAGCGGTGGGTTGCGGAAGCCGGCCTGGCGACCGACGCCGAGGGCTTTGCGCGGGTGGACGAGTGCCTGCGCTCGATCTCCCACCCCAACGTTTTCGCCGCCGGCGATGTGGCTGTCATGGACGCTCACCCGAGGGAGCGGGCGGGCGTGTTCGCCGTGCGTCAGGGGCCACCCTTGGAGCGCAACCTGCGCCGCGTGCTCCTTGGGGAATCCGCCAAGCCTTTCCGGCCCCAACGAAAATTCCTCGGGCTAATCAGCACAGGGGACAAGTACGCAGTCGCGTCGCGAGGTAATTGGTCCGTGGAAGGGGCCTGGGCTTGGAAATGGAAGGACTGGATCGATCGCCGCTTCATGGCCAAGTACCAGGATCTGGAGCCGATGTCGCGTGAGGACGTGCCGGGTCCGCGCGTGGCAGCCGGCGACGTCGCACTGGAGGTGCTAGAGAGGGACATCCGCTGCAGGGGGTGCGCTTCGAAGGTCGGCTCTGCGGTTCTCACCGGCGCCTTGGCCTCAATCGAGCCGTTCTGGCGCCGTGACGTGCCGGGCGGGCTGGGGGCCCGTGACGATGCCGCGATCCTGGAGGTCCCTCCCGGAAAGATCCTGCTCCAGTCTGTCGACTTCTTCCCGGCCATCGTCGACGACCCGTTCCTGTTCGGCCAAATCGCCGCTAACCACGCGCTAGGCGACATCTATGCGATGGGTGGGGACCCCCAGTCGGCCCTAGCAGTCGCGGGGATTCCATTCGGGGCGCCGGACAAAGCTGAGAACTTGCTGCGCCAGATGCTGTTGGGCGCCAATCGGGTCTTCCAGTCGGCCCGCACCAACCTCGCGGGTGGGCACACAAGCGAGTGCCCGGAATTGGCGTTGGGCTTCGTCGTCAACGGCCTGACAGATGCGGAGCACGTCCTCCGCAAGGGCGGCTTGAAGACAGGAGATGCGCTGATCCTGACCAAGGCCCTCGGCACAGGTGTTCTCTTTGCAGCCGAGATGCGGCTCGTCGCGAAGGGGCGCTGGATTGACGGGGCGATCCGTTCGATGCTGCAGCCAAATCACAGGGCGGCCGAGATCCTCAGGGACAGCGGTGCCCGCGCCTGCACGGACATTACAGGCTTCGGACTCGCCGGACACTTGGTCGAAATGCTGGAAGCCTCGCAGGTCGCGGCGGGGCTAGAACTCGGGGCCTTGCCGGCGCTTGACGGAGCGGTCGAGTGCCTGGAGTCTGCCGTCAGAAGTTCGCTGCACCCGGACAACCGCAAGGTGTGGGACCGCGTCGGGGACCCGGCAGCGGACTTCAGCCACCCCCAGATGCCGCTGCTGTTCGACCCTCAGACTTCAGGCGGCCTGCTGGCCGGCGTCCCGGCCGAGCGGGCAGACGAATGCGTCGCCAATCTGCGACAGGCCGGCTATGGCTACGCCGCCCAGATCGGAGAAGTGCGCGGGCACTGTCCCACAGGAGACCTGATCTCGGTCCGATGAACTCGGTCGCCCGCTCTCGCTGTTATGGTCCCGGGCGCTGCTACAGGAACAGCAGCTCTTGCCCGGCCACGGCTAAGGCGTGCGTGAGCATCGCAGGTGTCACGCTGCGCGAGCGCTTGTAGGCCATGCCGCAGAACCACCCCAGCACGGCAGCCGTGGCGGCGTAGGGCAGGTTCGGGAAGCCGCCACGGCCCAGGTGGACGGCTCCGAACAGAACGGCCGAAACGCCCTGCCCCAGCATGGGCTTGCCGGTCGATCTGGCAAGCAAGTTCTGCACTACACCTCGAAGGAGGAATTCCTCGGCGAGAGCGGTCGTGAAGTATATGCCGACCAGCTTGCTGACCGACGCGGCCAGCGCGGCGAGCACCCTTCCGACCGGCGGATCCCATTGGAGATAGCCCGTCACGATGCCGACCAGAGCCACCCAAGGCATTGCGTGCGCGGAGCATGCCAATGCAGTCCTCAAGTCGTCTCTGGTCGGCACGAGCCGAAATCCAGCCTGATCGAGGCGGCGAAGAACTAGGAATACGTACAGTCCAATCGGAATCAGCATCAGCTTGCCGAGCGCGTCCAACCGGTGGGCGGGGGGCTCGAAGCCTTGGTACACATCGCGAAAGAGTGTGCTGAGGCCGCTGATCATCGGGTAGGAAAGCGCGCAGATCACTACAGCGTCCTGCCATCCCAAGCGCCGCCCAGGCGCGCGCCAGAGGGCGTAGGGGAACGCGATGAGGGCACACAGGGCTGCCAGTTTCAGCGCAGATGCCCACGAGAACAGGCCCGTAGGAACGGAATACAGCCAATAGGGTGCGACGGAGGCGGCCACCAGCAGGGCGGCCAATGTCAGCGGGCCGAAGGCCGCCCGGACCGCACGGCGCGCAGCCGCCGACACCGCGGCGCAGTACAGGACCGCCTGCCAGCAGAATGCCGCCACGATCGGTACGGCAATGCCCGCGGCGAACGAGAACTGCCGTGCCAGAATGAATCCGGCGGACGCCAGAATGGCGCAGACCAGCATCGTCACCAGCGAAAACCGCCTTAACGGCCGACTTGCCGACCTTGGGTCACTCGCATCCAAGGTCTTCATGGTAGTAAGCGCAGTGGCCGGAGGCCTTGGCGGGAACCTGCTGGCCCAGATGCCAGACGATCTCGTCCGCCGCGTCGCAGAGTCCGGCAGCCGGTTGGTCGAAGCGCGCAACAACTACACCTACACCCAGAGATTCCGGTTCGTCGAGTTCGCAGGCGGGCGGCCTGTGGGGCGTTACGAAGAACTGAGAGACGTCACATTCACCAGCGATGGCGACCGCGCGGAACTGCACAAGCGCAGGCCGATCCTGCGGCTCAAGCGGCTGCGGCTGACCGACGAGGACTTCAGGGACCTCCGGGACGTGAATCCGTTCGTGCTTACCAGCGAGACGCTGCACTTCTACAAAGTGGGTTACAAGGGGATCGAGGACATCGGAACCCAGCAGTGCCATGTCCTGCAAGCCCGCCCAAGGCAGATCCTGGAAGGGCAGCGATTCTTCGACGGCTTCTTGTGGGTGGGCACAACCAGCGGGGAGGTCGTCCAAGCGGCGGGTCGGCCGGTGCCCCAGCTCCACCGCATCAAGAAGAGCAATCTCTTCCCGGCATTTGTCACCCACTACGCCCCGATAGACGGTGAGCACTGGTTCCCGGTCCGCACAGAAGGCGACGACATCCTCCCGTTCCCGTCTGGCAACCAGCGAGTGCAGATTCTGATCGAGTACTCGAACTACAAGCGATTCACTGCCACCTCGACCATCGAGTTCAGTGACGATGCCAGCAGGGAGGGCGTGCCTTGACGCCCCACCGATCCAGGTGCGGGAAACCGTGGGGCGCTGGGCAGCCCGCAGGTAAACTCTATAGTCTTGTGCGCTTCGTCCTAAGCATTCTGCTCGCTGTGGGCGGCCCGCTCGCGGCCCAGAGTGAGAAGCATCTGGGCCGGTCAGCCGAGCAGTGGCAGGCCGGACTGCATTCCGAGAGGGGAATCGAGCGACTCTTGGCAGCCCGATCGATCGGGGAGATGGCGATCAAAGGTATGGACGGCGCAAGCGACGCGCTGTTCGAGGCCTTGGAACACGCAGATGGATCGGTACGGTACTGGGCGGCCGTGGCCGCTGTGAACATACCCGAGAAAAGCGATCGCCTGATCGAGACTGTTTCCGGAATGCTGCAGGACGATGTGCCCGAAGTGCGTGTCCAAGCTGCGCAGGCCCTGACCGGGAGCTCGCATCGGGAAGCGGCGCTGGAGACCATCCGGCAGGCCCTAAGCCACCCGAACCGCGGTGTGCGCCTGCAAGCGGCCCACGCAGCAGACGCCATTGGTGACAAGGCGCGGCCTTTGGCCGACGCCCTGCAGGTAGCGGTGGGCGACAGCTTCGACTATGTTCAGCGCGTTGCGAGGCACGCTCTGTGGGCCATGGGTGAGCGACCGTGCCCCTACAGGGACTGTGACTAGGCTGGAGGAATCCGAGGCAGATGGCGCTAGAACGATGGCTGCTGGCGGGGCTCTCGGCTACGGCATTCGTTTTCGTGGCACGGGGCCCCGCTGACGCAAAGCCCCCCAACATCCTGTGGCTGTCAATCGAGGATACGGGCCAGCAGGTCGAGCCTTACGACCCTTACGCCCACACGCCGAACATAGCCAAGCTCGCCCGTGACGGCGTGACTTTCCTGGAGGCCTACTCGCATTCGCCGGTGTGCGCACCGACGCGCTCCGGGATCATCACGGGGATGTATCCGACGGCGATCGGCACACACCACATGCGCTCCAGGATGGCTCCGCCACCGTTCGTCAGGGCCTTCCCGGAGTACCTTCGCCGGCTGGGGTACTACACGACCAACAACTCGAAGACCGACTACAACTTCCGAGCACCCCTCACGGCTTGGGACGAATCCAGCCGGAATGCTCATTGGAAGAACCGTCCCGACCCGGACCAGCCGTTCTTCGCAGTCTTCAACCTCGGCAGCTCCCATGAAGGAAGTGTCCGGCGGCAGCACGCGAGCCGGTCCGATGAGCCGTCCGAGGCCATCCACGATGCAGCGCGGCTGCCGCTGCCCCCGTACTACCCCGACACTCCCAAGGCGCGCGAGGCGTGGGCCGCGTACTACGACGTTGTCACCATGACCGACCGGACCATCGGCGAACTGCTTGCCGAGCTGGAGGAGGCCGGACTTGCGGACGAGACGCTGGTGGTCTTCTGGGGAGACCATGGCGTCGGGCTCGCCAGAGGAAAGCGCTGGATCTACGATTCGGGCCTCAAGATTCCGCTCATCATGCGTTGGCCCGGGCACATCGAGCCCGGCACGGTGCGATCTGACTTCGTCCAGTTCCTCGACCTGGCCCCAACGATCATCTGGGCGGCGGGAGGAACGCCCCCGTCGCATCTCCACGGCCGCGTGATCCTCGGAGAGTCCCGAGGCCCTGAGCCGACCCACCTGTTCCATGGCCGGGACCGCATGGACGAGCGGTACGACATGATCCGCGCCGTGCGCGACCGACGGTTCCTCTACCTGCGCAACTTCGAGTCCCACCGACCGTGGGTCCAGTTCATGCGCACGCCGAGCCAAGGCCCCATCTACCAAGAGCTGGCACGCGTGAAGCTCGAAGTGGGCCTGGGGCCGCTAGCGGCCCCATTCATGCGGGAGACCAAGCCATATGAAGAGCTCTACGATGTCGTGGCGGATCCGCACCAAGTCTTCAATCTGGCGGCCGACAAGCGCTTTCGGCCAGTGCTGGAAGATCTGCGCTTGAGGCTGGAGGCGTGGATGATCGCGATGGACGACAAGGGACTTGTGCCTGAACCTGAGCTGTACCGTCGAATGTTCGAGGACGAGTCCAGCGCGAAGACTGCCGAACCGATCGTCCGAACGGAACAGCTAGACGACGCCGCGGTGAGAATCGTGCTCGAGTGCCCGACGGAAGGCGCCTCGTTCGGATATCGCTTGGTTTCCCCTAGGGCGAAAGTCTCAAGGCAAGGGCATTGGCAGCTCTACGTCGACGGCATCCGGCTCGAACCCGGCCAGTCTGTCGCGGCGGTAGCCACCCGGCTCGGCTATGAAGACAGCGACATCGTGACGTTCTCAAACTGAGAACGCCGCACCCCGAGCCAACGGTTGGAAGGCAAGGCGGCCGCCTGCGGACCAAATCTTTCGCTCAGCGCCGAATTCTGAGCCTTGGGTTGCCTACTATGCCTTGTTCACTCATGATGTCCGCTTCACGGCACCGAGAGTCAGCATTCGACCTGCGCTGAGTCGGCGGCGGACCGGACTGAGGTTTGCCGAGCCCTGCCAGTTGCTCGGGACGACGGGAACTCGTAGAACATTGGCGGTTCACCGGGAGCGGCAAACCTCTGGGCCGGACCGCGCGCAAGCGCTGCCTAGTGTTGTGTCACAGGAGAATTTTCGGGTAGACGGATTTGAGCTTTCGCCGGGCTTCGTCGACCGTCATGTGCCAGTCGACGCCTCTCTGGCTTTGGTTGAGGCTAGTTGACCAAGCCTCAATCTCGCCCTGAAGCGTCTCCAAGTCTCCGATGCGACGCCCGCGCAGACACTGCCGGGTCGTGGAACTCAACTCGCACTCCGCAATGTTGAGCCAACTGCCATGCTTCGGCGTGTAGCAGAACTCGATGCGCTCCGCCAGCCGCCTCGCCCGTTCCGGTTCGAAGGCTTCGTACAGCGCCCCTTTGGTGTGGGTGTTCAGGTTGTCCAGCACCAAGGTCACCTTCTCGCAGTCTGCATAGCGGCCCTCCAGCAAGTGGGCCACCTCCTGGGCCCAGTCCAGCTTCGTGCGCCTATTGCGAGCATGGGCACTGCGCCAGCCCGCCAGCGGCTCGCAGAACAGGAACACCGACGCGGTGCCGGCCCGCTTGTATTCGTAGTCCACCCGCTGCGGATGCTCGCGCGTCTCCGGCAGCGGCAAGCGCGTCTCCTTAATGAGCTGGATCGGTTGCTCATCCATGCAGATCACCGGGCACTTCTCATCCCGAGGCCGCTCATAGGTGTGCAGCACTTCCTCCATCGCGCCAGCGTACTCTCCGTTCGCCTTGGGCGGAATCACCCAGTACTGCAGCTTGCGCCCGCTGATGCCGTTGCGCTTCAGCGTGCGGCCCACCGTCTCATGGCTGATGCTGTCGACGATCTCCAGCTCGACCGCTTGTTTCGCCAGCAAGCGCAGCGACCAACTGCCGAACCCCTTCGGGGGTTCGCAAAGCCGCATGGCTATCAGCTCTGCCTCCTGACGGCCGTCGAGCAGCTTGCGGACCGTCCCCGGCCCGCGCTGCATGCCCCGCAGGGCCTCTTGGAAACCCTCCAAGAGGCAGCGCTTGCGCACGTTCTCGACCGTCCGCACCGTGCAGCGATACGCCTCGGCGACTTGCTTGTCTGACCAGCCCGGGCCGCCCACGTCGACCTGCCGCAGAATCCGCGCTCTCCGTGCCTTCTGGCTGCGTCCGCTGAGTCGGTTCACGACTTCGTCACAAGTCTCGCGTTCCTCATCGGTCAGACGGACGATGTACTTCTTCATGCCCCACCTTCCAAGCCCAATCGGGCCTCTTCAGTACAACATGAGTCACCCGAAATGGTTTGGTTGACAGAACACTAGTCTGTGACAGCGCCCCATACCCGTCGTACGCGGGCTAGCTGTCCCTTCCAGGTCTCAAGCGACGGGAGCAACTCCATTGCACGACTTCATTTTGGTGATGACGTGCGAAGGCCAGCCATGGCCGCTGCTTCCAACATGCGCTTGTCGTAGGCGACGAAGACCGGGTCAAGATGAGCGAGCTGCAGGGCCGAGGCCAGCTGGATAGCGGCTAGGCTCCTCAGTTCCGCCGGGCTGACCAGTGCCGCCCTCTGCAGCACATCCCGACCGAGCGCGACGATCTCGAAGCTTCGGAGCATCCGATGGGCCGCGATCGCCATCTCTGAGCCTTGCCCCCGCACCGCGCGTGGAACCTCTACGGTTGCCAAGGCGCTGGCCGCCAGCACTGTATAGCCTCGGAGGCTGCGTTCGAGCGCGGAGGACTCCGGCTCCCTCACCACAAGCTTCACCAAGGCCGAGGAATCGCAGAACGCCAGCGTCATGCGCGGTCCTGTCTCATCCTTTGCAGGTGCCGCGAGACGGTGCGCGCCTTGTCAACATCTCCGGCAGGCCCTCCGAACTCCGCGAACGATTCCTTGGCCGGGAGGACTACTCCCTGGTCGATTAGCTCCTGCCAAGCGTCCTCCGCTCGGTCGGCAGGTTTCAGGATGGCAACCACCTTGCCTCGGTCGGACACTGCGAACACCGCTCCCGTCTTGACTTCCCTGAGGTACACACTCAGGTTCTGGCGCAGCTCGCGGATACCCACCTTCCTCATGTAGCACATGATGCCACATCGCCTAGACCGCCGGATTGGGGACGCTTCTCCACTGCTACGCCTCGGACCGGCGGACCGGAACGGATGATCCGGCAGTCATCGCTGCCCGCTGAATTCGGTCTCAAAGTTTGCGGCAGGCTGGTCGGGCCACTTCCCCTGAAGTGGGGCGAGCCAAACCCAGCTTCCCCCCGGGAAGCATCTCCAGTCGGGCATCCGCGGACAGAAGCCAAGCGGCCCGACCGGACAGGCCATGCCGACCTTGCCAAGGGCCCACAGCCGAGCGGCGAACGGATGCGACCTTCAGGCCGGACGGTCAGGCACGTGTGGCGTTGCACAGCCCCGACAAGGGCGACCGGCGGGCCAGGCGCGAATTCTGAGGCCTGCGGCCAACCTATCCGGATCTACGGAAGGGTTGGCTCCTCGATCGTGTACTCCACATCCAAGGCGTGCAGGAAGGCCAAGAGATCCGCCCTCTCCTCTTCGGAGAGGTCGGCATTCTTCGCGTGCTCCAAGTTAGTCTCGTCAAGCCACTCATTGGGCTTGCCGCCGTCCAGCATCAGATCCACCGCCTCTTCGAGAGTCGCGGCGCTTCCGTCATGGAAGTACGGCGCGGACTTGGAGATGTCGAACAGGCTCGGAGTCTTGAAGGCCCCAGTGTCCTCGTCGGCCTCCGTCACCCTGGCCCTTCCTGTGTCCGGGTTCTCGGCATCCATGCCGATGCCCACGTTGTGGTACTGCTTGTCGGCCAGCAAGCGTCCGTCATGGCAATTCGTGCATTTCGCCTTTTCGGAGAAGATAGTCCAGCCCCTCGTCTCCTGCTCACTGAGCGCAGTCTCATCGCCTGCCATGAAGGCGATGAATCGGGAATTCTCCTTCGTCGTCACGATCGTGCGCATGAAAGCAGCCACCGCATAGCCCACGTTCTCCGGTGTGGCAGGACCGCCAAAAACGGCCTCAAACTGCTCTGCATACCCCGGGATCTCGTTCAGCTGGGCACAGATGTCCACCATGGATGGCGCACCGTCATTTCCGGACGCACCCATGTTGCCCCCTCCCCAAGCGCCGAGCACCTGTTTCTCGAGAGCCGTTGACCGACCGTCCCAGTAAAGAGCGTCGTAGTATCCGACATTCCACATCGTGGGAGCTGCTCGGGTGAGCTGCCTGTCGAAAGCTCCCAGTGCTGTTGCGCGGCCGTCGGTCAAGCCATGCTCCTGCAGGTGGCACCCATAGCAGGACCGCTCTCCGTCGCCGCTCAGTCGCTTGTCGTAGTACAGCTGCTTGCCAAGCGCGACCTTGGCCTCGGTCATGGGATTGTCGGCTGGGACGACCATCAGCTCGTACCCGGCAATTTCGGGCCAAGCCGGCGGGGCCTCTTCCATCGGGGCCTCTTCCACTGCGCACGCTGCGAGCAGCGCGCCCAGCAAAACGGTTAGGACCAGTTCAAGGCGTTGCAACATTCAGGATCCCCCTCCTATCGACACTTAGCCGGGCCGGGCGAAAGTGGCGCACGGACCCCGACGTGGCACTGCCATTATACGCCTCCAAGTCCCCGTCAGGCCCCTCTCGGAAGAGCGGAACGCCTGCTCAACCGCCGCATGGCATAGATGGAGCGCCTGCTGCCGCTGCACGCGATGTGGGATCGGCATGGGAACGGCCGTCAGTACTGCACGAGCGCTCTCTCTTCAGTTCCGTACAGCATGGTCTCCGCCCGCACCAGCTCACCCGGCGGAAGCCGCACGACGCGCGGTGTGACCAATACCAGCATGTCCTGCTGATTCCAGGACCATTGGTTGCGACGGAAGAGCACTCCCAGTAGGGGGATCTGGGCGAGACCGGCCGGACCGGACCGGGTGAGCCGTCGCTCAAACAAAGACAGTCCGCTCAGAATCGCAAACTCCCCCTGTCGAAGGCGCAGGCGTGACTGCACTGTCCGATTGGCAAGCACGGGAACGCCGTTCACTGCGCTCCCAGCCAGCAGGTGGACCTGGACCTCCAGTTCCAGCGTCACGGCCAGCGCAGTGTGCACATGAGGCGTCACTGCCAAGTTCAGGCCAAGGTCCTCGAAGGTGATTGTGGGGGGCGGCTGAACATAGTTGGGGCCCGTCTGGGCTGGGATGCCACCCAAGAACTGCGCGCTCGCAATCGGGTAGCGCTCTCCGATCTTGAATTCCGCCGGCAAGCCGTGAGCCGTGCGCAGACGCATGCTCTGCACCATCTGTGCTGTGTCCCGCTCGAGCGTTGCCAAGACAGAGCTGTTCCCGAAACTGATGCCGAGCTGGGTCTTGCCGCCGCCGATGCCAATCATCTCGGCCGCCCCCGACATGTCAGGCCGTGCTCCAAGAACAGTGCTCAGGTTGGCCAAGGGGAACTGGGTCGGAAAGCCCATCCCGGCTCGCGTGTCCCGGCCACTTGCCGCGGACAGCAAGGCGACTTCGATCTCAACGTCGGCGGCAGGGTGGCCCAAGTCCCGCAGGAGGGTCCTGGCCATTTCCAGCTTGCCGGGCGCAGCGCGCATCAGCACAATGCCGCTGGCGCCGACGCTCTGTAGCGAACGTAGGTCAAGCACCTGTTGCAGCATCTGGGTGACCTCGGTCTGCGCTTGGGGGGTCGTTAGCCCTCGAAGCGGGATCGAAGCCACCCCAACGGGCTCCAGCGCCGACCGAGTGTTGGAATCATCGGCCATCACGAGAATCAGGTCTTGCGCGAGGGGAACCGCAACGGAGCCCGACAACGACCCGAGCACGTGCATCGCGCAGGGGAAGTCGCACTCGGACAGGTTCGCGCGTACGGACCGGTCCGCATCGAAGTCCCCGTCGAACCGAACTCGCACACCGAAGGCGGAGGCCGCTTCGACGTAGGCATCCCTGACCGAGCCACGGAACCGGAATGCGGTCTGGTGCTTGCGGTATTGGAGCCTGGGCGGGCTGCGATACGGTCTCGGTGCGGGCTGCGGCGGGTCGAAGTCGCGTGTCACGAGTCTAGTGGACGTCGCTTGTGCCCCTGCTCGTCCGAGCAATGAGTCTGCGGACAGTTCGAGCGCAGTGCGGTGCTGACCCGCCAAGGCCAGTGCTCGGGCGGCGCCGGGCCGCACTCTGCGAGCGGCCCTTGCGTATGTCGGATTCGAAGGCTCCAAGGCGCGCGCGCGGCTGTAGAAAAGGAGAGCTTCGATGTGACGCCCTTGGCGTTCGGCCACCCGAGCTTGGTGATACAGGTCTGCGGCGGAGGCATCAGCCGCAGCGCCCGAGGGCACCGCAAGCAAACAGGCTACGACGAGTGCGAGCTGCTTGAGCGCGGCCATCCACAAGCAAGGACGGCTCGGGGGCGCAGGTCGTGCAGCCAACGAGAGTCCAAAGCGAAGACCGCGCCACTGCGCAGCAACGCGGCTTACTGCGAGACGAGTTCGACAGGCCTCGGCGCCACCAATTCGCGTATGCCGTCCATCTCGAAGGCCTCCAGCAGGCCGAAGCAGAACAGTTCCGGTGCCTGGCGCGCATCAATGTCACGCTCGATGATTTCGGCAAGGCTGCGAAACGACTCCACCAGCCGCACGCCGGAGACCGCTCCGGGCTCCAGCGCTGCCGCGACCAAGGCTGCGAGGCTGGTCCGGGGTCCGATGGCGTGGAGCTCAACCGCCTCTCCGTGGCGCTGTTTGGCCCAGCGCGCGGCCGCCGCGATCTGACCCGCCTGTATGCCGAGAGGGCGCTCGCCCAGCGATGCGATCAGCAGGCTCCAGAGCCAGTCCTTGGTAGCAATCCTAGACTCGCCAAAGTAGTAGGGATCCACCGCCAGCACCCTCTTGCCCAAGGCCAACTGCGCACGCACCGCGCCGACCGTGCTGTCGCGTCCCCCGTCAGCGACCAAGATGGCAGTCGCGCCGGGTGCCGGACCTTCAAGCTCCACGGCCGGTACCGTCCAGTCGTTGTCCATTCTGAGCCGCCAACGTGTGGCTCTGACGCTCGCGCTTGTCGAGTTGCCCGCCAGCTTCCCCCGGACTTGGTACCGGGGCATCTTGGTGATGGCCTGCAGGTCAGCCGTAGTCCTCCGCGGTCGCGGCGGCGCGTCCCTTGCCAAGCCTTGGGCGATCTGACGGATGTCCAGATTGTTCTCGGGCAAGGGCACGTGAAGCTGCTCGCCGGACTTCAGCTCTCCGATTACGTCGATCTCCGCGGCATCGAAGTCCTGGGCGCCTTCGAAGAAAGCGTCCCCCAGGAATCCGTAGAAGGCCTCGCGGTTGTCCTGCCCGTAGTTGTGTCCCGGATCCTGGTTGACATGGTGGCGTAGATTCCCGGACTTGCCGTGCAGCCCAAAAGCCGGCTTCGCAGCCCTCAGCAATGGCCCGAGGGCGTACTCCGCCCGGAAGCAGCACGTGTCGTGCGCATTGTTCGTCAAGAGGGTCAGACGGGGTGCCCGCAATGCCGTCAGGTGCGTGTAGTCCGCTACAGCAGCCAGATCGCTTGGCGTCTGTTCCGAGTCGCCTAGGTCGAGTCCGGGGAACTGGGCGCGCGTGACGAAGCTTGAATAGCCGGCAACGGGATTCGCCAGCGCCACGCGCTCGTCCAGCGCGCTGATCAAAATGGTCTGCCACCCGCCACCCGAGAGCCCGGTCACGGCCACCCGGCTCGGATCGGCATTTTGGTGGTCCAGCATCAGGTCGATGGCTCGGCTGAGGGCCAGATAATGCAGTGCGACGCCGCTGGTGCCGACCAAGTCGAGCTGATTGATCTTGTAGTGGCCGAACCCGGGCGTGTTGAGCTGGCCCATCCCGATCCACTCAAGATTCAGGGCCAGGACGCCGCGCTTAGCGAGATTGATGCAGCGAATCTGCTTGTAGTCGGCGGCCTTGCCATCGCTGCGGTCATGGCCGTTCACGTTGATGACCACCGGCGCGGCGCCATCTAGGGAATCCGGCTCGTAAAGCAGCGCAGGTATCCACAGTCCCGGAATCGCCTCGTACCGCAGCTTCTTGAGCGAATAGCCTTCCCCGGCTCCGACGGAACCCATCCACTCAACCCGGGTGACGGACTCGCGCCATGCCCGTGCCTCCCCTCGGAAGACGATCTCATCCAGCACTTGCCCACGGATCCTCGCGGCTGTTTCCTGCCATTCCTCCTTTGATGCGGGGATTCGAACCGCTGGCACACGCGACGAAGTGAAGACCTTTGCCTCGATCTCGGTCTGGTTCGACGTCAGGATGGGCTCCGCGAGCAGGCCGTGCAGGCCCAGCCCCTGAGAAGAGGCGGCTGACGGGAGGGCCAGAACAAGTGCGGCCAAGTGCTGGAGTGCGTTGGTGCGGGTCCGCATGCTGGACAGTCTACTCGGGGCGAAGAGTGCCCGCAAAGCCTGCGGCACAGTTCTCGGCCAAGTTTCGCTCCGCGGGACGCAGATTTCGTGGGAGGGTACCGGGCATGAACACAGCACGCCGGAATCCCAACGGTGACCGTGGACCTCCGCACGGCTCGGGCCCCGCCTTCCGGTCTACCGATTTCGAAAACTCGGCATCTCCCGCGGGTATGATGCCGGAGATGGGCCTAGGCGCGCATGGGCGTCTGAGGAGGGGCACGTTCCTCGATCCGGGCCAAGAACAGGGGGTGCAATATGCGAATTGGTGTGGCGCTGCTAGGAGTAAGCACGATCGGCGTGAACGCGGCCGCACTGGAGGTAAGCGTCCTGTCTGGCCGCCCGGACATGGTCACGGACGGCAACGCCCTGATTGCAATTGCGGACCAGTCACGAGGCCCGCTGCGCGTGCAGCTCAATGGCAAGGATGTCACGGGGGCCTTTAGGCCCGGCTCGACCCCCGGACTCCTGTTGGCGCGGCTGTCCGGGCTTCGACGGGGGGACAACAGGCTGGAAGCGTCGAACGGTGGGCAGGCCGTACACCTGGACCTAGTCAACCACCCGGTGACCGGTCCGGTGTTCTCAGGACCCCACCAGCAGCCGTTCATCTGCCAGACTGACCAAGCCGGGCTGGGAAAGGCGCTCGACGGCGCGTGCAGTGCCGAGACCCGCACGCGCTACTACTACAGGACCAAGGAAACGGTCGATCCGGGTCAGAGGCGCAGGGCTCGGACAGGCGTGCCTCCAGGATTCAAGGCCCTCGATCCGGCCGCCCCTCGCCCGTCGGACGTGAGGACAACAACAACGAGCGCCGGGCGCACCGTGCCGTTCATCGTGCGCGTCGAGACTGGGACAATCAACCGGGCAATCTACGAAATCGCATTCCTGCACGACCCCAAAGGCGATCCGCCCGACCCTTGGAACGCACCCTCGGAATGGAACGGGCGACTGGTGTACGGCTTCGGCGGCGGATGCCGCTCTGGCTATCGGCAAGGCCTGACCCGCTCGGCACTCCAGAACGCGGCGGCGGTTGGGAAGGGTTACGCCGTCGCCGTGTCCTCGCAGAACGTATTCGGAAACAACTGCAATGACGTGATCTCGGCCGAGACCATGATGATGGTCAAGGAACACTTCATCGAGAGCTATGGTGTGCCCGTCCCCACGATCGGCGTTGGGGGTTCCGGGGGCTCGATGCAGCAGCACCTGATCGCTCAGAACTATCCCGGGCTTCTGGACGCGATCATTCCGGGAGCGAGCTACCCCGATCCGACCACTCTCGCGCCTCCGGTCACGGATTGCTCGCTGCTGGCCCGTGCCTTCGAAAACAGCAGCCACGAGTGGTCTGACCAACAAAGGAGCGCGGTCTCCGGCTACGCCACTTGGGCAACGTGCGAGAGCTGGATGCGATCCTACTCGCCGAGCCTGATCACCCCCCAGAGTTGAGCTCCGGCCGTTCCGGAGGAATCTGTGTACGACCCCGAGGAAAAGCCGGACGGCACGCGCTGCGGGTTCTTCGACAACATGGTCAACCTCGTGGGCCGGGACCCGTCGACGGGCTATGCCAGGCGGGCTCTCGACAATGTGGGAGTCCAGTACGGTCTGAAGGCTTTCAACGACGGACTGATCAGCGCCGAGCAGTTCGTGGAACTCAACGAGAGGGTTGGAGGATTCGACACGGACGCGAACCTTGTCCCACAACGCTCGTCCGCCAGCATCGAGGCTCTGGGGATTCTCTACCGAACGGGTCGCGTGACCTCAGGCGGCGGCTCTCTGGGCTCGATTCCGATCGTTGATACCCGCCGCTTTCAAGATCCGAGCGGCAACATCCACGACCGCGTGCGTACCTTTGTCATGGACGCGCGCTTGAGGGCGACGCATGGCAGCGCCGCCAACCGGGTCATCCTGACAAACCCTCCGGCCTCGCTGGACGCCGTGTCTCTGGTGGACCGGTGGCTCGACGCTATCGACGCGGATCGGAACGACGGAGCGTCGACCGAAACGATCGCTCGAAACCGGCCCGCAGAATTGGACAGTGCCTGCTGGTCACTTAATGGCGAACGTCATGCCGACGACCCTTCGGGGGCGGCGTCGGGATACTGCGGAACACAGCACGCCCCAAGCGGCGATCCCAGGATCGCGGCCGGTGCTCCCATCACCGGCGACATCCTGCAGTGCCAGCTGAAGGCCGTGGAGATCGGCGACTATTCCCGCCCGCTGGGGCCGGAGTTGCTGAAGCGGCTAAGGGCGACCTTTCCGGAAGGGGTCTGCGATTACTCGAAACCGGGCGTCGGACAAGAGGCGCTCGGCGGGGCTTGGCTCAGATACTGACATGAATCGGAACGTCGGCGAGCGGTCGGCGCAACTGTCACCGGCCCGGCGGTCCGTCTCCCGACCGATCACAGGGTGGCCGGGGGGCGAAGAGCACGCCCAGTGCACCTTCTGCAGACCCCTAAGGAGATTGCGAAACAACTCCCCGCGTCGCCTAGCTCTTCGATCGTTGCGACCTGTCGTATAGAGGCCATACGGTCGGTAGGAATCGAAGACGGCGCGCTGGACCCGGTGCTTGCGCAGCCAGTTGCGCACGACCCAGCGGCTGGCCTTGTCGTTGTTGAACTGCCGGTCGAGTTTGGCGTCCAGAAGATGGGTGTCGAGGTGTCGAGCATGGACTTGCCGAAGTCAATGCCTGCCACTACAGTGGTTGACGGCGTGGTCATTCCTGCGTTCCTGTTTTTTGCAATTCGGGACTACGTGCCCACGCTTCCGTTCACGGCGCGCAGCAATGGATGCAACGGGCCCACTACGCTCCAGGACGGATTTGGGAATCCATCGGACTCGCGGCTCGGCCCGTTGCCCGCCGGTGGGCATTCCCAGGCTCACCGGCGGAACCCCCTGCCGCGTAGCAAAGGGGGAATCAAGGTTGAAGGTGCGCCAGACGCACGATCGAGAGTCTGCATGTTGAGGCGATGCGAGAATCGCGTCCCTTGAGCCGACGGCAAGGGGGTACCCCTCCGCCAGTGGCCATGCCTTCCACCATAAGAGGGAGGAAAGAAGAGCATCAAGTTGAACGCGCCCTCTGATGGAAGCAGGTATCGCCACGAAGTACGTACTAGCGCAGGTCAATCCTAAGGCCGAACGCCGGGTTCCTTCGGCCACCCGACCAACTAGTCGTCTTGGGGCCGGATCTCGCAGTAACTTTGATAGCAACCCAAGCCCCCCCATTTTGCTGGCTATCCATGCAGACCGGAGAGATTACGTGATGGTTGTAATCCCGTGCGTACCTACAAGTCCATTCAGCTAAGTAGAACCTCTGCAGAGCCGCGAGATAATCAATATCAGGTACACGGGTCAGGGCACGACGACCGAAAAACCCGGATTCCGATCCTGCCAGTTGCAAATGTTCATCCATAATCTAGTCGAACGCAACTCGCTTGATCGAAAACTGGTGCGAAGAACAGTCGAAATCTTGTCCGCTCCGGCTCTGCGTTGCCTGTCCCCAAATCGATTTTTCAGACCGAGACGCATAATTTCGGTTACATCATGGCCTCGGATTACAAGCCACGGATCGACAGATCTCAACTCTGAAGTACAGCAACTCAACAACTTCTGTTTGATCGATTGTTTGATAGATTTATCTTCCCCCACTACCGCACTCCAGAGTCCCTCTATATCGAGAGTCCATGTTTTTCTATGGAGGAATTGTGGGATCTTGATAGCGGACACGTCAATGTCTAGATCGAACACCTGAGCAGCACATCTTAGCCCACCAAACACTAGCGCCAGACTCACAACCCTCGTCCGTATATCAACGCGAAATGTTCTCTCTACTGCCGCAATCTTAGAAGGGTCTCCATATTCGGCAAGCACTGTCTCGAATGCTGATGATCGCCACAAAAGGCATTCCAAATCGCGAACTTCTGTTGTGACCAAATTTTCAGATTCAGGAGCATTCTCAGATCCACGAATGAGTCGCTTTAGTGATGCGTAGTCATCGTCAACAACCCCCAAGACTCCTTCAACCCTCTTTGCGTCCAATCGCTCAATACATTTCACCACATTGCTCTTGCCGTCAGCAATCACTAAATCACACGCTGCACGTCCCGGGGCTCTCCAGAATCGTGCATCACTCGGTCCTTCTACCACCAACAAACCGTCTTGGCTACTCATCCGGATCATCTCAACCTCCGCCACTAACGAACTGGGCGTCTTGTAACCCAATGGCATTTACGACTTGTCCCCTATTCCGACCATTAGATCGTCTCTATCACCGACGATGAATGGCGAGTGTGTGGCAACCAATGCGTCGAAATTTGACAACTCGACTATCGTCAGAAGGTCCGAAAGGAATTGCTTTTGCCAAGCTACATGAAGTGATAGTTCAGGCTCGTCGATCAACACGATAGTGTTCGATGGAACCCTGAATAGGAGATCGTAGTTTAGTACTAACTCTTGCTGCTCACCAGAAGATAGAGATTCTAACGGAAGTTTCGTTTCATCGTCGTTTCGCGCAACAAATCCATTCTCTCGATCCAGCCGGATTTTCTTATGTCGATATTTTTTGTTGACATTGTTAAGGAATACTTCAGTTCGGCTTGCGAGATCATCTAAGGCCCTTAGCTTTATCTCCGTGTCGCTTACATACAGTGTCATTACTCGAATCTGCGTCTTATTATTCGGGTCCAACCTGATCTCCTCAAGTGGGTGTGATGGAGTTTCGTCTAGAATTCCAATGTCCTTGAATTCCTTTGTTCTCTTGTCGAGATCGTCCATCTTTTTCTGCAAGTCTTCTACAGCCAGTTCTTCTGTCGCCGCAATTAGACGCCGGGGAAAAGACTGATCGAGAGTTTGGGATTGTCGTCCGTAGTCAGCCATTGTGGTGGCTAGACGTGTTCGAAAGTCTTTACCGTACTCAACTACAGTAGAAATCATTGACGGTCCGCGGGTGCGCCATCCATACCTGTGCTTTCGCCTAGGATTGGGATCTATTTGAAACAGACGCTGCGCTTCTATTAGATGTGAGTGTGCGCTGTTCAGAAAACTATCATACCAAGGTGCATCAAACGGTTTAAAGTGCTTTCCTCTAGGACGAATCATCGGACCGAATCTATCAATGACTTCTGTGTGTGACAGGATTTCCCTGTCACGAATGTCGACCCACATATTGGGACTGGTCTCGTCGGGCCGGAGATATTCAATCTGATCGGCAATATATCCGGCTCGTGTATTCCAATCGATAGAAATGGAATGCCGTTTCGTTGCGGAAGTTAGACCGAGAATATAAGACTTGCGTCTGCCGCCAGTCTTGACTCTCATGCTCAAAGAACTACCATTATTAAAGTGCAGCACGAAACGAGCAAGTGGAATTGTCATAAAGAATTCTAAGCGATTCTGCAGCATGGCATTAATCATCTGTAGTATGACGGTTTTCCCAACTCCGTTGGGTCCATGTAACAAGGTCGTTCGATCGTTGAGGTTCAGATTGATTGAGTGATCGTAGATGCCGAAGAGGCCGTTTACAGTGATTCTAGTCAGCCTCAGGAGGTTTGATTTACTCATTTGGTCTTCCTCTTGATCCGGTAAGGCGTGCAATCAGGTACTGGATCGATCACGGTCGGAAGGTGTTCCTGTTTGCTCCTTTCTGAGGGAATTGTACATGACGCAATGCAGTACGGCAAGAGTTCTCTCGCTTGTCCTTGCAATGAGCGTTGTGCGTGCTGGTTCGGATCCACGCGGCTACCCGGATTGCCTCGCGCGCATCACCCTTGCGAACCTCCACCATGAGACACCCACCACCCTGTCCACCAGCCTACCCAACCGATGGGCGGCGAATCTGATTGACCGCTACGCTCGCCGAGCGGTAATCGAGAACGCGATCTCCGGGATGATCGTATTCCTACCATGAGGTCGGGACCCGCATGACCGTTCTACTGTAGATCAACACCGGCCCCGAGTTCAATGTGATGGCCTCCAAAGTGTACCGTCTGCTGGCCTACCCCCACGCTAACGTTCGCTCTAGTCAGTCGTTGCCCCAGCTAGTGTGTGCCGTCTTCAATACGTGCATCTGCGAGTCCAACGTCGAGGTGGCCTCGCACGGTCAGCATCCACTCCGGAACTTTTCATGATGGCATGACGGAGATCTGCGAAGGTCGGCAGCCCTTTAATGAGGAAGAGGCGCTCGCGGTTTCCATCGGTCTGCGAGAGCGCCTGTGCCATTCCGGGTAAGTGGGCGCGACCGACGGAATGGCTGGTTTGCTTCGGCTGCAGGCATTCGAGAAATTGGGCTCTCACGAGGACGCGCCTCTCGACTCCTGCGGCACCGAGGTTCCGGAGGTGGCCGTGGAAAACCGCCGGTCAGCCATTCCAGTCAGCGGTGGTCGCGCTGGGTTCAGGTCTAGGGTGTTCCAGATTGGCCGGCTGGCGGTCGGAATCACCACGTCCCCAGCATAGCTGGGTCCCGGTGCGACCGGGCCGGGCTGGACCGCCACAGATCGCTCGTTCGGCACGACCGTTCCGATCTGGGTCGACCCGGACGATGACCGGTGCGTCGGACTCGGCGAACTGAGGGTGCCCTGGCGCGGCTGGACCGATGGCTACCTGGTTCCTCGGGGCTGCCTAGCTCTAGCGGCCGATATCCCCGGGTCGGAGGGGTAAGCGAGGATTCCAGCGTGGAGGGGTGCACGACGCATAGTGACCGCGCAAACGGAGTGGCGGTCCAGATAAGCGACCAGGAGAGAATCCGGTCATTCTGAATCACTCCAGAGCAACTATGGCGGAGGAAGAGGGATTCGAACCCCCGAGACCCTTGCGGGCCTTGCGGTTTTCAAGACCGCCGCCTTCAACCACTCGGCCATTCCTCCGTTCACCATCAGCCTAACAGCCAACCCTCAGCGGTGGGAGCACCAGGGGCTTTCAATGTTAAATGGATCGGGCGATGTCTGAGCGACGGTTGAGAG
>JAPPMC010000255.1 GCA_028819235.1 Bryobacterales bacterium
GGTCCGGTTTGCCCATATATAAGGAGCACGAAGGGTTTTGGCGCAAGCACCAGCTCGCATCTCGGCAGGACGAAGCGGTCACCGCGGCCGAAGGGCAGGTCCATCCGGAGGATGCCCTTCGCCGGGGCGAATCGAATCCGGAAGCGGCCTTGGAGTACCGAAGGCGATTCTTCAGCGAGGCGGACAGGTACCTCCACGCGATAGGACCACGTGAGATCGGACGCAATGTTGGCTCCGCGACCCAGCCGGGAAGGATTCCTGAGCAGTATGCTCATGCGATCGACGTCTTGTTGCTGGCCCACGACCGCACTAATGGGGAGCGGGCAACACTGTACCTTGCCGCCGCTTGGAATCGGGCCCGAGAAGCGATCGCTCACTTCTTGCCGGACGATTCGCCTCTGCCGAGATGTCTGGACCGCCAGCCGTTGCTGGCGGACGGCAGCCCGTTCCCGTCGTTCTACAGCTCGTACTTGGGAGGGGATGACCTGATGTGGAGCGTGTGGCGTCTCTCCCTGCGTGGGAGTGCGAATGCAGCGCGCCGAACCAACGGTGGCCCGTCCACCGCCCGATGCCCTCCGCGGCGCGACGGGCCATCCGGCACTGCGCGTGCTTCAGCAGGCCGTCGGAACATTTGCGAGGCCTGTCCAAGCGTCTCCGACAGTGCCGAGGTGGCGGCTGGGTGGGCTGCTCCCGGGAAGAACCGGAGCGCCGTCTTGTGCCGTTTGGTGGCCGTTGGGACACGGCTCCAAGGCCGCGCAGGGCGTTTCCTCACTCGAGGGCAGTCGCCGGCGCACGGCCTGACGCATTGAACCTTACCCGAAGACCGATGTGATGCGACTCGCCCCGACATGGGTATCCTGTGTGAGCTCGGCGGATACGGATTCACATGCCAGAACAATTCGACGACCAACTGAAGCGTGAGGCCGCCAGGCGCGACGGTTCCACGGGCTCCCTGCCTCGCGAGTGCGTCACGGTCCGTCCTGGGCCAGCCCCAACACCTCACGGCGATCTGCTCACGGCACTGATAGGCACGGTCGACATCCAACCCGAAGATGTCGACGAGGTGGTCTACGGCAGGTGACATTTCGTCGACACGGGCTTCCCTGTGGCTCTGCTGGCGCGGTGCGACGGCCACCACGCTGAGGCAACGCGCATCTGGCGCTCGGGCTTTCGAATAGTGCTGAACACCACCAATCGTGGCCGGGAACTTGATCCTAGTTTCGGTTGTGGGCAGCGGATCAGGTTGCGGTGGGCATCAGTCTCTTGGGCGCCGTCGAGGGAAATCACCAGGTCTCGGTACTGCTTGCTGACTCGAGCGTCGAGGACGAGGCCCGCCAATGGCTTTGGGAACAGGATGAGCGCACGTGCTCCTTCGTCGACGGAGTGAGCCCCGCGATCATTAGCAGGCGACGAATCCGTCAGGCCCTCGCCTTCGTCGGAGACTTCTCCGCGGCGGGGTACGTTGAGGTGCGCTTGCTCTGACGCCGCAAGTGGCCGTACACCCAACACTCTGACTGTGTCCCGCCACCCGACCACGGCACTGTCGACTTGGCCGGAGTCGCAGCGGGTGGCGAAAGCACTGCGCTATCTGGGCGACGCGTCCCGAAATTGCACACGGCGCCGCTTGCCCCGGACCTCCACGAACTGCCGGCGGGCCGCCTTGTCCAGCGGCCGCTTTGGCTCTAATTGCGGGGCGCGCTGCGGCCGGACTCCACCAGCCTGTCGAGATCCGCCTTCATGCGCATCGCGATGTCCGGCTGCTCGTAGTAGAGGTTGTTTGTCTCGCCCGGGTCGACCGTTAGATCGTAGAGCTGGGCCGGCGCTCCAGGGGCCCCGTGGTCGATCACGTACCCGGTAAGCTCCGGGCGGCTGTAGTCGTTGCCCCCCGAACCGGCGTGGTCAAGATATTTCCACTTCCCCTGCCGGAGCGCGAGGGCGAGGCGGTTGGTCTGGTGCAGCGTAAACTCGCGCACAGGCGCCGGACCTGCCGTCCCGGTCAGCACTTGAGAGAAGTCGAAGCTGTCTTCGGCCGCATCGATTGGAAGCTCGTAGCCGGTCACCCCGGCCAGGGTTGCCATGATGTCCGTCAGGTTGAAGGTCTGGTCTGTCACTTGGCCGGCCGGCACGAATCCCGGCCACTTAGCGATCATCGGCACGCGGTGCCCTCCTTCCCACTGGTCTCGCTTGACCCCTCGCCAAGGGCGGGCCCCGTCGTGCCCGTGATCCGTGCGCATGTGGTAGACCGTCAGCACCTCGGGCCCGTTGTCGCTCGTGAACAGCACCAGCGTGTCCTCGGCCAGTCCGAGCCGCTCCAGCGTACCCGTCAGCTCGCCCACGATGAAGTCCATTTCATGCAGGAAGTCCCCGTGTGGGCCGGCCGCGGTACTCCCGTGGAATAGCGGCGCGGGGAAGGACGGCAGGTGCACTGCCTGCATCGAGTGGAACAGGAAGAACGGGCGCTCGGGGGAGTCCTCGGCGTGCCGCTCGAGAAACTCCACGCTCCGCCGCAGGAACTCGATGTCCACCTGTTCGAGGTCATAGTCCTCGGCGACTAGCCCCCTGCGGTTGTCGCGCGAGTAGGGATGCTTCGGAAGGTGGGCCCGGTCCAGCAGTTCCGACGGCGGGATCGGCACGCGGTCACCCTCGATCCAGGCGTACATCCAGTCGGTTGTCGGACATGCGACCGTGCCGAAGAACTCGTCGAAACCGCGGTGCAGTGGACCGTCCGGGATCGCCTGCGAGAAGTCGGCCCTGCGCACACGCTCTACCTCCGAAGACGCCCTTTCCTGCGGCGTAGAGGCCGGTAGGTCAAGGTCATGAACCGGCCGCCCCTCAGCGTCGTAGAACGTCATGCCCAAGTGCCACTTTCCGACCATCGCCGTGCGGTAGCCCTTCTCCCGCAGCATCTGGGGCAGCGTCAGGCGGCCGGCCTCGATCAGGGACGGCCCCTGCACCCCCACGAATACGCCTGCCATGCCGTTGCGGAACGGCATCCGGCCTGTCAGAAGGCCGTAGCGGGTGGGCGTGCAAACAGTCGAAGGGCTGTGGGCATCCGAAAAGCGCAGCCCCTCCCGCGCCAGCCGGTCGATGTGCGGGGTCGCCACCTTGGCTTCCGAGTTGTAGGCGCCCACATCGCCGTATCCAAGGTCATCGGCGAGGATCAGCAGAACGTTGGGAAGGCGCCGTGTCTCGGCCGTCCGTCCGCAGCCGACGCCGACGGCCAGCGCCGCGAGGGTCCAAGCGAGGAACTGGCGATGCCCGCCGCGGGCCGGCCCGGCCACGCTCAACCCACCCGCGGGGCTGTGTCCGTGACCTCTTCGATGTCCGGGTCGAAGTACAGAACCTTGCCTTCGCGCAGGGCCATCACGCTCATCGAAATCGTCACCTGAGCGCGGTAGGCTGTGTCCGCGTCCAAGTTCGGCTTGGCGCGCGTGCGGATGCACTCCAGGAAGTTCTTCATGTGTGCGTCGCGGCCGCGGTCTTCGACCTTGATCTGGACGTTCTCCGTGCCGTACTTGCCGACGAATGCGTCCCCGTAGATGCGTTCCGACTCGACGGTGATGTACTCCGTGCGCCCTTCGAACCGGCCGTGCTCGACCATCACGATGGTCCCCTCGTGGCCGCGGATCAAGCCCGGAATGTGCCGGGAGTTGGCCATGGTGGCGCTCAGGATCAGCGAGTGGCCTCTCGCGAAGTCCGCCAGCAGGTTCATCGTGTCCGGTACTTCGCGATCCCCCGGAGCGTTGAAGACATACTTGCCGCCCGACGCAGTCACCCGATAAGGGAACTGGGGTTCGCCCCAGCAGATGTTCAGTGGTGCCACAACGTGGTAGAAGAGGTCCGTCGCGATGCCGCCGGAGTAGTCCCAATACTTGCGGAAGCGGAAGAAGCGGTGGGGGTCCCACTCGCGCTTCTGCGCGGGCCCCAGCCACATGTTCCAGTCGACGTAGTTGACGCCTTGGCCATGGGGCCCAGCGTCGGGCTCGATCACCCAGCCGCGACCGCGCTCGGGTGTCCAGTTCCACTCTCCCCGCAGGGAGTTTCGGTGGTAAGACCCTTGGCTTGAGACCAGCTTGCCGATCATGCCGTCCTGAATGGCCTTGCGCGCCTTCCACCACTGGTCGGCCGACGTGGTCTGGGAACCGACCTGCAGCACGGCTCCGGTCTCGCGCACCTTCCGCGCGACCGCCTTAGCCTCCTCGATGGTGTGGGTCATCGGCTTCTCGAGGTACACATCTATCCCGGCATCCATGGCGTCGATCGCCATGGTCCCGTGCCAGTGGTCGGGGGTTGCGATCACGACAGCGTCGATGTCCGGACGGGCCAGAATCTCCCTGTAGTCGAGGGTGGAGAACTCGGCCTTGCTGTTCTCTTGGGCCAGGCGCCGCCGCTTCTCGTAGACGTCGCAGACTGCCGCTACGCGGAAGTTCTGCCCTCCCTCGATCATCGACAGCATCAGCCGCTGCAGGCTGCTGCCACGACCTCCGACACCGATCTGGGCTACGTTGATGCGGTCGTTGGCCCCAATCACGCGCCGTGCAGAAGCCGCGTCTTGTGCCTTGGCCGCCGTTGCGGCCAAGGCCCCCCCGGCGACTGCGGTCGCGTTCAGGAATTGCCGACGGTTGACTTCGGGAGTTTGCTTCATAGCCTGTCCTCGCCGAATTGTATCAGCGACGGGCCAGGCCGGGAAGTCCGCCGCTGCGCTACAATCCGACCAGTTCCGGGCCGGTCGTAAGATGCACGGTCGCCGCTCGTCGCTCGCCGGCAGTGTGCGTATGCTGGCCGCCTCGAAGTCCCGCCGGCTGACGGAGTCTGTGCTCATGGCCGTTGAGCTTCACCCCCCGCTGGCCCGGATGGCACGCGTGTCTGGCTTCGCGGTCCTCTTGGCCATGAACGGCCTCGCGGCATCGTCCGGTGAGAGCGTTCTTTCGGTCCTCGGACGGGATTGCGTGCAGTGCCACGGAGCGACCGGACCGCCGCACGGCGGGATTGACCTGCGCGCGGTAACCAGCACCGACGAGCTGGCGGCCCGGCCCGAATTGGTGCGCAAGCTGGTCCGCGTCCTTGACGCTGGGGTGATGCCCCCGCCAGGTGGGCCTACCATGCCGGCCGAGGACCGCGAGCGGGCAGTGGCCGTTCTGCGGTCCATGCTGCCGCCCGACGAGTCTCCGGCAGGCCCAGCACCCCGAGTGCCCGTTCGCCGCATGAATCGCTTCCAGTACGCGAACGCCGTTCAGGACCTCTTCGATCTGAGCGTCGAGGTGTTCGCCCTCCCCGAGCGAATGCTCCGCGACTACGGGTACTTCCGCCCCGAGACTGGCAAGATGCCCGACGAGCTCAAGGCTGGCAGCCGGCCGCTCGGGAAGTCCCAGCTGATCGGCAAGCGCCTTGCGGGAGTCACGCCGTTCCCTCAAGATCTGCGTGCCGAGCACGGATTCGACAATCGGGCAGACCACCTGTCGTTGTCGCCACTGCTGCTGGAGTCCTTCCTGAAGCTCGCCACCGCCATCGTCGAGAGCCCCGACTTCAACGCAGGTACGAGCGGCGAGTGGGAGCGGCTCTTCGGCCCCCCGGAGGACGGCGAGGTAACGCGGGCCGCCGTGAGGCGCGCCCTGCGGCCATTCCTGACGCTGGCATTCCGGCAGGAGGTCGACACGGCCACACTGGAGCGCTACTCGGACTTCGCCGTCGGCAGAATCAAGGGCGGCCAGCCATACGCGGATGGGATCAAGGCCGCGGTCTCTGCGGCTCTCGCTTCTCCGCGCTTCCTGTACCTCCACGACGACGGGAATGCGGGTCGGACTGCTCGGTCCGGCAATGTCAGCTTGGCGTCCCGCCTGTCGTTCTTCCTGTGGGGCAGCATCCCTGACGTGGAGCTGCTCCATCTGGCCGCTGCCGGGACGCTGAACGACCCCGAGACTCTCGCCCGGCAGGCGGACCGCATGCTGCGGGACGCCCGGCTGAAGCGCTTCTGCGACAGCTTCGCGTCACAGTGGCTGCAGCTGGAGCGGATCGTCTCCTCCGTGCCGGACCGCGAGCTCTTCCCCGACTTCTACTTCGCGAAGTTCCGTGCCAGCATGCACATGATGCTGGAGCCGCTGCTCGTGTTCGAGACTGTCTTGATCGAGAACCGGCCGATTCTCGAGCTTGTCGACTCCAACTTCAGCTACCGTAGCGAACTCCTCGAGACCTGGTACCGCGATGGCACTCGCCCGGAAAAGGTGCCACCGGTCGCGATCCCGTTCCGCCGGGTTTCGATCGACGATCGCAGGCAGGGCGGTGTGATCACCACCGCGGCGGTCATGACCATGACCTCGGGGCCTGCCGAGAGCAGGCCCATCACGCGCGGAGCGTGGATGGCAGGGGTCGTCTTCAACGACCCGCCCGACCCGCCGCCACCAGAGGTGTCGCCGCTTCCGGTAGTGGAGGAGGGGCCGCTGACGCTCCGCGAGCGCCTCGAAGCGCACCGGTCGCGCCCCGATTGCGCGGCCTGCCACGCGAGCATCGACCCGTTGGGCTTCGCTCTGGAGAACTACGGGCCCACCGGTGTCTGGCGGCAGACTTACGAGAACGGCCACCCGGTTGACGCCAGCGGAGTGCTGTTTGGGCGTCACGCCTTCGCGGACGTGACCGGGCTTAAGCGGGCAATCCTCGCCGAACGACACCGCTTTGCCCGGGGATTCGCGGCGCACCTGCTGGAGTTCGCCTTGGGCCGGCAGCTGGCCCCGTGGGACGATCCGGCCCTGGATGAGATCGTGCGCCGGTCGGCACCGGGCGGCTATCGGATGCAGGACATGATCAAGCAGGTTATCTTGAGCGCGCCGTTTCGGGGCACTCCGTCGGCTGGGGAGAGGTACAGTGGCAAACCCTGAACTCGCCGCGCGAGCGGCGCTGACGAGCAGGCGCTCCTTCCTGCGCAGCGCGGGCGGGGCGTCCTTGGCGCTGCCCTGGCTGGAGAGCTTGGCCACAGCCGGGAGCGGCAAGGGGCAGCGTCAACGTCCCCCGCTTCGGATGGGCTTCTTCTATGTGCCGATCGGGGTCGTCCGCAACGGCTTCTTTCCCGGCGAGAGCCATGCTGGCCTGCCCGCCTTCAACGGGGATCTCAGCGCGATCGCCGAGACCAAGACCCCAGTCGGGTCGCACCGGATCAGCCTCACGCCCACGCTCGAGCCCTTGGACGGCATCCAGCACAAGGTGTCGCTCGTCACCGGGCTCGACCGGACTTTCCAGAACGGGACGGATGTCCACGCCCAGTGCGCGTCGTGCTTCCTGAGCAGCGCCGTGCCGTTCGGCGTTCCGTCGTCGGCCTGGCCCTTGGATCGCACCTTGGACCATGTCGTGGCCGACAGCGTCGGGCACCTCACGCCGTTCCGCACCCTGGAGCTAAGCTGCAACAGCCACCGCGACAACCTCGAGTCGATCTACTTCGACAACATTTCTTGGTACGGGACCGGCCACGTGGCGCCATCGATTCGCGACCCGCGGAAGGCGTACCGGCGCCTCTTCAGCACCCAAGAGACGGGTCAGTTCCGCGACATCACCGACCTTGTGCTCGCGGATGCCCGCTCGCTCAGGCGGCAGCTCGGCCAGGCGGACCGCCGCAAGTTCGCCGAGTACTTCGATTCCGTCCGCGCCATCGAGAAGCGCATGGACAAGCTCGAGAAGATGCGCGGCCAGTTGGCAAGGGTGTCGATGCCCGAGCCTCCCGAGGCGCACCTGCCGCGGGGCGAGTACATCCGCCTGATGGGCGACCTGATGGTCGTCGCGCTGCAGACCGGGCTGACAAGAGTCGCCACCCTCATGGTCGGGCCAGAGCGCTGGAACACCCCGTTCTTGTTCGAGGGGCTCTTCGACAAGCCGGTTAGCCATCACTTGATGTCCCACGCGCAAACGAAGCACGGTGAGGAGCTGCTCCAGATCGACCGCTTTCACGTGGAGCAGTTCGCCTACATCCTCAAGCGCATGGACGCCGTTCGGGAGGCTGATGGGTCGACCCTGCTCGACAACTCGATCCTCACATACGGGTCGGGGCTGGGCGACGGTGCGACCCACCAGTACCATGACCTGCCGATCGTGGTCGCTGGGCTGGGCGGCCGGGCATTCAACCCGGGCCAGCACCTGCACTGTCCAGACGGCACGCCGCTCGCCAACCTGTGGCTTACCCAGGCGCGCATCATGGGCTGCCGGCTTGAGCGCTTCGCCGACAGCACGGGCGTAATCCCCCAATTGCTCGCGTGAGCGGGCCCGCAAGGCCTCGCGCGCCCGGTCGCCTCGCGCGCCTCGCTGCGCGATCATTAGGACGGCAGCGGAGACCATAGGTGCCCATCTTCCGACAGTGGCTGGAGGCCAATCTGGGCCTAGGGCCCGTAATTCAGGACCTCGTGCTGTTCCCGCTGTTCGCAGCGGCCTTGGTCTGGGCGCTCGTGAGGCTACTGCTGTCGCTGGTCGCCAACAGGGTCGAGGATCCGGCGCGCAGGCGCCGTCTCCGCTCGCTGACCATTTACGGGGCGCTCGTGCTGGCGGCCTCGCTGTTCAGCGGCATCTGGCTCGCCGGCGTGCGCCGCTTCGCGTCGCTCCTTGACGCTCGCTCGCCAGATGAGGTCGAGACCATCCAGACCTATCTGGACGGCTGCTTGTATGCGGCGCTGGCCACGGCCGCCTTGGTGCTGGCCGTGCGCTTCGTGCGAAGCAGCCTGGAGGTTGTGACCCGGCGCATGAGCGCTTGGGCCAGCCACGGCGACTCCATCCGATTCCGCGGCCTGGAGCTGGTCACCCGCCAACGCGTCAGGGACTCGGTCGTGGTGGTCGCTCGGGTCGCAAGGGCCGTCACCCTGCTGCTGCTGGTCTATATCTACATTCCGCTCGTGATGAGCTTTTTCCCGGCCACTGCCCCGTACGGGGCCCAGTTGCTGCAGTACGTTGCCCAGCCCGCCATGCGCGTTGTCACCGCAGTGGTGAACTACCTGCCGAACCTGCTCTATCTGGCGGTGATCCTGATCTCCGTCCGCTATGCCCTCAAGCTCCTGAAGTTCGTGCTGGATGCGCTCGGCAGCGGTGCTTTGGTCTTTGGCTGGTTTGAGGCTGAGTGGGCGCAGCCAACCTACAAGCTGCTGAGGGCCGTGGTTGTGGTCTTCACACTGATGGTCTCCTACCCCTACCTGCCCGGTGCGGAGTCGGAGTTCTTCACGGGCTTCTCGCTCTTTGTCGGCGCTTTGGTCACAGTCGGCTCTACCGCTGCCATTGGGAACCTTGTGTCCGGCATCATCCTCACCTATACCGGGTCATTTCGCACCGGAGACCGGGTCGGCATCGGCGACTCGGTCGGCGACGTGGTTGCCAAGACTCTCTTCGTCACGCGCATTCGCACGATTGAGAACGAGGACGTCACCTTCCCGAACGGAGTCGTGCTGGGGGGAAAAGTCGTCAACTACAGCAAGGCGGCGGGTCGCGGAGAGCTCCAGCTAGCGGTTCGGGTTGGCCTCGGCTATGACGTCCACTGGTCCAAGATCGACGCTCTGCTGAAGGAGGCAGCCCGGCGCACCGATGGGATTGTCGCCACGCCGGAGCCGGTGGTCTGGCCGGCCGACTTGGGGGACTTTGCGATCGTCTACGAGCTGAGGGCGTACACGGACCAGGCCAGCAAGATGGGGGCGACATACGCGGCCCTCCGCCGCAGCGTCCTTGACGTCCTGCACGGGGCTGGCGTCGAGATCATGACGCCCAACGTAGAGGCCCACCGGTCGGGCGAGCGGCTGGCCATGCCGCCGGCATCGTCGGTGGGGATGTCCCCGGAGGGGCAATGATCGGCTGCCCGCCGCCGCGCGTCCGGAGACGACGCCCAGACGGGTCCAGGGCGGAGCCTTGAGGCGCACGAAGATCGTGGCGACCCTCGGGCCGGCGACGGACGGGCTCGCTACGCAGCTCGTGCGCGCAGGGGTGGACGTCTTCCGCCTGAATTTCTCGCACGGCTCCCGGCGGGATCATGCGCGACGCATCAGCGAGGTCCGGGCGGCTGCGACCGCCTGCGGGCGATTCTGCGCGATCTTGGCCGACCTCCAAGGGCCCAAGATCCGCATCGGGAGCTTCGCCGGCGCGGCCGCGGTGAGCCTGGCCGCGGGCGACAGCTTCGCCGTGGACGCGTCGCTGAGTGTTGATGAGGGCGACTCGCGCCAGGTCGGCTGCACATACGCACGGCTCGCCAGGGACGTGGGCCGGGGCGACGAACTGGTGCTGGGGGATGGCATCGTGTCCCTGCGTGTGCAGGGGAAAGCCGGCAAGCGGGTCGAATGCACCGTCATGACCGGGGGCGAAGTGCGCTCCGGCAGCGGTCTCAACAAGCGATTCGGCGGGCTCTCCGCGCCTGCCCTCTCAGACAAGGACCTGGACGATCTGGAATTCGCCTGCGGGCGCGGCGCGGACTACATTGGCGTCTCGTTTGCCCGCACGGCTGCGGACATGGACCTCGCCCGCAAGCACCTCTCGCGGCTGGGGGCGCGAAGCCGCCTTGTGGCCAAGATTGAGCGCGCCGAAGTGGTGGCTGACGATGTGAGCCTCGACAGCATGATCCTGGCGTCGGACTCCGTGATGGTGGCAAGGGGCGATCTGGGGATCGAGATCGGAGATGCCGCGCTCATGGCCGTCCAGAAGCGCATAATCCGCAGGGCCCGCACGCTGAACCGCAGCGTGATCACGGCCACGCAAATGATGGAGTCGATGATCACCAGTCCGCGCCCGACGCGCGCCGAGGTCATGGATGCGGCGAACGCTGTAGTGGACGGGACGGATGCCGTGATGCTCTCTGGCGAGACTGCTGTGGGCCGCTTCCCGGTCGAGGTCGTGCGGACGCTCGCCCGCGTGGTCGAGGGTGCCGAGGCCAGCGAAGGGCTGCAGTCCCGCATTCGGGACCGGCCCAAGTGCGCCCGCATTGACGAGGCCGTCGCGGTTGCGGCGATGACGGTGGCCGCCAATCTGGACGGCGTGCGTGCGGTGATCTGCATGACCGCGTCGGGCAACACGCCGCGGCTTATGTCTAGGATCTACTCGCGTTTCCCGATCTACGCCCTCGCCGCGGACGAGCGGGCCTTGGCCCGCGTCGCCCTGTTTCGCGGCGTCCAGCCCGTGCGGTTCTCGGCTGCAAATCTGGGACCGGACGAACTGAACGAGGCGGCGGTTGCACTGCTGCGCAAGGAGGGGACGGTCCGGCCAGGCGATCGCGTGATCCTTTCCGAGGGCGGTTGGCGGGCTGCCCAGAGCGGCACGAACACTCTCCAGATCTTGGAGGTGCCCTGACGTCTCGCGCCGTCTCCGCTAAGGTGCCGCCGCTGCCGGGAGCCCGAAGCCTGCCTCGGCGGAGGTGACCGCCGACACGATGGCGCTCGCGAGCGCTTCGGCGGCGAGTGCTCCGATGATGCCCAGCAGGGAGGCATCCGCGGGCCGGCCTCCCGTGCCTAGCGCGAAGACCGTATCGCCGTCGAAGGGCATGTGGGCCGGCCGCACGGCCCTAGCCAGACCGTCGTGCGCCATCTGCGCCACTTTGGAGGCCTGCGCTTTGGTCCAGTCCACGTTGGCTGCCACCACCGCCACGGTCGTGTTGCCCGCGGGCTGGGCGCGCTGGGTCGCCGCGCCAGACCGCAGGTGCGCCATGGTGTCCGCGAAGCCGCTCCCGTCCTCGCCGCGTGCGCCCGCCACGATCCGGCCGGTGGCAGGGTCGACGACATCTCCCAGCGCGTTCACTGCCGCGAGCGCCCCGACCACGAGCCCCCCGGGCAGACTGATCGCGGCTGAGCCTAGCCCGCCGCGCATCGCGCGCCCCCTGCCGAGCATCTTGCCCACAGATGCCCCGGCCCCGGCACCCACGCTGCCGGCCTGGACCGGCGAGCGTGAGGCCACCTCCGCGGCCAGCCTGCCCTCGCGGGCGCCCGGACGCACGGATGGATCGCCGATTCCGAGGTCGAACAGGATCGCGGCCGGCACGATGGGCACTACCGACGGCCCCGCGCGGAATCCGATGCCCAGCTCCTCGAGGTGTGCCATCACGCCGTCCGCCGCGGCCAGCCCGTACGCGCTGCCGCCCGAGAGCACGACGGCGTGTACCCGCTGTACGCTCATCGCCGGCGCGAGCAGGTCCGTCTCCCGTGTGCCTGGGCCGCCTCCCCGGACGTCTACGCCCGCCACGGCCCCGCCGTCGGCGATCACCACCGTGCAGCCGGTGGAGCCCGATTCGTGCGTCCAGTGTCCTACGCGGAGTCCGGGGACGGCGGTCAGGGTGGCGTTGGCTTGGGCGCCTCTCATCAGGTCTGTCGCCGGCAACAGGGCCGCGCACGCAAGGGCGCGCAGCAGGCCCCGCCGCGAGGCAGGAGCGCTAGAGGACGCCAGCATTGCACGCATTATCGCCCCGCCCTCCCCGGTATAATGCCATTCCGATGGGCCTTCCCCGCATGGTCGCGATCCGCAGGGACTTCCCGGACCGCTCCCTGCCGGATGTCTATGGCGCAGTGCGGGAGTCCATGCAGTCGGCCGACTGGGTGCGGCAGGTGCCTCGCGGCAGCCGCATCGCGGTCGGAGTCGGCAGCCGCGGGATCGCGAACCTGAGCGCAATCGTCAAGGGCGTGACCGATTCCTGGCTAGACCGTGGCGTTCGGCCCTTCGTGATCCCCGTGATGGGCAGCCACGGCGGCGGAACTGCCGAGGGCCAGCGAGAGGTGCTGGCGCACTATGGGATCACCGAACGTGCCTTGGGCGTGCCCATCGTTAGCTCGCTGGACGTGGTTCCGGTCGGCGATTCGCCCAGCGGCATCGCGGTGTCCATGGACCGCGAGGCGTTCGAGGCCGACGGCGTGATGCTCTGCAGCCGCGTCAAGTGGCACACGGGCTTCGAAGGGCGCCTCGAGAGCGGAGTCCACAAGATGATGGCCATCGGCCTCGGAAAGTGGGAGGGCGCCAAGCGCTACCACATGTGGGCTGTGCGCATCGGCCTGGAACAGGTCATCCGCGAGGTGGGCCAGGTGCTGCTGGACACAGGGCGGATGCTGGGGGGCATGGCGATCCTGGAGGATGCCAATCACGCCACCGCCGAGGTGCACGCGGTCGGGGCGGCCGGGATGGTGGCTCGCGAGGAGGAGCTGCTGGCGCGCGTCAAGCAGTGGAAGGCCGACCTTCCGTCTCCTGCCTTCGACTTGCTGATCGTCGACGAGATCGGCAAGAACATCTCCGGCTCCGGCATGGACACCAAGGTAGTCAACCGCTCTTGGCTGGGCCGCAACTGCTGGGCGGGCCTCCCGAGCATCGGGCGCATCTATGCCCGCAGCCTCACGCCGCACGGCGGGGGCAATGCTGTCGGCATCGGGCTTTGCGACGTGATCCACGACAGGCTTTACAACGCCGTCGACTTCGGAAAGACTTGGATCAACTCGTTCACCGCTTCCAGCACCATCAGCTGCATGTGCCCTCCGCACTTCCCGACGGACCGCGAGTGCGTTGAGCGCATCCTCGCGACCTGCGGCCGGGCGGATCTGGCCGAGTGCAGCGTGGTCTGGATCCGCAACACCATGGAGATGGGCCACATGCTGGTCAGCGAAGGCATCTACGAGGGGTTGCGGGACGACCCATCTGTGACCGCGGCCCTGCCGGCGGCCGAGCTGGGCTTCGACTCCTCCGGCCAGCTCGTCGGAGGTGTGGAGCTGGCCGTCGCCGCCTGACCCGGCTTCAGGGCTCGGCGGTAGACTGGAGGCTCGGAACTGCGCCGCCGGATGGCCATGCTGAGCCAATCCCCAACCTCCCACGCGGGACTGTTCTCGCTGGTAGCGTCCGACCTGCGTCGCGTCGAGCAGGTGATCGCACTCGACACGATCTGCTGCGAGGACGTGGTCACCCGCATCAGCGCGCACCTCCGCTCCAGCGGAGGCAAGCGGCTGCGGCCAGCCCTCTTGCTGCTATCGGCGCGCGCCTGCGGGGAACTGGGCGAGAGGCCCGTTCGCATGGCGGCCGTGATGGAGATCATCCACGCCGCGACGCTGGTCCACGACGACGTCATCGACAGCGCCGAGGTGCGCAGGGGAGAGCCGTCCACCAACCAGATCTGGGGCAACCAGATCAGTGTGCTCGCCGGAGACTGGCTCTACATGCAGGCGTTCACTCTTGCGCTGCAGGAGCGCCACTTCGGTGTGCTGGACATCCTGACGGACCTGACCAAGATGATGGTGGAGGGCGAGCTAATGCAGGCCGAGCTGATCGGCCGGCTCGACGTGACTGAGCAGCAGAACCATGACCTCATGCACCGCAAGACGGCCTGCCTGCTGGCAGCATGCGGTCGCTTGGGCGCCCTGATCGCGGGGAGGTCAGAGGGAGTTCAAGAACGCCTGAGAGCCTACGGCTGGAATCTGGGCATGGCCTTCCAGCTGATCGACGATGTGCTGGACTTCGAGGCGAGCGAGTCCGTGCTCGGCAAGCCCGTCGGCAATGACCTGCGCGAAGGCAAGCTGACCCTGCCGCTGATCCTCGCCCTGCGGTCTTGCACGCCGGACGAGCGCCGGCAGGTGGAAGCGGTCGTCCGAGACCGTGGCTACGCCGCCGTCCCGGCCGGACGGATCCGCGAGATCGTCCGCCGCTACGGGGGGATCGCGGACGTGCGCGACCGCGCGGCCGGGTTCTGCGAGTCGGCCCGGCAGAACCTTCGCGACTTGCCCAAGACTCCCTACCGGGCGGCGTTGGAGTTGGCGGCCGGCCGCTGGCTCGTCGGCCGGGCCAGCTGACTCTGGCGGTTCAGGCGAAGGCCTCTTCGATCGGAGCGTACACGTCGTCGTCCGCGACTGGGATGTAGTAGAAGCCCCGTCCTAGCGGGTCGTCGTAACGCACCGTTGTCCAATCGATGCCCATCGCAGAGTAGATCGTCGCCTCAACGTCCTCGGGACGGATGTCCCGCCCCCGCGACCAGCCGGGCTCGACCGTGAACGCGCCGGGCCCGCGGCCACCTGCATCGTTTGTGGCACCGATCACCTGACCGCCCTGAATGCCGCCGCCGGCGAGCACGTAGAACATCTGCAGGTAGTGGTCGCGGCCGATGCGGGCATTGGACAGATTGCCGGGTGTGCGGCCGAACTCGCCGCAAACAACGATTAGGGTCTCCTCCAGCTTTCCTGATGCCTCCAAGTCCTCCAACAGTGCAGCGAAGGCCGGGTCGAAAACGCTGGTCTGCCTATAGATGTTGCTGTTTGGGGCAACGTTGGCCTGTTGGTTGTAGATGTCGCTGTGGTGGTCCCACCCGCCCAGGTCGATCTGGATGAAGCGCGTTCCCTGGTCCTGCTCGACGATCTTGCGCGCCGTCAGGACGGCGTTCCCGAAGCCGGAGCTCCCGTAGCGGGCGCTCTCCTCGCGGTCGAACTGGAAGGCGGCCTCGACCGCCGGGTTGAACATCAGCCTGTGGGCGCCCTCGTACAGTTCGCCCATGCCTCCGACGTGCGCGCCAAGCGGGGAGTCCTGCGCCCGCAGAGGACGGTCGAGCTCGTTGAGCAGCAGCCAGCGTTCCCGGAACGTCGACTCACCGTCTTCGTGGATGGCGCTTCCCAGCCCCTGCGGGCTCGGGTTCGTGCGGAAGGGGCCGTACTCTACCGGAAAGTAGCCCGGGCCCGAAGCCCTGTCGGCGTTGAGGGCGATGAACGCTGGGAACGCCTGGTCCGGCCGGCGGTCGGCGTCACGCTCGATCGCCACGATGCTGCCCACGTGAGGCGCGATCCTGCCGGTTGGGGATGTCGGGTTGCGCCCGACCTGCATCCAAGTCTGGGCCAGCGGGTGCGCCCGCGCCCAAGCCTGTGCCGAGCGGATGATCGTCAGCTTGTCGAGCACCCTCGAGGTGTTCTGCAGCAGGCCCACCGGCAGGGTGACATCGCCGAACTGCTCCGGCTGGAAGTCCGTCGGCGTGATGCCGCTAATCTCCTTGAAGTCGAACGTGTCCACATGGCTCGGGGCCCCGCGCAGGAACAGGAATATCACCTGCCGTGCCGTGCCGCGTGGCGCTACGGCTCCCGCGCTCGAAGTGTCGCCTTCGACCAGCTGCTGCCCCAAGAAGAAGCCCCCCAGCCCCGTGAGGGTGTCGCGGAAGAAGTGGCGCCGCGTGCGGTGCGGCCGCTCGAAGAAGGTGTGGTGCGAACGGTGGCGCCGGGCCACTACCCTGTCGAAACGCTCTCTCTCGGTCATGCCGTGCCTGTTCCTTGCGTTCAGTAGTTGAAGTAGAAGTCGGTCTTGTTCAAAAGGGCCCAGAGCAGGTTGCTGGCCTGATCCCGGCGATCGCCGCCCTGCAGGTACTCGACCCCGAACGCCACCTCCTCGTCGCTCGGAGGACGGCTCAGCACGTGCAGGTAGAGGTTCGTCACGAGCGCGTCGTCGGGAAGCTCAAGGGATTCGGTTAAGGTCGGGCTGTTTCTGACGCGCTGCAGCACCAGCGGGTTGTTCATCAATGTGAGCGCCTGCAGCGGGCTGCCCTCGGAACTGCGAGGGGTCTCCTCACGGTCCCCGGGGGTGAAGGACTGCAGCAGGGCCCGAGCGGCGGCGAGGTCTTGGCGCCTTCCCGGGGGCAGGCCGATGACGTCAGGGAACTGCATCGCGAATCGGATGCGTCGGAACGTCCTCGAGACCGAGTAGAAGGGCAGCCACTGGCTGGCTACCGTGACCGCGTCGTGGATCTGTTCAGCGGTGAGCCTCCTGGCGTGGTGCCGCACAAAATAGCGGTCGTCGATGGCGGTGAACACTCCGTCATACCGCGACGAGCGCTGGTATCCCTGCGAGATCGAGATCTCGCGCATGAGCCACTTCAGGTCGAAGCCGTTGTCCTGAAACTCGGCCGCCAGCCACTGCAGCAGCCTTGGGTGGGAGGGCTGCAAATCCCAGCCCTCGGGCGGCGGAGACGACGGGTCAATGCGCATAAGGTCGAACTGGTCCGGCGGCTCGACGATTCCGCGCGCGAAGAACTCGCGCCAGATGTAGTTCACTGTCGCCCGAGCGAACTGCGGGTCGCCCGTCAGGTAGTAGCCAAGCTGTTCCCGAAGGCGCAGTCCCGGGCTGACGACCGCGGTCGATTCGAACGGGTACTTGGGCTCGACGTACTTCTCGAAATGGACGCGATCGGGGCGGTTGCCGCCCTCAGTCTGCGCAAGGTACACTCCGGCCATGTCCCCGAAGCGGGTCATTTGCAGCCCTCCCTCGGCGAGGTCGGAGACGGTGTAGTAGTTGGCGGGCGCGTACCCATTGCCGTTCGGCCTCATGACCCGGTTCCGACCTGGAAGGCGCCAGGTCTGGTATCGGGGTACGTCGGAGAAGAACGCGGCCAGCTCCCAGAGCTCGAGCCGCAATGCCGACGCGCCCCACGACGAGAGGGGCTCGAGGCGGCCCACCCCGTCGTGGCACAGGACGCAGTCGCTGACCGAGATGCCGAGAAAGTCTCTCGCGGTGAAGAACGCTAGCGAGTCGTAGGTGTCCTGAGTCGGCCCGCCTGTAGTCTGGCCGCCGACCAACCACCCCACTGCGGACGCCTTCACGGGATTCCCCACGAGGTCCAGATAGGTGGACTCGTAGTGCTCGTACGAGGTGTAGCGCGGCGGGTACGTACGACCGTCGCTGACGCCCTCCGCCGCGAGGATCTCGCGGGCCATCAGGTCATACGGCTTGTTTTGGCGCAGGGACTCCAGCAGGTACATGTGGAACGAGTCGCGCCCCCACTGATACCGGTTGACCTGGGCTGTGCGGATCGTGTTCCGGAACAGGTCGCCGAAGAACATCGCCCAGCGGTCGGCCCATTCCGGCGTGTCCAACAGGCGTTCCACTACCCGCTCGCGCTTGTCGGGCGAGGTGTCGGCGAGGAATTCCAGGACCTCTTCCTTGGTAGGGATGCGACCCGTGAGGTCGAGTCGGGCCCGGCGCAGGAACTCCGCATCCGTCGCCAGACCTGCCAGCGGCTTTCCTGCGGCTTCAGCGGCCCGCTCGATACAGGCATCGATGCCGGCGCAGCCCGCCGCGCCTCCATCCACGCTTCCCTCGTTTCTGCGGGCGGGCAAGACGCCGCCGTAGCGTCGGCGGGGAAGGGCCTGCAGGACGGCGCGGGTCACCTTCGTACGGCGCTCGGCCTCTGCGAACGCCTGAGCCATGGACTGGATGGCTGCGTGGTCGTTTGGGCCGAGGTACGTGCAGCCGCCGTGGTCCGGGAACGAGCCGTCCGGCGCTTCCCACTGCAGGTCGTCCTGGGCCAGCGCCGGAACGGCCAGCGCCAAGGCCACAAGAGCGGCCCCGATCCACTTCCCGCCCGCCGTGCGCGACCTCATATCGGAAAAACCCAGTTCGAATGCTAGCATCCTTCTGCCCCAAATGCCCGCGTTCGCTCGGACGGACCAGCCTGCAGCGGCACTGGCTCCTTCGCCACTGTTCACTGGACGCTCGCCGTGCCCGGACGGTTGCGCGGCCGGCCCGCCGGCGCTTCGGGCCGCGAAGGGGCCAACCCGGCGAGGGACCGGCATCGGTCGGGCTGCGCTTTGGATCGGCGGGCCTCGGGCTCCCCTCCGATGCCAGCGTTACCGTATCATGAAGACCGGATGGGTGAGATGCCCCGCGGGCAGGGCTGGATGAACCATTGCGCGCAATCCCGGTTGCCGACCGCCGGGCTGGTTGCCATTGCGATCGTCCTTGCGCACGGCGGCACCGACCTTGCGATTGCCCAAGAGCGCGCTCCCCTCCTCGACCCTAGGAGCGTTGCGCCCTACGTCCCGACCCCGTGGCACGTCGTCGACCGCATGATCGAGGTGGCGGAAGTGACAAAGGACGATGTTGTCTACGATCTCGGCTCCGGCGACGGGAGGATCCTCCTGCGGGCCGCAAAGGAGCGAGGAGCCCGCGGTGTCGGCTACGAGATCAATCCGAGCTTGGTTGAGGATGCGCGCGAGGCATTGGGGGCGGCTGGGGTCCAGGACCGCGTTGAGATCCGCCATCAGGACATCTTTGAGGCGGACCTGCGACCCGCCACGGTCGTCACGCTGTTCCTGATTACCTCGGCCCACCGTCAGCTGCGCCCGAAGCTGCTCGAGGAGTTGCGGCCGGGCACTCGAATTGCCTGTTACCGGTGGGAGATCCCGGACTGGAACCCGTCAAAGACCGTCACAGTGCCTGTAAGCGGCTCGGCCCATCCGATCTATCTCTACATGGTGGGTGCGCACCGCTAGTCGGGGCCCTACTCGCCCCTGCCGTCCTCAGGTGTTATAGAGATAGAGACGACAGCAGCGCAATGCCCGCACGTTCAAAACCCACCGCCGCCAAGAAGAAGCCTGGCGCGTCAAAGCGCAGAGCGAGTGCCCGGAAGCCGCGTGCGGCCGCCGCGAAGACCCTCGTCATCGTCGAGTCGCCCACTAAGGCACGCACGATCGGGAGGTTCCTTAAGAGGGGCTTTGTGGTCAAGGCTTCCGTCGGCCACGTCCGCGACCTCCCGACCAAGGCGACGGAGGTGCCGGCCAAGTACAAGAAGACCTCGTGGGGCCGCCTCGGCGTGAACGTCGACGAAAACTTCGAGCCGATCTACGTCATCCCGAAGGAGAAGCAGAAGCTGGTCCGGGAGATCAAGACGGCGGTCAAGGGTGCCGGTCGCATCTACTTCGCAACGGACGAGGACCGTGAAGGGGAGTCGATAAGCTGGCACCTGCTCCAGGTACTCAAGCCAAAGGTGCCCTACGAGCGGCTGGTCTTCCACGAGATCACCAAGACTGCCATCCGGAGGGCCCTTGAGTCTCCCCGGCCAATCAACGGCCACTTGGTCAGCGCTCAGGAGACAAGGCGCATAGTGGACCGCCTGTTCGGGTACCAGATCAGCCCCCTCCTGTGGAAGAAGATGGCGCCCAGGCTCAGCGCGGGCCGGGTCCAGAGCGTGGCCGTGCGGCTGCTGGTGGAGCGCGAACGCGCACGGCAGCAGTTCCACGAGGCCGCTTACTGGCGGCTCAATGCCCGGTTTTCCAAGGACGGCGCCGAGTTCGGAGGGCAGCTCGTGGAGCTGGCCGGCCGGCGGATCGCCGTCGGAAAGGACTTCGATCCAGACACCGGCGCGCTCAAGGCTGCATCGGGCGACGGCGCGGCACAGCCGCTGGCCTTGGACGGCGAGAGAGCGCGTCAGGTTGAGCGAGAGGTCCGGTCCGGTCCGGGCATCGTCGCGAGCGTCGAGCGCAAGCCGTTCCGCACGGCGCCGCAGCCACCGTACGTAACCAGCACGCTGCAGCAGGATGCCAATCGAAGGCTGCGCCTCTCGGCCCGGGACACGATGCGCCTTGCGCAGCTGCTGTACGAGAACGGCTTCATAACCTACATGCGCACGGACTCCACGTCCCTGTCGGGCGAGGCAAGGACGGCCGCGCGCAGGCAGATCATTGAGAGCTTCGGGCGCGAGTACCTGAACGTCAAGGTTCGCTACTACCGCAACAAGGTCAAGAACGCTCAGGAGGCGCACGAGGCGATTCGACCGGCGGGCCGGCAATTCCGCGATCCCGGCGAAGTGCGCGCAAAGCTCTCCGCGGCGGCCGGTCGGCTCTACGAGATGATCTGGCGGCGTACGCTGGCCAGCCAGATGAAGAATGCGGTCGGGACGAACACGACCGTCTTGGTGGAGGTCGGCGAGGCGCGTTTCAGGGTGGCCGGCAAGACGATCGAATTCGAGGGCCATCTCAAGGCGGGCAGGTCATCCGCGTTCGACCAGCGGGTGCTTCCCCAACTGGAGAAGGGCGATCCAGTGAGCGTCGTCGAGGCCACTAGTTCGGAGCGCCGCACGCAGCCGCCGCAGCGCTACACGGAGGGTTCCCTCATCAGAGAGCTCGAGCGCCGGGGGATCGGGCGCCCCAGCACGTGGGCAAACATCGTGGATCTGGTCCAGAACCGCTCGTATGCCTTCAAGCGGGACCGGACGCTGATCCCCACTTTCACTGCCATGGCCGTCGTGGGCCTGCTCGAGAAGCACTTCACCCGCTTGGCCGACTACGAGTTCACGGCCAAGCTTGAGGACCAGCTGGACGCCATCGCAAGGGGCGAGCGCGACAGCCAGCAGTACCTGAAGAGCTTCTATTACGGGAATGGCTTCAAGGGTCTGGATGCGCTGGTGAAGGCCGGCGACCAGAGCATCGATCCGCGAGAGGTCTGCGGGCTCCCGGTCGGTGAGGCCGAGGACGGGACGCTTGTCGAAGTCCGCATCGGCCGCTACGGGCCGTTCCTGCTGTCCGGGGACAAGCGCTGCGGCCTTCCGAGGGACGTGGCGCCCGACGAACTGGACGTGGCCAAGGCCACTGAGCTGATGGAGATCGCCGCCAGAGCCTCGCAGCCCCTTGGACAGGACCCGCGCACCGGGCGAAACGTCTACGTGAAGCAGGGCCGATTCGGCCCGTACGTCCAATTGGGCGATCGGGACGACGAGGGAGGGCCAAAGCGGGCTTCGCTGCTGAAGGGGATGGTCCCGGAGGATATCACTGCGGACCTGGCCCTCCAGCTCCTGTCCCTGCCGCGCGAGCTGGGGCAGCATCCCGACAGCGGGCTGGCGGTCACGGCTGCCAACGGGCGTTTCGGGCCGTTCGTGCGGTGCGGCGAGGAGGTCCGGTCTATCCCGGCTGGCGGCAGCCCGCTCACGATCAGGCTCGAAGAGGCACTGGATCTGCTCCGAAAGGAAAAGCCGAAACGGCGCTGGGGCCAGCCTCGCCAGCCGATTCGGAAGCTTGGTCCACATCCCGAGACAAAGGCGGACCTGCGCGTCCTGTCGGGCCGCTACGGGCCGTACGTCACCGACGGCGAGATCAACGCGTCTCTGCCGCGCGGGGTCGAGCCGGCGGAAGTGACGATGCACCAGGCCGTGGACCTGCTGCGGCAGAGGGCGGAGCGCATCGCCTCCGGAGCGAAGCCGGTGCGCCGCCGCCGAACGCGAAAATAGCCAGCCGGGCCAATGCGCCTGCTCGCCGTCGATACTGCACGACGCCACGGCAGCGTGGCCCTGTTGCGTGACGGGGAAGTGGTCGCTTCGGCGTCCCTCGGCGTCGCGCCCGGTTTCGGGGAGGTGCTCTTTCCCACGATTCAGGAGCTCCTGCGCGGGCAGGCCCTCGCCGTGGCGGACATCGAGGCATTTGCCGGCGCGACGGGCCCGGGGTCGTTCACCGGGATCCGCGTCGGACTGGTCGCCGTGAAGGCTCTGGCCGAGGTTGGCGAGCGTCCGGTGGCGGGCGTGTCGAGCCTGCGTGCGCTGGCCGCTTCGGCCAGCTGCGAGGGTCCCCGCGCTGCGCTCCTTGACGCTAGGCGCGGAGAGCTATTCTGCGGCTGTTACGGGCCCGGGGCCGAGGCGCTGGCCAGTGAAACGGTGGGCGTGTGGGACGCGGTCTGGCCGGGCGTCCGGGATCTCTGCGGCTACGTCGTCGCGAACGAGCCATCGCTGTTCGCGGAGGGAGGGGCCGCTGAGCAGGCACCGGCCGGGCGTCGGCTGAGCGGGCCGCGGGAGCTGGCCGGGGCAGTTGCAATGGTGGCAGCGGCCGACCTTGCCGCCGGCGGCGCGTCTGCTCCGGAGGACATCCAGGCAAACTACATCCGCAAGCCGAGCGCCCGGCTTCCGGCGGTGATGCGCTGATAGGTGTTCTCCAAGAAACCGCGGATCAGCGGCGTCTGCTCTTCGGCTTCCAGGAGGAACGCGTCGTGTCCGTACTGGGATTCGATCTCCACGTACGCCACGTCGCGGTTCCTTGAGCGCAGCGCTCGCACGATCTCCTGGGACTGGTAGCTGGGGTAGAGCCAGTCGGACGTGAAGCTCAGGACCAGGAACCGGCTGTCGACGCGCGCGAAGCACCCCTCCAGCGAATCGGCCGATTCGGTGAGGTCGAACGAGTCCATCGCCCGCGTTATGACCAGGTAGGAATTCGCGTCAAATCGGCTGACGAACTGCACGCCGCGATAGCGCAGGTAGCTCTCTACCTCGAATAGGTCGCTGTGGTCGGCCAGCTTGCGCCTGCGGCGGCCGAACTTTTCGCGCATCGAGCTGTCGCTCATGTACGTGATGTGCCCGACCATGCGGGCCACTGCCAAGCCCCGCTCCGGACCGGCGGCGCCGTAGTAGTCGCCTTGGTGGAAGTCGGGGTCGGCAAGGATTGCCTGCCTCCCGACCTCATTGAACGCGATCTGCTGCGCCGAGTGGCGGTGCGTGGTGGCGATCGGGATCGCGGACGCCACCGATTCCGGGTAGGACACGGCCCATTCCAGCGCCTGCATGCCGCCCATCGAGCCTCCCGAGACCGTGAGCAGCCGCTCGATCCCCATGGAGTCGGTCAGCATCTTCTGAAGTCGCACCATGTCCGCGATCGAGACCTGCGGGAAGCTCGCCCCGTAAGGCCTTCCTGTGGCGGGGTTGATGCTGCTGGGGCCGGTCGTTCCTGAGCAGCCTCCGAGCACGTTCGACGAGACCACGAAGAATCGGTCCGTGTCGAAGGCCTTGCCGGGCCCGATCATGCTGTCCCACCAGCCACGGTGCCGACCGTCCGGGCTGGGGCCCGCAGCGCACGCGTCGCCGGAGAACGCGTGCAGCACTAACACGGCGTTTGCGCGTTGCCCGTCGAGCTCTCCGTATGTCTCGTAGGCGACATCCACGGGGGCGACGGCCCGGCCCGAATCGAGCTCTATTCCGCTAAACCTCTGGACTCCCGTCGAAGTCTTCACCGCGGGACCCCCATGGTCCTAACCATTATGGGCGCTGGCCTCAGGAACCCTTCTGGGTACTGTGTGCTCGGCGCTGCGGGTAGGGCTATTCCGTTATTTGGTTTGCGCCGAGGCCAGTGAGAGAGTTCTCGATCGGCGGAGCGACGTTCGCGCGCTGTGGGGGGCTGGACATTCCGTTCTCAATCTGACAGGCTGATACGCAGGCATGGCGCCCGCTCAGCCCATGGCCGACTTTGATTTGCATGCCGTGCAGGTGCGCCCGACACACGGCGCCGCCGAGCACCGCCGCTGGGACCGGCTGGTCGCCAGACACCATTACCTGTCCTTTCGAGGGTTGTTTGGCCGTGGCCTGCGACATGTGGCAACCCTGGGCGAGACTTGGATCGCCTTGCTGGGCTGGCAGGCCGGTGCGCTGAAGGTCACCGTGCGCGACCGCTGGATTGGCTGGAGCAACGCCCAGAAGCTGCGCCGATTGCATCTGATTTGCCAGAATGTTCGTTTCCTGATCATCTTGGGCCAGCGCCGCAAGAACCTCGCTTCGCGCGTGCTGGGCCTGAGCCTGCGACGGCTCTCAGGCGACATGCTGGCCGAGCATGGCTACCCGGTCCTGATCGCAGAGGCTTAGGCATTAGACTGCTGCTCCATACCACAGGTGCTTGATACGCAGGAAA
>JAPPMC010000071.1 GCA_028819235.1 Bryobacterales bacterium
TCATCCCTCTCCCACCATGCTCAGCTCTGGCCTCTCAAAAAAGAATCGCCCTGGTTCCGAACGCGAACCGCTGTCCCGCGAGGCCCGCAGTCGCCGTCACGTCGCTGAAGCCCGCGGCTCCGTCGTTCTGCAGGAGGCGGTTGCTGTACCGCTTATCGGTTTTTTGGTTTGACGGGAGTTCCGCCCCGTTGGTGAAGAAGATGTCCAAGTCGCCGTCGCCATCGAAGTCGAACAGGGCCAGGCCGCCGGGCATTGTCTCGGGAGCGAAGCGATTCTCGGATCCGGCGTGCTCCAGAACGAAGTCCACTTCCCTGTGGACAAAGCGGATCACCGGCTCGGTCGCCGTTGCAACTAGGCTTGCTGCCGCAACCAACCCTGGAAGAAGTCCCCGAAGACGGGTCATGGACCGTCCGGGGCGTGGTCAATGGCGACGTAGAGCGCCTTGGTCGCGTCGATGTCACCGGGAGCCATCTTCAGCACCTCCCGCAGGCGGACCTTGGCCTCTTCCCAGCGCCCGAGCCGGCACAGCACCAGTGCCGCGTTGCGCCTGAATAGGACGTTGTCCGGGGCGATCGCGATGGCGGCTTCGTAGTGCGAAAGGGCCTGCTCGAACTCCTGCGCATCTTCCGCCTCCAAGCCGAGATTGTTCAGCCGACCGGCTTTCGTGACGCTCGCCTCATTGACCGCCCTCCCCGCGCTCGCCTTGGCTATTGCGGCCAGATGACGGCGGGCCTCCTCCACCATTCCTGCAGCGCGCAGCGCGCGGCCCAGCGCATAGGCGGCGGGCTGGTGGCCCGGATCAAGGCGGGTCGCCGCCTGCAGAGCTGTTACCGCCCCGGCAGCGTCGCCGGACCTCAGCAGCTGTTCTCCGAGCAGGTAGTGGGCTTCCAGACTCCCGCTGTCCAGTTCGGCCGCCCTGCGGAGAACAGCAGCCGCCCTTTCCGCATCGTCCCGATCGGCGAGGATTCTGCCGAGCTCGAGGTGCGCCGGGCCGAACTCTGGGGCGAGACGGATCGACGCTTCAAGGTCGACGGCCGCCTTCGCTTCCAGTCCGGCCTGCTGCCGAGCCTTGCCGCGCAGGTAGTGCAGGCGGGCGCGTGCGGTGGCGTCCGGGGAGTGTTCGAGGGCTTCCGTCAAGTGCTGTAGCGCTTGCTCAAGCCGGCCGTCCATGGCCAGCACGAGAGCGAGCCCCTCGTGTGCCGGGCCTAGGGTGGGCTGAGCCGAAATCGCTGACCGGAAGGCCGATTCCGCGCGTTCGGATTGGCCGAACTGGGCCAAGGCCTGTCCGAGAGCCAGCAAGCTCGCCGCATCGTCGGGCTGGATTTCCACCGCCCGCTCGAGGGCTCGGATGGCCAGCGAGCGCCGACCTATGAGGGAGTGCGCGATTCCCAGCATGCGGTGGCCGTCCGCGCTGTCAGGGTTTTCCTTGAGGTAGGCGTCAAGTGCGGCGACTGCTGACTGCGGCGCGCCGTTTCGCAAGGCCGCGCTCGCCTCAAGCAAGGCGTCTTGGCTAAGCAAGGGAAGGCTCAGCGCAGCCAGGGCTGTTACCAGTGGGATTACTCGAGGGAAATGCACAAGAGTCGGCAAATGCCGCGGGAGTCTGTCCAGATTCTACTACGGGAGGCCGACGCGATTCGGCAGGCTAGGGTCTTGGTGGGGTGTCCGCGGCTCTTCGAATTCTCAGGCATCCCGAACAGACAGATCCAATTCAAAGCTTGCCGGACGAGACTCAAGAATGCCATTGCGGCCACTAGTGTTGATTTTCGGGGACAGAACTCTCCTTGCCTCTTGAGCTGGTTACCCTATTCAAAGCTGCTTTAATACCGATCCTTGGAGAACACATAAGTCTCCGACTCCCTTCACTATGAAGCTACCGTGTCGGGAATCGGTTGGGCGCTAGGGCGGACTCGACAAGTTCGTTGCCTTCAGGATTTGAGAGCATCCAGTGAGAGGCTGGACGTGCCCTGTGTCTGAAAAAGTGCAGGACGCCATGAATTGCCTCGAAGTACTTCGACTGATCCGACAATCTCACGTCAAAATAGCGTGAGATTCAACCATACCCGCGCCGACCGCCTGCACTGCGACTAGTTTGGCCTGTTCCGCCTCGACTCCGTCTGCTTCTCGCGCGATGGCAACGCGACCTCCACGGTCACCCGCCTCCATTACGAGGCTGAGGCCCGAAGAACGCACAAGGAACTGCGCTCCCTGCTGCACGCGCCGTCCTACGCCTGTCTGCTGGAGCCGTCGACATTGATCGACTTGTCCCCGTCCGTCCGCCACAGCCCCGGCTGCGGCGGTGAACTACGCGTCCAGAAGAGCAAGATCCGCACGCTCGCTACTGGGACCTTCTAGGACCGGGAAGTGCGACTCCAATGACCGCGCTGCCCGGGCCAACCAGCCCGCGGCAGACGCCCGGTGCCAAGACCTCCCGGTCCTGCTGCTATGGACCCTTCAGGGCGGCGGCCCCAAGCAACCGCCCATCCCTTCGGCCTCGCCCACTGGAATCTCTACCAGCGCTGCCGCCCCTTCGACCAAATGGTCCGCAGGCGTCTGGCCCGTCCGCGCTCACGGCTCGAGCAAAGCACGATTCACTAGGTCCCGGACCTGCCGCAGCCACTGTCCCTGGGCAGCTTCGGCCTGACCGCCACCGCCGACCGCGTGCAACGCCGCCAAGCGCTGTTCGGCGAACTGCGCCGGATCGTGCCCTTCGCCACGACGACTTGCGCGGTCGGCAGCCTGGCCAGCACCTTTCCGTGTCCGACAGCGTCGCGCTGCCGGAAAGGCTTGCCAGCCGGGTCAGATACGTCCGCGGGGAGCGCTGCCAGCGTGTACGGCAAACCAGTAGGGCGGCACGTCGGCGGAATCCGCCGCGCTCAGCCATCTAGACCGCTATCGCGAGCAGATCGTCGGGCGTCCCGTCGCCCACGACGAGAGCGGACGCTCCGTGGCGGTCGTTGAGCGGACCGACAACCCTGCCGGGCACCCCTTCGCCTGCGCGAAGCGCAGCCAGCGTCCACGCGTGGGGCATGCCAACCTCGGCCGGGCCATCCAGGATCGGCCAAGTCGTCCTGACGGCCAACTCGCTCGACTCGCAGTACGTCAAATCATCATCCAGGACTCTCGAGTGCTTTCCCGGCGCCATCGCCGAACTCGCCCCATCGGACGCGGATTGGAGCGGAGCCACTCCAGATGGCCCAGGCGCGACTCTCACATGCAACGCTGGAGCCAAGCTTGGGAAACCGATGCCAAGAGTTCTCCCTTCGTTTCTGTGGCATCCCATCCCGAGACTGCTCCAAAGTCCTGAACTAAGGCGACCGGCGCCGATTGCTGACGCGATGGAGTCCGATCGCCCCGCGCGGGGGTAGTGCCTTCATGGGCCTTGCGCCAATGTGGGGAACAAGATGGGAAGTGTCGGTGTCTATAGGGTCTAACGCCGGAGCATGACAGGCGTCTATCGGAGCAACCCTTCGAGGCCAGCTGATGCGTGCCGCTGCCAAGTCCGCGAGCGGGAGGCCGGAATGGGAAGATTCCTAAAGTGCGCACTCCTTTCGGGTGGCGGAGGACCGAGGTCCACCGTCGGCGTGCCAGAAGACGGGAATGAGAATGAGCTTGTCATTTGAAACTCGACTGGCGTGTCGACGGACAACAACCAACTGGCTGGAGAGTGGACTCGTAGTTGCCTCATTGGTCATTGGGTTGACATTCGTGATTTCCACTGGGAGTGTGCTCCGGGGCATGCTTCTTAAGCCACCGCCGCTCTACGTGGAGCCGCAATCCCTTGTGACGATCGGACAAGTAGATGCGTTGGCAGAGGAGCGGGCAACCCAGCCAATTTCTTGGGAGTTGTTCGAAAGCTGGAGAGATCTCGCTCGATGGCAGGGTCGTATAGCGGCGAGTCAAACACCAAGGCAAGCTAGTGTTCGGATCGGGACTTCACTGCGTCCACTCATGGTTCAGTATGCAACTTCAAATCTCTTCCGACTCTTGGGCGTCAGTCCATTGATGGGTCGCATCTACACGGAGTCTGACACGGGCGGTCCTTCCCTGGCCCTAGTTAGTGCTAGGATGTGGGATCAAGAATTTGGCGGCCACCGATCTCCCCGGGGCGAGGAGATCTTCGTGAACGGGAATCCTGTTCGCATTATCGGAGTGCTCCCGGAGAGGTTCTGGTTCTTGTCCCCGGGCACTCAAATATGGCTACCACTTTACCCCCCACTGGACTTTGACCGCCGACGAGTGGAGGACATCAATGTAATCGCCAGACTACCGGAAGGAGTGAGCGCACAACAGGCGAGACAAGAACTTGCAGCTGTCGCGTACGTGCTAAGGAACGGTGGCGGAATGGAATCGCGCGACATCGCGATCGTGTGCGATGAGATTCTTGCTCGGAACTTTTCGCATGAGCGTCCTGAGGGTGGGTTTGTGCTGCTATTTTTGTTTGCCTTGTTGATTCTCTTATTGGCTTGCACAAACGTCACACTTCTCTTTCTAAGCCGGTGGGATCAACGATCGAGAGAAACCGGTCTGCGTATAGCTCTAGGAGCAACAAGAGTTGATACGTTCAAATTGCCCCTGATTGAATCAACAACGCTGGTTGGAATAGGCGGAATGATTGGAATAATCCTAGGTGCTTACGGCGTGGACATCATTCTGAGTAGAGGACCGATCGCATTAACGTCATTCGACATAGGTCTTGATAGGCACGTGCTAGCAGCGACGGTTCTCGTCCTGATCCTAGTGGCGGTTTTCGTTGGTGCATGGCCTTTCATCATGCAGAGCCGAATCCAACCAGCTAGAACTCTGAACGAGGGAAGACTCCGCAATTCACGGATTGGCTCGGCGAGTCGTTTGGGTTCTACTCTAGTGTCAGTGCAAATTGCGGTTGCAGTTGTTGCGGTCTTTCTAGCGGGGTCGCTTTATAGTGGATATCGCTCCATCATGAGAAAAAATGTAGGAATGGATTCTGACGTCGTGATCAGTTTTTCTCTTATTTCAGACAACGGGGTATCCGAAGCTATCGATTCCGACAGAGTTGCTTCCGATGTCGCTCAGCTTGGCAGTGTACGATCGGTGGCTTACAGCACATATCCTGTGTTGCAGGACGCGGGTCACTTTGAAGTGTTGACCCGCCCTTTCTTCGCAGCAACGCCTAGTCACAACCGGGTGAGTGTTCAGCAAGTGTCGCCGCTTTACTTTTCGACTATCGGTGCGCGATTCGAGCTGGGCCAAGATTTTTCAACGCTAGATGCTCGTCAAGGCGAATGGAACACTGCGATAGTGAATCGATCCGCTGCGGATCTTCTATGGCCAGAAGCAGATCCAATAGGGAAGGAGATCAGATTTGAGTCGGGATCCAGTGTTGTCGTTGTGGGAGTGGTCCGCGATATTGTAAATGCTGGCTTATTCTCACCGACGCTTCCTTGTCTGTTCCTTCCACTCAGTCCGCGCTCGGAGGAAAATGTCTTTCAGCGGCCGAGCCGGTCGTTTGTGGCTAGGGTGTCGGATGGGTTTTCAGCTGGCAGTGTGTTTCCAGAAATTCACTCGGTCGTTGCGAAGGCCACACCGCGAATCGGGATTCAAAGGATCGAGACCGTATCGGCCACAGTCGAACGCTTGGCGAGAGAACTGTTGCTCGGAGTCTACTTGCTCATTCCCCTCTTGATTGTTGCTATGTTCTTGGTCGGTGTGGGCCTGGTCGGACTGTTGAAGTCGCTATACCACCGCTCTCGCCACGAGTTCGGAGTTCGGATGTCTGTCGGAGCCACGACCGCCGATATCTCATTTGTCATGCTCCGCCGATGGGCAACCTTGGTGGGCCTAGGCTTAATTCCGGGGTTGGCTGTGTCTTGGATCATAGCTCAGCTTCTCGAAAGTACAGTTCTTGTTTTCTCAGGGGCCGATTGGCATGTCTACGCAGTTGCGGGATTTGTGGTGACATTAGGGACGCTTCCGGCGCTAGTCTTCCCGTTGCAGATGATTGCACGATTGGAACCAGCGGAAGTGATTCGGAGAGTGGGGTGAGAAGTTCTTTGGTTGCACGCGCTCCTCGCCCGTTTCCATCCTCGCGGTCGAGCACAATTGATAGGAACTACTTGATGACCAACCCTTGGGTCGGGCATGCGAAACAGAGGCGCATCCGCCGTATCCTCGGCGCGGTCGCGTTTCTGTCTGCGTCCTGGGTAGTGCCTCGGATCGAGCCGGTCGCCCTCGGCGTGGACGCTGCTGTCGTCTTTCCCGACACGGTCAACCGCGGCCAGATGGGGAGGCAGGTTCGCGGTAGCGGGACATTCTTGCCAGAAACGGTGGTTGTGATCGCGGCCAGCCATGCGGGCCGTGTCGAGCGACCCTGGGTCGCGCCCGGCCAGGCGGTTGTTCCCGGGACGGTCTTGGTGGAACTCAGCAGCCCGCAAGCTTTGGGTGCAATCGCAGCTTGCGGCCCGACATGCCCGCATCAAGCAGCCGGAGACGCTCGACGCGCTGCCCTCGGAAAGGGTCGACAGGCTCAGGTTTCGATCCGGGATGGACGGTGGCCTCCAGCCAATGGACGTCGAGGTGGGCCGGCTCGTCTCCGCGGACAGGAGGTGGCCCGGATTGTCGACGTGACCGACCTCAGGGCGGGATTCAAGGTGACGGAAACGCTTGTGAACGCCTCGGGGTCAGGCACCGTGCCGAGGTCGACACGTGGAACGGGGTGATCGGTGGCGAGGTCTCGCGCATTGAGCCCGCCGCGATCGAGGGGACGGTGCTCGTCGACATGCGGCTGCTCGGAGAGATGCCCCGCGGTGCGCGGACCGACCCGAGCGTGGACAGGACGCTCGAGATCGAATGGCTCGAGGCCGTTCTGCTCGTGGGTCGCCCCATCCAGTGCAGGAAAGGCAGCATGGAGCGCCTCTTCAAGCTGGATGGAGTCCCGCCCCACGCCTCACGCGTCCAAGGGCGAGGGGACAGGCTTCGGTGAGCGCGACCGAAATCCGTAGGAGGCTTTGCGAAGCCGACACAGTGATTGTGTATGACATGTCGGCGCGGGACGCCTACGACAGGGTGCAACTCGAATAGCCAGCCAGATCTGCGGGACACGGAGGCAGCAAGAAAAGCGATGAAAGATGCAGCGAATGGCGGCATGCCGCTCATCCGCCTAGAGGGCGTGTCGAAGGTCTTCTTTACTGACGAGGTTGAGACCCACGCTCTTTCAGGCGTCAATCTCGAGATCCGCGACGGGGAGTACGTTGCGATCTCGGGACCGTCGGGTTGCGGCAAGTCAACCCTACTGTCGATTCTCGGGCTCCTCGACACGCCGACCCAAGGAGTGTACCGGCTCAATGGCGAGTTCGTGGAAGACCTGAAGGCGAGGCAGCGGGCCCGTATCCGGAACCGGCAGATCGGCTTCATCTTCCAGGCGTTCAACCTGATCGGCGATCTCACCTCCTTCGAGAACGTCGAACTGCCTTTGACGTACCGCGGGATGCGGGCCTCCGAACGCCGGAAGCGGGTCGAGGAGGCCTTGGAACGGGTCGGCATGGCGCACCGCATGAAGCACTACCCTTCGCAGCTGTCGGGCGGGCAGCAGCAGAGAGTTGCGGTGGCCAGGGCGCTAGGAGGCGATCCGTCCGTCCTGCTGGCTGATGAGCCGACCGGGAATCTTGACTCGCAGAACGGCACGGCCGTCATGGAGTTGCTGCGGGAGGTCCATCGAGAAGGCGCCACCATCTGCATGGTGACGCACGACCCGAGGTTCGAGGCCTATGCGGAGAGGACCGTTCGCTTGTTCGACGGCAAGATTGTTGGCTAAGTGTCCTATCGGTGTTGTTCGATCATGGGACTTGGGCTCAATCTCGCGCAGCAGCGTCGCGCACTTGGCTGACAAGACGGGCAAGGCAGCCGTTCACATCCGCTCGTCTGCGGTCGAGTCGTTGTCAATCGGGACTCGTCTGCAACGCTGATGCCGGGTCTCTGCCGTCACAACGTGGCACGTACGTATCGGAACGTTGATTCACAGAAGCGACATTTCGGCAGAATTCGACTCCCCACACCTCATGGCTATCGATTTGACACAGGACTATGAGCCTAGAAGCTGAATTGCAGAAGGAACTGAAAAGTCCGGCCGTCATTGAGTGTGTTAGTGATCTGGCCAAAATTAGGGGAGGTGAGATTGAAGCCGGGCTCCGCAAATTGTGGTGAATTGAAAGAGTTGATCGATTCGGCTCGGAAGCCGATTGCCGTGTCGGTGCCTAGTGCCCATGATCGCGACAAGCTCAAGTTGATGTTGTTGATGGCGTCCTTGCGCAGAACGTGGCGGCCCAGCGTGCCAGACAACTGCCCCGGCTCCAGGAAGCCGAAGGCCGAGAACGGCATCATGGCGCGCGACGTGTCCGGGTCATCGATAGCCCGCCCGAGGACGGACGGATCGAGCAAATTGGGCCGATCCCGTCCAGTGCCATCGACGTTGCCGAATCCCGGCCCGTCAGAACCTGTATCGATTATGAATGGAGTGCCCGATTTGAGGAGCACAACACCGGAAATCCGCCAACCGCCAGCTAGTCTCCCTAACCATCCTGTCCGCGAGAGCGCAGGTGTCTCGTAGCTGACGCGCGCGAGGAATGCGTGGGGTTGGTGGAAGGAGCTCAGTGCCCGCATTGTGCCGTGCACATTGAACTCGGACGGGCTTTGCCCCCACCAAGCGTCACCGCCCGAAGCAGTGTTGACGAAGTCTCCGCCCAAATCGATTGCTTTGCTGAGCCAGTACGACATATCGAGCGTCAGACCCCGCCAGCGAGAAGCAACGAGCCGTGCCTTCGCTGCATCGTAGTACCCTCGGGAGCTGTTGAGCACACGTCGAACTTCAAAGTACCGCGGGTCCGCGCGGCGATTGTTGACCGTGTTCGTTGTTAGGGCGATCCCGGGAACCGGGTGCCCCCGGTTCGTGTTCCAGAGATTGAGCAGCCGGATCGAGCGGCTGCCAACATAGCCGACTTCGAGCCTCCAGTCGCCGGCCAGGCTCAGGTCCCATTGGAAGTTGTACTGGTGCGAGTAAGGCATGGCCAGATCCGGGTCCAGTTCGACGACCGTGCTTCGGGCGCTAGGATCTAGCGCCTCAGGCTTCAAACCGGATAGCGGATCCACCAACGTTGGCGCTGAGATTACGACATTGATGCTTCCCGGCGGGTTGAAGCGAGCCTGACTGTACGTGACCGGGAAGATCTCGCCGTAATGGAGGCCGTAGGCTCCTCGAACCACGCCGACGTTTCCACGCAGGCGGTATGCGAAACCGAAGCGAGGTGCTAGGTTATTGCAATCGCAATCGTACGGAATCCGATTCCAGCGGTTGACCTCCGAAGGTGCGAAGGCCGCCTGATAGCGCAGGCCGAGGGTCAACGTTAGATCAGACAACACTTGCCATTCGTCACCCGCATAGAAGGTCGTATCCCAACTCCGGAAGCCACGACTGATGTTGCCGATAGCCTGCTGGTACTGACTGGGACGACCGAGACGAACATTGCTGATGGTATCCGCACCGAAATTGTCGTCGAAGACGTACTCGCCACGATGAACGGCACTCTCGAAACCGTTGATCTGCCTGCGTAACGCAGTAGCGCCTGCAGTCAGGCCATGCTTCCCTCGGCGATGACGCACTTGAGTTGCGTACCGGAACGTGTTCCGCGATCGGTCAATCGGGATGATCGGTCCGGGTCCGAGGAATTGCAGAGCCGCAGACATCCAGATGAGAGGTCCGACCGCCGAATCGTCTGGGACCAGGAGTGACCCCACTCGATCGTAGCCCGCAGATGCATCCGTCGCGGTGACTGGGGACCAAGTCCGGCTCCAAGTGACGCGTGCCCTGTGGTTCTTGGTGGTGGTGTTCGGATTCTGCCCGCCGACGAGTTGAAACGCTTCCACCTGCTGTCCGGTGAACTGGTGGCCGAGCACAACGCGGTCGCGATCTCCGGCGGTGACACTGAGGCGAGGCGCCAAGGAATCGTTGTCGATCGACTGCGGCGAGTTCGTATTGAGTGCGCGCGGGTCGATGTCGGGACGGTTGGGTAGCTCGTCGGGATAGGCCGCTAGCATCCGGCTCACGAAGTGCCGCGTCTCTTGACCTACCGGCTCGCCCGTGACGGGGTCGCGATCCAGCGGCGTCCGTTCGTCCGCCTTTGGTACGAGCACATTCCCGTTGACGTAGCCTCGAACCCTCGTCTGGCTCCCGTCGAGGCCCAGGCTCGCGCTTCGGGCAAGAGGTATCAGGAGCTGGAATCCATAGTCATTCGAACGAGCTGGCTGGACGCTTCCGACTTGGAAGAACGAGCGGGCGCTGAAGACACTGTTGTTGTGCGTCTCGTAGATTCTGCCATGCACGCCAGAGGTTGCCATGTGGGCCTGGTGCAACGACGAAGACGGTGCGCTACCGGTCTCGGCGCCGAAGTAGCTGGTCTCAGCCTTGAACTCCTTGATGATCGTTGCCGAGGCACCCAGCCGCTCATTGAGCTCCCGCTGCACCGCGTTGTCGACCAGTGTGATCCTTACGTTCTCGTTGCGGCGGCTCTCGCCGGCCGAGGCGTCCGTCTGGCCCAAGAGGTTGAGTTCTGTTCGATCTGGCCCGGAGTTGGCCGCTTGAACGGCGTCGTCACCCTCGTCTCTCGGGGAGGGAACGGAGGCGGCCGCGTCACTCTCGGCCACGGAAGAGTTGTCTTGGACGGGGGCGCCACGTGCCACGAGCGGTAGAGATGAGAGGAGTGCAACCGCCCAGGCCAGAATCCACTGATTTCCCAACAGGCCCAGAATCGCTCTCGACGCACGCTCTGGCGGACGGTCGGAAGATCGATTCCACCTCGGGTGGGAACTCGGTTTGTCCGAAATGCGAGACCTCGAACAAACCTCAAGAAACCAGGCTCCGAGAGTCTTGTAAGGGCTGATCTTGGAGCCTGCCAAGGTTTGTAGATTCTAGCGTGCGTGTTCTTGGCAGAGTTGATGTCGATGCAGAACCTGGCCGACAACGAATGCGCTTTCGGGTGATCGCAGCGGAGGGGCGCAGCGTACCTAGGATGGACGTTCGCTGGCACCACCTTCCCAGGGGTCCCTGATGCCATCAGGGGCCGAGTTCCGGGCCATTCTTTCTTCGTCTCCCCGCAGACCGTGACCCTTCTGACCGGCCTGCCCGTGCTGGACTTGACAAAGCACCGCCTTGCTGTCGATCGCAACCGGCTTGTCAGCTCGGCCCTGGCAGGGGCTGGCGGCGACTGGGTCCAGACCTGTTCCCAGCAGCCGCGGAGCCGTTGAAGTCTGCGGCCATGGCCGGTCGCACCGCGTTGTACGGACTCGCGCGAGGGTATGGCCGATCCGCCGCTGCCAAATCCCGAATGGCTGGGCTCGCTCGTGGGTATGGCCTGACAACATCGAACGTGGGTACGAGACTCGATGACAATGGTTCATCCGACGCTAGAACCTCGGAGCTGCCGGAAACGCTAGGCTGGCGGGCAAACTGCCGGTGCGCGAAGAATGGTAAACGAACACAGGTATTCAGCGGCCGTAACTTGGACGGGCAATTTGGGGGAAGGAACGCGCTCCTACAACGGATATGCGCGCCACTATGAGATCAAGTGCCCGGGAAAGCCAACGGTCTTGGGCTCAGCTGATCCCGAATATCTCGGGGATTCGCAACGGCACAATCCGGAGGATCTGCTGGTGGCTGCGCTGTCGGCCTGTCACATGCTCTGGTACCTTCATCTATGCGCAGTCGAAAAGGTTGTGGTCACGGCGTACCGGGATCCCGCTGACGGCGTGATGCGAGCGAATCCAGACGGCTCCGGCGAGTTCGAGAAAGTGACGCTCAGGCCGCGGGTGACAATTGCTGGCGACAGCTGCGCGGAGACGGCGATGAGCTTGCACGGACGGGCCAGCGCCATGTGTTTCATCGCCCGTTCCGTGAATTTCCCTGTCGAACATGTTCCGGAGATCCTCAAGGGTTAGGGGCTTGAGTCCTGCCTTCTTGAACAATTGGCAATCCAACCCTATCGGGCCAGCCAGCCCTGTCAAGGTGGACGGACCTTCTCGCACGCCGGGTTTGTTCCGGCAGGGCAGACTCACAGGCAGTGCGGGGTAAAGCCCGACTGTCCTTGTTGCTGAGGAACGGTGCCCAGATCCTCAATGGCAGCCTCGCCGAGGAATCCGGGGAAGAGTTCCAAGTATGGGAACCGTGCATACCCAATGGCTCTTGCCATCTGTCGACGCGTCCTGTTCGGTCTGGTGCGAGGCCTGACACGGTTCCGTTGTCGGCCTGTAGTGCCGGGTTCCTCACGTTGGAGCCGGTCGAAGCCCGCGACCAGTGCGGCGTCCACTGTTGGCGCGGCGTGCCGCGCGGCCGCCGCATGATCCCAGTCCCGGCACGCAGCCTTAGGGACACTGCCTTGGGGCCTGCCCGGCGTGTGACTGGCCTCGGTCGGCAGCCTCCCTCGGTTGGCATGCCGTCTCCCCCGCCGCAACGAGCCTTCGGGCCTGGTAGCTGGGGCGCGGCGGATCGCGCAACCTTGAAGAGGTCGATACGGAGAACATCCCCCACCCGGGGGGCCGGCTCAACGAGAAAGTGTTTCCTGCTGCCAGCCTTCGCCGGGCGGGCCGATCACTCGGACGGCAGTGGCCGGATCCGGATGTCTCGCCATTTCATGACCAGTGGCTGCCGGGTGGTGATACCCCTGCCTGCGTGGACCGGCCTTGCGAGGTCGTTCTCGTTGATCCCGTGGACCTGCAAGGCGATGAACCCGCGCTTGTACGTCTCATACACTTCTTCGTTGACCAGGTCCTCGACCTGATGTCCGTTCACCCAGGTCTGGATTCGCGGCCCGCGCGCAACGATCCGTAACCTGTTCCACCCGTCGGGCACAAAGTGTCCGTGACCCGCATCGATCGTCTCCTGCGCCGACAGCCAGCCCGTGCCGAGTGCTTCTCCGTAGAGCACTCCAGTGGTCGGCTGACCGGTGTACTGGCGCCGGATTTCGACTTGCGGACCGTTGACCCTCCCGGCCCGCCCTGCGGTCGTGCGCGCGGCATCGCCGGAAGCCGGCATCGGCCGGATCTTGGTGCGGATCTGGATTCCTGAGTTGGTGATCGGATCCAGATACGTCTCCAGTGCCAGTTCGAAGTCGCCGAACTGGCGCAGCGAGCAGAGAAAGGAGTTCATCCGCGCGCTTCCCTCCACGGTCCGGCCGACGATGGCGCCATCCTCCACCGTGAACCGGTGGGCCCCGTTCATGTGCACCCAGCCCTCAAGGCTCTCCCCGTCGAAGAGTTCGATCCATTCGGATGTGGCGGCGGGGAGTGGCTCCTCCTCTTCGGGCAGGGCGAAGGCCACGATCGAATCGCCCGACTTGGTTCCGTTCTTGCCTCCGCCTCCCGCCGCGACCGCCAAGTACTGCCTGCCGTCCACCAAGTACACGCTCGGAGTGGCATAGCCGCCGGCCGGCAGCTGGTACTCCCAGAGCACCCGTCCAGAGTGTTTCTCGAACGCCCGGATCTTCTCGTCCGCGGTGGCGGCGACGAATACAAGGCCGCCTGCAGTGGCCACCGCGCCGCCGAAGTTCATCGTCCCGGTGTTGCGGATGCCCTTGGCGGCGAGTTTGGGGTATTCGCCTAGCGGCACCTTCCAGAGAAGCCTGCCCGTAAGTAGGTCGATGGCATTGAGCGTGCCCCAAGGTGGCGCGATCGCCGGGACGCCGTGGGGGTCAGAGAACACTGAGTATCCGTCGATTGTGTATCGGTGCGCCCGGGAGCTTCCGCTGCTGGCCGCAGTGTCGGGCGGGGATTCGACGTACGCCGCGAGGGCTTCCAGGTCTTCGGAGCTGAACTGCGGATAGGCCGGCATGTTGTTTCGCCCTTCCGCGACGATCCTCTTCAGTTCCTCGCGCTCCATTCCGAGGTTGACGAGGTTCGTTCCCGGCTCCGCGGTGCCTCGTCGGTCCGAGCCGTGGCAGGCCATGCAGTTTGCCTCGTAGAGCTGCCGGCCGGCCCCGTCCCTGGCCCGCTCGCCTCCGGAGCGGACCTCAAACGCTGGCTTGAGCCGACCGATGGTGGGCGCCTCGTTGACATTGACGTACAGGGTGTTCAGCTGCGGGTCGAACGATCCGCCGTTCCACTGCGCACCGCCGAGGTGTCCCGGCACTTGCAGTGTCCCCTGCAGGCTTAGCGGTGTGTAGAGCGAACCTGGCCGGTACTTGCGAAACTCTCTCAGCGCAAACTCGCGGGCCTCGGGCGTAATGTCGGTGAGGTCGGCCTCGGAGAGCGACAGGCGCACCAGCGGAGCGGGCCGGAGTGGGAACGGCTGGCTTGGCCAGGCCTCCTCGCCGGGCACGTCAGACGGCGGGACCGGAAGGTCGTGCACCGGGAAGAGGGGCTCGCCCGTGTCCCGGTCCAGAACGAAGGTCAGGCCCATCTTGGTCAGCTGGACTACCGCTTCCCGGCGCTCCCGGCCGTCCTGGAGTGTCACGAGGATCGGTGCCGCCGGCAGGTCGTAGTCCCAAATGTCGTGGCGCACGATCTGGTAGTGCCACATGCGCTCGCCGGTGGCGGCGTCCAGCGCCACCACGCTGTTCGCGAACAGGTTCGGGCCTTTGCGGAAGCCCCCGTAGAAGTCGTCGGTGACAGCCCCTGTGCCAAAAAACACCCAGCCGCGCCGCTCGTCAACAGCGACGCCGCCCCAGGAGTTCGCGCCGCCAAACGTTTCGCCCTCGGGCCAGGACCAGGTGTCATGCCCGAGCTCCCCGGGCTCGGGGATCGTGTGGAAGATCCACTCCATCTCTCCGGTCACGGCATTGAAGGCGCGCACGTGCCCGGGCGAGGATCCGTAGGTCTCGTTCACGCGACCGCCTAGGATCAGCAGGTCCTTGTACACCGCCCCCGGAGTCGTCATCTGTAGCGCGACGCCATCTGGGTCCACTCCCAAGCCGTCCCGCAAATCGATGAAGCCGTCCTTGCCGAAGGAGCGGATCAGTTCCCCTGATCGCGCATCGATCGCGTAGGCCCGGTCTCTGACGTAGTGGAATATGCGCTCGCTCTCCGCGTCTTTCCAGTACGTCACACCGCGGTTCCGCTGGCGTATGATCCTCCCGTTGTTGTGCTTGGAAGGGTCGAACTTCCAGATCCTCTCTCCCGTCGCCGCATTCAGGGCGACCGCATTCAGGCTGGGCGTGACGGCGTAGAGGACTCCGTCGACGACGAGAGGATTGGAGTACATTGTCGAGCGTTCCGCAGCGTCGCCTGTGCGGTGCTCCCAAGCGGGCCTTAGGCGGTGAACATTGGTCGCGTTGATCTGGGCAAGAGGGGAATACTGGCTCCGGGACTGGTCCCCCAGATAGACTTCCCAATCCCAGTTCCCCGATGCCCGGACGGTCTCAATCAGGTCCGGGCGAGCAGGACTCGACTGCGGCACGGCCGGCACGGCCGCCAACAGACACGTCAAAGCGCCCACCCACCAATGCCGGAAGTGCTGCGCCATGCTCTTCATTCCCGCAGTGCTCCGGCTAGCCTCGGCTGTTTGAAGTTGCCTGCGGGCGACCATCACCATGCTCATGAGATTCGCGCGTTGTGCAGGGGCGCGACTGCCCCACGCGAGGGCCGGCTCGCGGGACACGGTCCATCCGGGACTGGGCCTCAGGCGTCTCGGCGTGCCCGCGCACGCCGACGAATGGTACCAGAGTCTTCCCCCGCCTTGGCTCCGCCGAACGTCGCGTCGCAGGCCTGGCGTCCCCGCGCAAGTAGACTTGGATTCGCAATGCCCACCGTCGCAGTTCTCGGGACCCTTGACACAAAGGGGACTGAGATCGGGTTTCTTGCCGAGCAGGTCCGCCGAAACGGTTGCGAAGCCTTGGTGATCGACCTCGGCATCCTCAAGCCTCCCACCTTCGAGCCTGACGTGAGCCGGAACACTGTCGCCGCGATGGCCGGCGAGTCCGCGCGGTCACTGGCCAAGGCTGGCGACCGCGGCCAAGCCGTGGATGCGATGACCCGCGGGATTGCGCGGCTCGTGCCCAAACTCTACGGCGCCGGCCGAATTCAGGCCGTCGTCGGAATGGGCGGCAGCGCGGGCACGACGATGGCGACCGCCGCGATGAGGGCCCTGCCCATGGGACTCCCCAAGGTGATGGTCTCAACCGTCGCCGGAGGCGATGTAGCCGCATTTGTTGGCGCGAAGGACATCACCATGATTCCGTCCATCGTGGACATCAGCGGTCTGAACCGGATCAGCCGGAAGGTGATCGTTCAGGCCGCCGCGGCTGTCAGCGCGATGACCTTGGCTCGCGTGCCCGACAGCGACGACAGGCCACTGATCGCCGCCTCGATGTTCGGCAACACCACCGGGTGCGTAGAGGCGGCACGGGCGCGCCTCGAGTCCGAGGGATATGAGGTGCTGGTGTTCCACGCGACGGGAGCCGGAGGGCGGACGATGGAGAGCCTGGTCTCGTCCGGCCTGATAAGCGGGGTCTTGGATGTCACCACAACGGAGTTGGCGGACGAGCTGGCCGGCGGCGTCATGAGCGCCGGTTCAGAGCGACTCGGGGCGGCCGCCAGCAGTGGAGTTCCTGCGGTTGTCGCGCCGGGATGCTTGGACATGGTCAACTTCTGGGCTCCGGACTCTGTCCCCGAGAAGTACCGCGGCCGTCGCTTCTACCGACACAATCCCAACGTCACGCTCATGCGGACGACGCCCGACGAGAACCGAGAATTGGGCGTGCGCCTTGCCAGGATGGTGAACGCCTCCCGCGGGCAGGTGGCCGTATACTTGCCACTCGGCGGGATTTCGGTGGTTTCGAGGCCCGGTCAGCCATTCGCTTGGCCCGAGGCGGACGCGGCGCTGTTCAAGGCCATACGGGATGAGCTGCGTCCGGACATCCCTGTGCGCGAGCTGGCCTGCGACATCAACGACCCGCAGTTCGCCCGGGGCGTGGCGGAGGGGCTGCTGGAAATGCTAGCCCGGGCTCGGCCCCCCCGAAGAGCGTGACCGGGTCCGGAAGCATTACGAGGTTCAGGCAATGAGGAATCGATCAACGCTAGGAATCCCGAGGGACGAGGTGCTGGCCAGGCTCCGCCGGCAGGCCGAGAGGGGTCGCCCCATCGTAGGGGCAGGCGCTGGCACGGGCATCTCCGCCAAGTGTGCCGAAGCCGGGGGCGCCGACCTGATTGTGATCTACAACTCCGGTCGTTTTCGAATGGCCGGGCGAGGCTCCCTCTCTGGCCTTATGCCTTACGGGGACGCCAACCAGATCGTGCTGGAGATGGCGCGCGAGGTCTTGCCAGTCGTGAGCGACACGCCGGTTCTCGCGGGCGTTTGCGGTACAGATCCGTTCCGCCTCATGCGGGCATATCTGGGCGAGATCCGCGACACCGGATTCAGCGGCGTGCAGAACTTTCCGACCGTGGGTCTCATCGATGGCGTGTTTCGCCAGAATCTCGAGGAGACTGGCATGAGCTTCTCCAAGGAAGTCGAGATGATCGCCATGGCCCACGAGCTCGACCTGGTCACGACCCCGTATGTCTTCACGCCGGATGAGGCCATGGCCATGGCTCGGGCAGGAGCGGACGTCTTGGTGGCGCACATGGGCCTGACGACCAAGGGGTCGATCGGGGCGCAGACCGCCAAGGGACTGGACGAGGCGGCGGCCGAAATCCGCGAGATTCGGGACGCAGCGATGAACGTTCGCGAGGACCTCCTGGTTATCTGCCACGGCGGTCCGCTCAGCGAGCCCGAGGACGTGCGGAGCGTACTGGGCTCATGTCCGGGGGTGGCGGGATTCTTCGGCGCCAGCAGCGTCGAGCGCCTGCCCACTGAACGGGCCATCACGGAACAGGTCCGCGGATTCAAGAACCTCAAACCGAGCTACAGATAGGTTCCTCCGCGGCTGGCCCTCCCTGGATTGCGGCAGTCCAGAACCGACCGACCTGCCTGCAAGCGCAGGTTCAGTGTTGGGGAGGACGCCCCTCTCAATCACACCCGCCACCAAGAGCGCAATTCGCAGGCGGACTCGCGTGCCGCTGCTGCGCATCGCCATCGACCATCGGGAGAACGCGTCTGCCTGCCGTCGAACCGTCGTCGCGCCCCTGCCCGAGGGTTCGGGGCCGGTGCTACCGTAGACTCGCAAGTTCCGGGGAGTCCCCGACCGGCATTTCGCTTGCCGGCTTTGCGGTCGGGCTGCGTGGCGGTGCTCCGCTCTCCCGGCCCCGGGGCCGCCGTGGGAGGTGCGCGGTGATCAGCTTGGTCGAGGCGCTGAACTACCGCTGCCTGCGGTACGTTTCGCAGCCCCTGAAGCCGTTCCAGGTCTTGGTTGGCCCGACCGGATCGGGCAAGACGACGTTCCTGGATGTCCTCCTGTTCCTTCGCGACATCGTATCGGTGGGCTTGGACGCCGCTCTGGCCGCCCGCGCGACAGATCCGCGCGAGCTGCTCTTCCGAGGTCGGACGGACCTTCTGGAGCTGGCGGTGGAGGCCCTCCTCCCTGACAGCCTCCGCCAAAGCGTGGAGAAGCATACCCTAGCGACGGTCCGGTATCAGGCGGCTGTTGGTCTCGACGAAGCCGGTCGCCGGCTTGAATTCAAGGCAGAGACGCTGGCACTGACAGAGTCCCGCCAGCGTGAGCCGCGCCAGCGCACACTGTTCCCAGAGCAACAGGCCCCTCCGCAGACGCTGCTGCTCAGCACCAGGCGGCCCGACAACAAGGTGCTCGTCACGAAGGTCCCGAATGGCAACGACAATTTCTACGTGCGCCGGGGTTGGGCCTCTTCCTTCAAGCTTGGGCCCTCGAGGTCAGCGCTGGGCTGCCTGCCGCCCGACGAGGGATCGTTCCCGATTGCGACTTGGTTTCGGGAGCTGTTGGCCTCTGGAACTCAGAGCCTAGATCTGGACCTGCAAGCCATCCGGCACCCGTGCCGACCGGGTCTTCCCTCTGGCTTCCGGCGCGACGGTTCGAACTTGCCCTGGGTTGCGGCCAGGCTGCGCGAGAGCGACCCGCATCGCCACCGCGCATGGATCAGGCAATTGCGGAACGCGCTTCCTGACCTGAAGGACATCGAGGCCAACGAGCGCCCGCAGGACCGGGCGCGCTTCCTGACATTTCTCTATGACGGCGACCTGCGCGTTCCGTCGTGGCTGGTTTCCGACGGGACCCTCAGACTGGCAGCGCTCGCACTCCTGGCCCACCTGGAAGACCTGCGCGGCATTTACGTGATTGAGGAGCCCGAGGCCGGGATGCATCCGAGGGCCGTGGCCACCGCCTACGAGTCCCTGCGCTCCACAGCCTCGACACAACTGCTGCTGACAAGCCATTCGCCATTGGTGCTGGACTCCGCGCGCCCAGAGGAGCTGCTCTGCTTCGCGAAGGACGCCGATGGTGCCGCGGACATTGTTGTCGGCTCGGAGCACCCGAAGCTCCAAGAGTGGAAGCGAGACGTGAATCTGGGCGCCCTGCCTGCCCCAGGTGTCTTGGGATGACCGGGACGAGAGCCTCCCGCGGAACCGACCCTAGATCCTCAGGTCAGGGCGTGGGTCGTCCGATAGCCACTCTTGGCGCCGTCGGAGCGTCCCGTGGCGGTAGGTTTCCGGAGGGCGGAGAAGGGATCCGCGGGGCCGCAGTTCGCCGCTACCGCATAGACGCCCAGGGCTCATCCCCGGCAACGTCCACCACTTCGTACCCGCCGTCGCCCGCGCAGGGGCCGAGCATCGCGAGCAGTCTTACCCTGCGCTCGCTCACGTTGAAGGACGCATGGACCACACCCGCGCCGACGAAGGCTGCGTCCCCCGCCGACAGCACCTTCCGCTCCCGGTCGACCCACTGCTCGACCTCACCTTCGAGCACGTACAGGACTTCTTCTTGGCTGGGGTGCTTGTGGAAGTCGTGGCCGGCTCCCGGATTGAAGCAGACTTCGACGACCGTCAATGCCTCCGCGCCGCAATCTTGCGGAGTGCTGAACCAGGCCAGCGAGCCCCATGGCGGGGTCTCCCGTCGTGCCTCGACGGCAAGTGTGAATCCACCGTTCATTCTTTCCCCTCCACCGCGCCGGGCGCACGGGATCCGCGTTCCGGAAGCACTGCTGCCCCGCGCCCGAGATTCTGGCACATTCGCTTCCGAGGGGCCCGGGCCGCTGGCCGCCCTACTACAATGGTCGGGCTGGCCGGTGACGACAGCTTCAGCTAGGGTTGGGCTCCTGACCGATAGCGGCCGCGTGAGCCGACATCGCGGCGCCACCGCCGGAATCGCGGCCTTGGCGCTATGCGCTGCGCTCGCCGGGTCTCTGGCGCAAGCCGCTGAGGTCTCCTTCAGCCGGGACGTGCTTCCGGTGCTGGCCCGAAAGTGTGCGCACTGCCACCAAGGGGACGCTGCGCAGCGCGGCCTTCGCCTCTCGAGCGCCGCCGAGATTCGCCAAGGGGGAGAGAGCGGCCCGGCCGTGGTCCCGGGAAGCCCGGATTCCAGCCTGCTGTTCAAGCAGGTCTCGGGATCGCCGCCCGCGATGCCGCCAGCTGGCGATTTGCTCACGGAAGAGGAAATAGATCTCCTGCGGGCCTGGATTGCGGCCGGCGCACCCGGGGCTGCCGCGACTGCCGCGGCAGAGGAGCCGACGCGCTGGTGGTCCTTGAGGCCGCTCAGCGCCGCCGGCCCTCCAGAGCGGGGCAGCGAATGGCCGCGAGCCCCCATTGACGATTTCCTGCTTGGCGCTATGCGGACGAAGGGCTTGGATCCGTCCCCTCCCGCCGCCCGGCGGGCCCTGATGCGGCGCCTGAGCTACGGGCTGACCGGCCTGCCGCCGGACCCGGCGGAGATGGAGGCCTTCGCAGCCGACCCGGACCCGCACGCCTATGAACGGCTGGTGGACCGGTTGCTTGCCTCGCCCGCCTACGGCGAACGCTGGGGCAGGCACTGGCTGGACATTGCACGATTCGGTGAGAGCAACGGCTACGAGCAGAACCACCTGCGGGGCAACGCTTGGCCATACCGCGACTGGGTCATCTCGGCGTTCAACTCGGACAAGCCCTTCGACCGCATGATCCTGGAGCAGCTCGCTGCCGACCAGATCTCGCCCGACGATTTGGAGGCCCAGGCGGCCACTGGCTTCCTCGTGGCGGGACCGCACGACACTGTCGGCATCCGCAATCCTTCTGGGGAGGCCCAGAAACGCGCCAACCACTTGGACGACATCGTGATGGGCACGGCCTCCGCGTTCCTCGGGCTGACAGTCCACTGCGCGCGGTGCCACGACCACAAGTTCGACCCGATCCAAACAAAGGACTACTACCGCATGCAGGCGGCCTTCGCGGGCGTCTGGCATGGTTCGCGGGAGTGGGACCTGCCGGAACGGCTGGCGGCCTTCCGGAAGGTCGCTGACTCTGTGGCCGCCGTGAAGCAGCGGGCCGAGCGCGAGCTCGACGGACTGCGCTCCACCGCCGACGAGCGCCTTAGGTCGCGACGCGACCAACTGCTCCGACAGTACCGGCCGAAAGTAGACGCCGCCGGCACGTCGGAATCGTTCCGGCCTGTCCCGGCACGCTTCGTTCGCATGGAGCTGCGCGCTTCTACCCGGGGCCGGAGCGCTGTCCACCTTGACGAAATCTCGGTCTGGACGGCCGGAAGAAGATCGCGGAATGTGGCGCTGGGAGGAAAGGCGACCGCCAGCGCCACGCGCGTGGACTCAGCCAGTCCGGACACATACTCGCCGGCCAATCTCGTCGACGGCCGATTCGACGGCCACTGGATTTCCGGGGGAAGCCTGCCTGCTTGGGTGCAGATCGACCTGGGTAGCGAGCACCGCATCAAGCGCGTCGAGTGGTCTACGGACCGTTTGGGCGGCTTTCGCGGCCGATTCGCGAGGCCGCAGCCCGAGGAGTACGAGATTCTCGTTTCCCGAGACGGCGAGCAGTGGACAGCCGTCGCCTCTGGCGAGGGCAGGCTCCCGTTCTCCGAGGTGGCTCGGGAACTGGCATTGGTGAAGGCCGTGCTGACGCCCGAAGAGTGGGCGCGCTGGACGGAGATTGAGAAGGAAGCGAAGGCTGCGGAAGCCCGACTGCTTGGCGAGCCACGGCCCCGGACGGCCTTTGTGGGACGCTTCGAGGAGCCGGCCGAGCCTTCGTTCGTGATGCTTCGCGGAGACCCGATGCAGCGGGGCGATATCGTGGCGCCGGCGAGCCTCTCGACACTGGAGCACTTGGCCGGGAGGTTCGAGCTTGAGCCGGACGCCTCCGAGGGCGCCCGGCGGATGGCGTTGGCGAGGTGGATCGCGGACGACCGCAACGCCCTCACGGCGCGCGTCATAGCCAACAGGGTCTGGATGCACCACTTCGGACGAGGCATTGCCCGCAACCCCAGCGATCTGGGCCTTAACGGGGGCACGCCTTCCCATCCGGACCTGCTCGACTGGCTCGCCGACCGGCTGGTCCGGGTGCATCGCTGGCGGCTCAAGCCCCTGCACCGGGACATCGTGCTCTCAGCGGCCTACAGGCAGGCAGCCGGCCTCCGCGAGGAAGCGGTCGCGATCGACAGCGATGGCGCCTACCTCTGGCGGTTCCCGCCAAGGCGCCTCAGCGCCGAGGAACTCCGCGACTCGATCTTGGCGGCGAGCGGCAATCTGGACCGAAGGATGGGAGGCCCTGGATTCCAGCTCTACCGCTACACCGTCGACAACGTCGCAACGTACTACGAGTTGGACGAGTTCCCCCCGGCGACGTATCGCCGCTCCGTCTACCACCAGCACGCGCGATCGGTGAAGCCCGGGCTGCTCGGGGAGTTTGACTGCCCCGAGACGTCCTTGCCAGCCCCGAAGCGCACCTCAACGACGTCCCCACTGCAGGCACTGACACTCCTGAATAGCGCGTTCACCTTGGACCAGGCCCAAGCACTGGCGGTCCGTGCGGGGGCGGACCGCGGCCGGGAGCCCATTGCAGCAGCTTGGAGGTTGGCGCTTGGTCGGCTGCCCGATTCTAAAGAGGGGCAACTCGCAGAGTCCTTCGTCGCACAGCATGGGCTTGCGTCGCTGGCGCGGGCGCTCCTGAACGCGAACGAATTCCTCTACGTCTTCTGATGCTTGCGGCCGGAAGCAGTGCCACGCCTGCGGGCCCTTCGCGTCTCCGCCCTACCCGGCGTGAGGTCTTTGGCGACTTCGTCAGCGGGCTCCAGGGCGTTGCCTTGGCCGCGATGCTGCCCCAGTCCTCGACAGGTGCTGCTGGCGGGGTGCACTTTGAGCCGAAGGCAAAGCGGGTGCTGCAGATATTCTGCCCGGGTGCCGCCTCGCACCTCGACCTGTGGGACTACAAGCCCGAGCTGCAGCGCAGGTCGGGCCAGACGCCGCCGGCAAGTCTGGACGCGGTCACGTTCCAGGGCAAGAACGGGGCGCTCATGGGATCGCCGTGGGCCTTCAGGCCGCGCGGCGAGAGCGGCAAGATGCTGACCGCGATGCTGCCCCACATCGGCGCCGTGGCCGACGAGATCGCGTTCGTCCACTCCATGCACTCGAAGACCAACACGCACGGTCCGGCCTGCGTCCTGCTCAACACTGGCTTCGTGCTGGAGGGATTCCCGTCCGCGGGATCGTGGGTCAGCCATGCCCTCGGGACGGAGAATGACAACCTGCCGACGTACGTCGCGATACCCGACGTTCGCGGCATACCCCCTTCCGGACCGGCCAACTGGGGCGCGGGCTTCCTGCCCGCCCAGCACCAAGCGATCGTATTCAACGCCCAGCAGCCGATCCGAGACTTGGACCGGCCACCCGGCATTCCGGCCAAACGCGACGAGGACACGCGTCACTTTGTGAGCGAGTTGAACCGCCTGCACGCGGGTCGCCACCCAGGGGAGGATGACCTACGGGCGCGCATTGCTGCCTACGAGCTGGCGGCTAGGATGCAGCTGTCCGCGCCGGAGGTCACCGACCTCTCCAAGGAGCCCAAGGCCGTCCGGCAGCTGTACGGGGCGGACGATCCCAACCGCCTTAAGGCCGCCTTCGCGCGCAACTGCCTCTTGGCGCGACGGCTCCTGGAGCGAGGAGTTCGGTTCGTGAGCCTCTTCTGCGCATCGCGCGCCTCGGGCGTCGACGGGCTTCTGAACTGGGACGCCCACAAAACCCTCAAGGCGGACTATGAGCGCCACTGTCCCGTGCTCGACCAGCCCACGGCCGCGCTGCTCAAGGACATGCGGGCGACCGGCATGCTGGACGACACGCTCGTGGTCTGGGCCACGGAGTTCGGCCGCATGCCGACCCATCAAGAGGGCACGGTGGGCAGGGACCACAATCCCCACGCGTTCACCGTCTGGTTTGCCGGAGCTGGAATTCGCGGAGGTACGAGCTAGTGCTTGAGCCAAAACCCCTGTCACGACGGGCCCGGCGGCCCGCTGGTAG
>JAPPMC010000039.1:0-7875 GCA_028819235.1 Bryobacterales bacterium
ACCAGCTCAATCGACGCGCCGCGTTAAACCGCATCAAACATTGAATCTGCCTGCCAGTCCCGGCGACAAGAGTGCGGCACGGGAGTGCGGGTCTAGAATTGGAGATCTGAGGGCGGTCGCCTGCCTACAGACCGCGGCCATGGGAAGGCTCGAGGGAAGACAGGCCGTCGTCACCGGGGGCGCCAAAGGGCTCGGGGCAGCGTTTGCCCGGGCCATGGCGGCGGAAGGCGCCCACTGCCTGATCGCCGACATCGCCAGCGCCCAATCGGTGGTCTCGCAGATCAGGGCCTCCGGAGGGAAGGCGGCGGAGATCCCCACCGACGTAAGCGACGAGAGCGCGGTCAGGCACCTCGCCAGGGTGGTGGAAGCGGAGCTGGGCGGGCTTGACATCCTTGTCAACAATGCCGCCCTTTACGCTTCGCTGGAACCGGTCGGCTGCCTCGACATCGACGCGGACCTTTGGGACCGTGTGATGGCCGTCAACGTCCGCGGCAGCTTTCTGGCGGCGAAGCATCTCGCGCCCCTGATGGCGAAGCGCGGGGGCGGGAAGATCATCAACGTCTCATCCGGCACGGCGTACAAGGGCCAACCCACCGGAATGGCCCACTACATCGTCTCCAAGGGCGCGATCCTCGCAATGACGCGCGCGTTCTCGCGCGAACTCGGGCCGCTGGGCATCTGCGTGAACACCTTGGCCCCTGGGTTGACGCTGAGTGACAGCATCCTCCAGAACCAGCCCCACATCGAGATGGCGGAGGCCTCGGTCTTGGCCAGCCGCGCACTGAAGCGCCACGGGCGGCCGGACGACCTGATCGGGGCCGTTCTCTTCTTGGCTTCGTCCGAGAGCGACTTCGTTACCGGACAGACCCTGGCCGTGGACGGCGGCTCCATCAACACATAAGACCGCCGTCTTCGAGCCACGCGGCGCTGGAGCGCTCAGCGATTCACCCAGAGCGGGCTGCCCCAAGCGACGTTGCCATCGGCCTGCTCGACCCGCACATAGTAGTACGCCATGCTGCGCCCGCTCTGAGGAGGATCTTGGTCCAGATACTCGAAATCCGCCAGCTGTCCCTCAGGCTCGTGCACATAGACCGGATGGCCGTCCCGCAGGACGGCGACGCGTGCCAGCGTGTTTGTGCCCCGGACCTTGACGCGGATCGGCAACGGTCGCGCCAGGTGGAACTCGTCGCCCATGAAGTGCTCGCCCATTCGCACGTCCAGCACGATGTTGTCCGTCGCTCCGTAGGTGTGCCGACGACGAATCGAGTCCAAGATCCCCTGCCGCGAGACCCTATCTGTGTAGACCATCGTGTACGAGTAGTGCGTGGAGCCATGGTCGGCGCTGACCGTCGTGCCCAAGCGGTAGCCCTTGTCCCAGGCATTGCGCACCATTCCGATCGGCTCGTATCCCCCCGGCGCATGCTGGGCCGACCCGCTGCGGGCCGACAAGGGCGCGCCGATGTACTCGTAGTTCGTCCGGGCTCCCTGCATGATCTCGACGACCGGCTCGATCTCGGGGTCGTTGTCCCTCCAGTCCGTCCCCATGCGCGTGCCGGAAGTGTGGGAGATCGCAATGCCCCCCATCCGCCGCAGCTCGGCGTAGAGGTGCTTGGTGTCGTCCCGGACAACGTTGGCCGTCGCGACCGCAGGTATGTCACCGACCGGGTTGCGCCCGAGGGCGTAAGCCTGCTGGTCCCTGACGAAGAATGGAACGACTTCGCCCGCGCGGTCCGCGAAGAACACGTTGCGATGCCCATTGGGCTGGGTCACGCTGCGTTCGTATCCGAAGATGCTGGTGTACGCCCCCGGCACGTGGTGCATGTCCGTCATTTTCTGCGAATACCACCACCAGTAGTCGTAAGCCCCGCCCTGATGGTCGGTCGAGGCGCCGAAGTCCATCGCCGCGGCATCGATCATGTAGCGGTAGAACTCCTGAAGGTTGCCGTCGTTTCCGCCGCCTCCGTCCCAGCTCAGCTCGGTGTGCCGGTGGAAATCGCCGCGCACGATCTGCACCGGGCGACCGTGCACGCTCGTGCGGTAGCCGCGAATCGCGTCCAAGTCCGCAGCCTCGTTGGGATGCCACGGCTTGACCTCCACGTCGCCCAGATCTAGGTCGGCGAGCTCCGGCTGCGGGGCCTGACCCTGTGGGGCCAGGCGCCCCACCCAGACGGTCCCTCGGATCGGCCTGTGCGCGTAGGCCGTCGTGCGGTTGTCGGTGGGCCAGGCCAGCCACAGGCCGCCGCCGGCAGCGCCGGCGAAGCCAATGCGCGTGCTCGACCTGCCCATGCTGTGCGGAAGGGGCCGGGCCGGCGTCCACCCGCTCCCGTCTTGCCGCGTCACCCAATACTCCCAGTAGCCGCGCGTGCCCGTGGCCTCGTCCCGGTGGCGTATGAGGCGCTTTGCCGCGACCCGCACGTGACCCTCGGGATCGACGACCACGTGCGGCTGATAGGTCCATTTGGGAGTGCCCGCTCCGGCGGCGAACGTGGGTTGCAGCGCGGCCGGCGGCGCCTGCAGGCGGCCGTTCGAGAAGCAGGCAATGTTGACTTCACGTTGCGCGCCGATCACGACACCGGGCTGCCGGCTGCGGATGTTGTACCCCGTGTCCTTTCCCCAGTTCGCACCCCCCGACTCCCAAGCGACCCAGACGCGATCGCTCCCGTCCACGGCTACCGTCGCCTTAGCCTCGTAACGCCCCGTAGCCGCAACCGCAACCTCCGGAACGCTCACGGAGCCGTCCTTCACGCCTGTCAGGAACACGTCGTAGTTCCCATTCGCGTAGCTGTCGTATGCCACCCAGACCGTCCCGGCCGAGTCGAACGCAACCGCCGGCTCCCAGTCGTTGGAGGGACGGTGCGTAACGGCGACACCGGCAGACCAGCCGCCGCTTGCCCCGAGCGTCCGGAGATAGATGTTGGAGTTCCTGCCCCGGAAGCCCTGCCACACCAGAGCCAGGGCCCCTTGGCCGTCCGCGGCCAGTCGGGGGTTGATGTCTGGCAAAGGATGCTCGCTCAGGCGCAGCAACGGGCCCCAAGCCTCTTCCGCCGGATCGTAGGAGCGCGCGTAGATGTCCCAGTTCCCGTCGAGCATCTGCGTCCATGCGACCCACAGCCGCCCGCGCCCATCGACGGCCGCCTGCGGAAGCCAGACATCGCCACTCGTGTTGGGCACGTAGCGCAGGTTTCCCCAAGTACCGTCCTGCCAGCGCCGCACCGCGATCTCGTCGCGCCGGTCCGCGTAGGCCAGCCACACCAGCCACAGCGAGCCGTCAGGCGAAGACGCGAGCGACGGCAGGTCGTCCTCGCGCATCTGCGAGCCGGCCATGGTGACGTCCGTCACATCCTGGCCGCTCGACATGGGGGCGATCGCACCCAAGCAGAGCACGAGTACAAAGGCGAACAACGATCGTGGCAGCATCTGTGAGTCCTCCGAGCCGGCCCGGCCACCGGACCGCGAGCCTTGAGAATACCCCATCACTCGTCGGCACAGACCGCACTGCGGTCCCAATTCCACCCCGCCCGAATCTGTGCCCGCGCCCGCGCGAGACGGACGCGGGATCGCCCTCCGCTGCGCTTGCCCGTCAGAAACGGGCCGCGCGCTCTACGGAGCGGACTGAAGGCGCGGCTGCCAAGGAGTCCGCGACCCGGTCCAGCTGCGACTTGTCGGCAACTTCTACCACCAGTTCTACGGCCGCCTCCCCACCGCGGTCGACCGGACCGGACTTGATGCTCCTGATGTTCAGCCCGGCGTTCGCCACAGCACCCGTGAGATCCTTCAGAACTCCAGGCCTGTCTTCGACGTGTGCCGTCAAATGGGCGGGGTACACGGCTCCCTCCCTATGCGCCCATCGGACGTCGACTCGGCGCTCGGAATCATACAGCAGCCGCTGCACGTTCGGACAGCGGGTCGAGTGGACGCCAACGCCCTTTCCTCGGGTCACATACCCGACGATCTCGTCGCCCGGAATCGGGTTGCAGCACCGGCTGCGGTACACCAGCACACCGTCGATACCGTCGACTTCGAGCGTCGTTTCCCCAACCGACGCGCTGCCGCGCGGGCCCGCCGCGTCCGCTCCCGGCGCCAGCGGCGCCGCCCTCGGCACCCGGAACTGCTGGTCGGCGAAGATCTTTCGCAACACCTGCCGCACCGAGAGGCGACCATAGCCCAGCCGTGCGTGGAGGTCGTCCAGCGTCGAGCAGCCGAATGCCCGGCCGATCTCTGCGAGCCGCCCCTGCGAAACCTGCCGGAACGGGAGCTTCAGCTGCCGCGCCTCCCGCTCGAGCAGCCGCGTGCCGATCTCGATCGCCTGCCGGCGCCTCTCCGCGTTGATCCACTGCTTGATCTTGTTCCGAGCTCGGGAAGTCTTCGCGAATGAGAGCCAGTCCTGGGTCGGATGGCTTCCGGGCCTAGTGAGCACCTCTACGATCTCACCGTTCGCGAGCGGCCTCCTCAAGGACGCAATCTGGCCGTCCACCTTCGCACCCACACAGCTGTGGCCCACTTCGGTGTGGATCGCGTAGGCGAAGTCAACCGGCGTCGCGTCCCGCGGCAGGGTGATCACTTTCCCCTTGGGTGTGAACACGTAGACCTCTTCCGGATACAGGTCGATCTTCAGCGTCGACAGGAAGTCCGCCGGATCCCGCATCTCGCGCTGCCACTCCACCAGACGCCTGAGCCAGGCCATCTGCCGGTCTCCGGCGTCCGGTCCGCGCTTGCCCTCCTTGTATTTCCAGTGCGCACAGATGCCCTCCTCGGCCATCTCGTGCATCTCTTGAGTCCGGATCTGCACCTCGAATCGCTGGCCCCCTCGCGTCACCACCGAGGTGTGCAGGGACTGGTACAGGTTCGGCCGCGGCATTGCCACGAAGTCCTTGATGCGGCCCGGGACCGGCTGCCACTGCCCGTGGATCACCCCCATGGCGGCGTAGCAGTGGGTCTTCGAGTCCGTGATCACCCGCAGTGCCAGCAAGTCGTAGACCATGTCGAACGTCACCTTTTGGCGCCGCAGCTTCTGGTAGATCGAGTACGGCCGCTTGATTCGGCCGTGGACCGTCGCCGGGATTCCCGCCGCCTCCAGCTTCTGGCCCAAGGTCTTCCGCATCTGGCCGAGAAAGTCTTCGCTGGCCTCGCGGCGGGACTCGATCTGGGACGTGATGGCGCGGTAGGCGCTCGGCTCAAGGTGGGAGAATGCCAGATCCTCGAGCTCGCTGCGGACCTTGCCCATGCCCAGCCGCAGGGCCACTGGCGCGTAGATCTCCCGCGTCTCCAGTGCGATGCGCCGCCTCCGGTCAGGATCCAAGGCACCCAGAGTGCGCATGTTGTGGACGCGGTCCGCCAGCTTGATCAGGATCACCCGGATGTCCTGAACCATCGCCAGCACCATCTTGCGGAAGGTCTCCGCTTGGCGCTGCTCGATCGACTGGTAGCGCAGGCGTCCGATCTTGGTGACGCCGTCCACGCAGCGGGCGATGCCGTCGCCGAACGCCTTCCGGAGTTCCGGCAGGGTCGTTGACGTGTCCTCCAGAACGTCGTGCAGCAGGCCCGCCGCCACCGCGGTCTGGTCCAGGCGCATGTCCGCTAGGATGTGCGCGACCTCCAGCGGGTGGGAAATGTACGGCTCGCCGCTCTTTCGGAAGCAGCCCGCGTGCCGCTCGGTTGCGAACTCGAATGCCCTCCGGACGATCTCCGTCCCGTGGGCCGGGCGAGTCGCCACCAGCTTCGCCTCCAGCTCGCCGTAGCGGCTGACGACTTGCGGTCGGGACGCGGCGCGCGGCGCCGCCACCGATGCACGCCCTGCTGGCATTGCGACCCTCGCAGCCGGACCAAGAATTCAGCCCAGGGCCACCCATCCGGGCCCCGGGCCGATTATACGCCCCCGCGCGGCGCGGCGCGCGGAATGACGTTGCTATTCGTCCGTCGTGAAGGCCTCGATGGTGCTCTCCTCAGCCTTCCGACGGCGTGTCTCGAGTGCCCTGTCGACCCACTCGTCGGCGGTCGCGAGCAGCTGGTCGTGCTCTTGGGTCGAATCGGCGAGGTCGGCCTTCTCCCTGTAGAGCAGGTTCACGTACGCCATCGCGTCGTCGTACTCCTCGTCGATCTTCAGCGCCTCTTCGAGCGCTACCAGACCCTCGTCGATCTTCGGCACGATCTCTTCCTTGAGGGCCGCATACTCCTCGCGCTGCGAACGGTTCAGGCGACCTCGCACCGCGATCGGGCCAGGGTCCTCCTGCGCCAGCCCCGCGTTGGCGCGGAACTCCAGGCGAGGCTCGTAGGACTGCGTCCACGCGATTACCCCGATCGTGTAATAGGACTCCTTATAGTCCGGCTGCTGCTCCAGCACCTTCCCGTGCCACTCCTTGGCCAGCTCCATCTCCTTCATGTTGAAGTAGAGCGAGGCGATGCTCTGCAGCGCCGTGGCGTTGGTGGGATCGTCCTCCAGGACGGCCTTGAACCCGTCCAGCGCCTTGTGGGCAATGTCCAGGTTTTCCTTGTACTCGGCCCCCGGCTGGTACTGCATCATGGTCGAATACGCCCCGTAGACGCGCGCCGCCCCAAGCTCCGGATCTAGGTCGGCTGCTTCCTCGAAGTAGGTGCCGGCGCGCACGAAATCGCCCGCCGTGAAGGCGCCCACACCCTTATTGAGGGCGTTGCGCGCCTTGAGGAAGTCAAGGTTCGCCCAAACCCAGTAGCCCGGGATGGCGAACAGAAGCACGACGATGACCGTCACCACCATTTTGAAGTTGATCTTCATTTGCTATGCACTCTCCGTGTCTTGCCTGTGTCTGCGCGGCCGATCCCCGCCTACTCGATCTGCTCCGTCAGCAGCCCGATCTTGTCGACGCCAGCGCCCTTGCCGATGTCGATGATCTTGGCCACGTCCTGATAGTCCAGCACCGGCGCCCCGCGCACGAACATGACCCGCTCGGCGCGCGTCTTGAAGATGTCCCGAAGGTTGTCCTCAAGCGCGTCAAGGCTGGACGGATCGCGGTTGATCATGATCGACCGGTTCGCGTTGACCGATACGACGACTGTTCGAGCATTTGGCTGGGCCTGATTCTGCTCGTTCTCGTTCGGCTGCGGCACGAGCGCCTCCAGCCCCTTCGGCGTGATCGGCGTGATCACCATGAAGATGATCAGCAGCACGAGCAGCACGTCAATCAGCGGCGTCATGTTGATGTAGGGCACGCTCTTGCTGCCCGAGCCCCCTCCGACTGCCATTGCCATGGTGTGTTTCCTCCTCTCAGCGCTGTCCCGGCGTCCCTCGGCGGCCTAGCCGAAGCTGCCGGCGCCCTCTTCCTTCTCGGTCAGCAAGCCGACCTGGTCGACGCCCGAAGTTCGGACGGCATTGACCACCTCGACGACCCGTTCGTACCGCGACCGGGCGTCGCACTTGATGTACACCGTCTTGTCGATCCGGTTGCTCACCACATCGCTCACGGCCGAGGTGAGCTCGCCCAGATCCTCCAGCTTGGAGGTTCCCAGGAACACCTGCCCATCCCTCGTGACCGCCACGACCACGGCGTCCTCCGCGTCGGCCTCGTCCATCGCGACGGGATTGCGCGTACGCACGAGGTCCACGCTGACGCCCTTGCTGAGCATCGGCGTGATCACCATGAAGATGATCAGCAGCACGAGCATCACGTCGACCATCGGAGTGACGTTGATCTCGTTGATCGCGGCCATCCCGCCGCGCGTGCCTTTCTTTACGCCCTCTTCACCGAGCTCCTCGAGTCCGTTATGCATGCGTTCTTCGTCCACTGCCATTCGCTCCTTCCCGAGCCGCCGCCCCCCCCACCCGCCGGCGCCCCCGAAACGATAATAAACCCCCGCACCCCCCGGGGCGTAGCCCGCGCCGCTCAGGCGGTACTCTTAAAA
>JAPPMC010000039.1:7885-24296 GCA_028819235.1 Bryobacterales bacterium
TTTTTATTTCCGCCCTTTTCCCGTCGTTCATTCTGACCTTTATGTTTTCTTTCCTCCCCCCCGCCCCCCCGGGCGCGCCCGCCCCGCGGCCCCCCCCCCGGGGGGGCGACCGCTACACGATACTACAGCCGGTCACCGCGCTGGCCTTCGCCGGCGCCGATCAGGCGTTCCTCTTCAAGAAGTAGTCGATCAGCTCCGAGCTGGCGTTCTCCATCTCAACGTCAAAGCCCTCGACCTTGGAGTTGAAGTAGTTGAACATCCACACTGCGGGCAGTGCCACGAACAGCCCGATGGCCGTCGCGACCAGTGCCTCGGAAATCCCGCCGGCGACGGCGCCAAGGCCCGTCGAGCGCTCCTGCGAGATGCCCTGGAACGCGTTGATGATGCCCACCACCGTGCCGAAGAGGCCCACGAAGGGCGCCGTCGAGCCGATCGTGGCGAGGCCGCTCAGGCCGCGGTTGAGCTCGGCGTGCGTGATCGCCTGCGCCCGCTCCAGCGCCCGCTTCGAGGCGTCGATCGTCAGTCCGGTTATCTGGGAACTCCCCTGGCCGGCGGACTTGAACTCCGCGAGGCCGGCGGAGACGACCTTGGCCAAGTGGCTCTTCTTGAAATTCTCGGCCAGCTTGACGGCGTCGTCAAGCTTGCCCTTGCGCAAAGCGCCGGCGATGGCCGGGGCGAACTCGCGCGACTGCTTCTTGGCCGCGAAGTACGCCAGGCCGCGGTCGATCATCACTCCGATCGACCACGCCGACATCAGGAACATGATGATGACCACGGACTTGGCCGCGAAGCCCATCTGGTTCCACATCGAAATCGTGTCAAAGCCGATCTCCTGCTGCAGCAGGAAAGCGGCCGTTGTGAATTGGGAAAGCATCTTCCTTGTGTTGTCCTCCTAAAGAAATACGGTGTCCGAATGACCAACTGTACGTGCCGGGAGGGCCAGACGCGCCGCGTCGGCCAGACCCGACCCCCCCGGGGGGAGAGCGATGACGCGCATCACCCGCTGAGAGTGAAGTTCACGTCGATGTTTGTTAGCACCTCCACGGCCTCGCCGTTGAGCAGCGTGGGCCTGTAGCGCCACTGCTTCACCGCGGCCAGCGCGGCCGGGACCAGCAGCGGGTGGCCCGACATCACCTCAAGCTTCTGGATCGTGCCGTCCTTGGCGATCACGGCCGAGAGCTTGACGGTCCCCTGAATGCGCGCTTGGCGGGCCAGCTGCGGATACTGGGGACGCACCTGGCGGGTCAGGCGCGCCTTGGCCACGTTGCCGCCGACGCGGATGCGCTTCGGCGGGGCCTTTTTCTTGACCGGCGGGGGCGGCGGGGGCGGCGGGGGCGCATTGGAAGCCGCCGCTGTGATGATCCCTCCCAGCACGCCGCCGAGCTGTCCGCCGACGGATCCGCCGGGCACACCGCCCACCACGCCGGCGATGCCAGCCGAAGGTGCCGCGATGTCCTCCTCGATGATGGCCACCTTGTCGGGGATCGCCACCGGCTGCGTCAGCGCGCCGCTGTCGAACTCCTTGGGCACAGCTTTGATCTGCACGACGGCGGCAGGTGGCGGCGGCGGCGGCGGCGGTGGCGGCGGCGCCGTCAGGAAACTCACGAAGTCTGCCGCGGGCAGTTCGTAGTAGTTGATCAGGGGGATCAGGAGAGCGATCCCGACAAGCAGCAGCTGCAGCGCCGTCGACAACATCACGGACCACCGCGAAGTGTTCTTTTCCATGTTCTCCATCAAGGCATCTTCGAACATTGTTCCTGTTTCCTCCTTATTACTCTGGCTCCCGGGCGCTCAGCGCCTCCTCCGGCCTCCTCCGGCCCGCGCCGTTTGCAGGCCCTGGCCCCACAGCAGGACGGGACTGGCGATGAAGATCGAGGAGTACGTCCCGACCAGCACGCCAACGGCAAGCCCGAATGAGAAGCCGCGCAGGACCTCCCCGCCGAGCACGAGCAGGCACAGCACGGCCACCAGCGTCAAGCCCGACGTCAGCACCGTGCGGCTGAGCGTCTGGTTGATGCTGAGGTTCAGCAGGTCCGTCATGCTCGACTTACGGACCGCGGCGCGGTTCTCGCGCACGCGGTCGAAGATCACGATCGTATCGTTCATCGAGTAGCCAACCAGTGTGAGCAATGCGGCCACGACTGTCAACTCAATCTCCCGGTCGAAAAGCGAGAAGAACCCGATCGTGATGAACACGTCGTGGAAGACGGCGATGACCGCCGCCACGCCGTAGATCCACTCGAAGCGGAACGCAATGTAGACTAGCATACCCGCTAGCGCGAACAGTGTGGCCTTGATCGCCTGCCACTGCAATTCGGCCCCGATCTTCGGCCCCACCACCTCGACACCGCCGATGTGGAAGGCGCCGGCCTCGGCCACCTGCGGGACGGCCGCGACGACGCTGGAGGGGACCCCCGGCACGTCGGAGAGCTCTGCCAAGTCGCGCAGCAGGCCCGAGCGAGGCGCCTGGTCCCTCCAAGCCACCATCGCCTCGGCGTGGCTCGCCAAGTCGCGGCTGGAGTGCCCGGCGTCGCGCAGCGTCCGCTCGGAAAGCAGGCTCTGGGCGAGCGCCTCCGGGCTGGCGTTGTTGAAGTCCAGCTTGCCCGCGCCGATCGGGTAGATCTCCCGCAACGTCTCGATGACCTGGTCCTTTCCGGATGTCTCGACTACGTCGCCCGCCAGATCGAGGTCGATCTTCAGCTCGTGGGCATCCGCGGTGTCCTGGAACGGCTGCAGTGTAGCCACGCTGAGCCCCTTGCCCTGGAGCACACCGCGGATGCGCTCCGGGTCGGGAGCGTCGCGGAACTTTACATACACCAATGTCCCGCCCTTGAAGTCGATCCCGAACTTGAGGCCGCCCTTGGTGACCGCGCTGCCGATTCCGGCCAGCAGCAGCGCCGCAGAGAGCGCGATGAAGATCTTCCGGCGGCCGAGGAAGTCGATGCTGGTCTGGCCGATCAGTTGCATGTCGTTCGCAGCTCGTCACGGCGCCCCTTGTCTGCCTAGACACCGCAGGGCGCCTCCGGGTTCCCGGTCCTAGATGCTCATCTCCTTCAGGTTCCGCTTTCGCCACATGCTGACGTCAAAGATCAGCCGCGACACGAAGACCGACGTGAACAGGTTCGCCAGCAGTCCGATCGCAAGCGTGACGGCGAAGCCGCGCACTGGCCCGCGCCCGAACAGGAACAGGAAGGCCGCCGCGATGATCGTCGTCAGGTTAGTGTCGATGATCGTCAGGAAGGCCTTGCCGAAGCCCGCGTTCAGCGCGGCGACGACGGCCTTTCCGGCGCGCAGCTCCTCGCGTATGCGCTCGAAGATCAGGACATTGGCGTCCACCGCCATGCCGATCGTGAGGATTATGCCGGCGATTCCCGGCAGGGTCAGCGTGAAGCCGAACGCGCTCAGGACGGCCAGCAGGATCAGGAGATTGAAGAACAGGGCGAGGTTGGCGTTGATGCCGGCCAGCCGGTAGTAGGCCAGCATGACGACGACGATGATGCAAACGCCGACAATGGCGCTTTGTACGCCCTGACGAATGGAGTCCGCGCCCAAGGAGGCCCCCACGGTGCGCTCCTCGAGGTAGACCACCGACGCGGGAAGGGCCCCGGCACGGAGCACCAGAGCCAAGTCAAGGGACTCCGTCTGGCCGTCGATGTTGTTGATGACCCCCTCGGACTCGATGCGCGACTCGATCGATGCGACGCTCTGCACCCGACGGTCGAGCACGACAGCTAGGTTCTGGCCGATGTTCGCCGCCGTGAAGAGCCCGAAGCGCTGCCCGGCCTGCCGCGAGAGGCTGAAGGCCACCTGCCAGGCGCCTGGATTCTGGGTGTCGCGGCCGGCCGTCGCTCCCCGCAGGTCGCGGCCCGTTACGACAGGGTTGCGCTCTAGCAGGTACCACTCGTTGCGGCCGCGTTCGGCGTAGTGGGCCAGTTCGCTGTTGGCCGGCAGGATGCCGTTGTTCTGGGAGCGCGCCGCCTCAGGCGACGTGAACGGCCCGTCTATCACCTTCTTGATCTCCAGCTGCGCGGACATCTGCAGCAGGTTCATCACCCGCGCCGGGTCGCTCACGCCGGGCAACTGCACCAGGATTTCGTGCTCGGCCTCGGCCCGCCCGTGTTGCTGGATGACCGGCTCGGTGAGCCCCAAGCCGTTTATGCGGTTCTCGATCGTGGACATCGACTGCTGCAGCGTCTCGGCCTTGAGGCGCAGCAGTTCGCTTGGCCGCATGCCGAGGGCGAACGAGCTCCCACCCGTCGAGTTGGCCAGCCAAGATGGAGCCTCTTCCTCGAGGATTGCCCGGACGTCGCTGACGCGGTCCGTGGGAGTGCCATCCAGCTGAATCTCGATCGAGTCCGCCTCCTCTATCGATCCGGGGTCATTGCGCCGGATTGACGTGTAGGAGATGCCCGCGCGGAGGAGGCGCGTCCGAATGCGGTCGATGGTCTGGTCGGCCTCGGCCTTGAGGGCGTCCTGAACCTGGACCTGCAGGATGAGGTGCGTGCCGCCTTTGAGGTCTAGGCCGAGGGCGATGTTGTCGGCAAGGTTCTGGCGAACCGCGTCCCAACTGGGGTTCACGCCGATCACTCGCCATGCGCACACCAGAAACACGCCGGCGACCAGCGCGATCTTGAGTCCGAAGCGGCTTCTCATCTTCGAGCTGTTGGCCTACCCGGCGTTACTTGCGGGACCCCTCTGCCATTCCGACCACCGCGCTGCGGGCGAATTCGAGCTTTGTGCCGTCGGGCGGCAGACGCAGCGTCACCCGCGCCGAGGCTAGCCCGACGACCGTCCCGGTCAGCCCCGCGTTCGTGACCACCCGGTCTCCGGTCTTCAGGCTCGCGAGCATCTGGTCAAGCTTCTTCTGCCGCCTCCGCGCCGGGAGGATCACCACCAGCACGAAGATCGCAACCATCAGCAGGATCGGCATGAAGGCGCTCATGCCAGACTGCTGCAGCAGCAGGGCCGGCCAGATGGCTGGAGAATCCACGGTGGACTCCGGATCCCGCTGTGCGGGAACCCCCACTATAGCGAACCGACCGAACCACGGCAGGCCGGCCCCGGCGCTCGGAGCCGGTCAGTCCCCGGCAGGACCGGCCTGACGCAGGAAATCCGGCAGCGTTCCCGCGACTATGGCCTCTCGCAACCTGCGCATCGTGTCGAGGTAAAGCCAGAGGTTGTGCATCGTCGCAAGCGTCGAGTAGAGCATCTCCCGCGCCAGGAAGAGATGCCGCAGGTACGCCCGAGTGAAGTTGCGGCAGGCGTAGCACCGGCAGCGTTCCTCCACGGGCACGTGCGAGCGTGCGTGCGCGGCATTCTTGATCATGATCTTGCCGGCTCGCGTGAACAGGCACCCGTTGCGGGCATTGCGCGTGGGCAATACACAGTCCATCATGTCGATACCCAGCGCCACGTAGCGGCCGAGTTCCGCGGGCATTCCCACGCCCATCGCGTATCGCGGACGGCATCGGGGCAGCTCGGCCTCGCAGGCGGCCACCATGTCGTAGCTCAATTCGCGAGGCTCGCCGACCGACAGACCGCCGATGGCGTACCCGGGCGCGCCCAAGTCGACAAGGCGCCGGGCGCACTCGCGGCGCAGGTCGGGGTACGTCGAGCCTTGGACGATGGCGAACAGCATGCCTGCGGGTTGCGGGCCGGCGGCGCGCCACCGGCCGAACGAGCGCTCCGCCCACCGTGCGCTGAGCTGCATCGACTCGCGCGCCGGCGCGGCGTCGACCGGGTAGGGCGTGCACTCGTCGAGGACCATCATGATGTCGCTGCCGAGGGCCAGCTGGATGTCAATGGCCTTCTCCGGGCTCAGGAAACGAAGCGAGCCGTCCAGGTGCGAGCGGAACTCCACCCCGTCCTCGCTCACCTTCCGGAGGTTAGCCAGGCTGAAGACCTGATAGCCGCCCGAATCGGTCAGGATCGCCCGAGGCCAGCACATGAACGAATGCAGGCCGCCCCCCTGTCGGATCGTTGCCGACCCGGGTCGCAGCCAAAGGTGGTAGGTGTTCGCAAGCAGGATGCGGGTATTGAGCTCGTCCGCAAGCTGTCTCGGCGTAAGGCCCTTGACGGTGGCCTGCGTGCCGACCGGCATGAATACGGGGGTTTCGACAGGCCCGTGGGCGGTGTGCAGCACACCCGCCCGAGCACGTGTATGGGGGCATTCGGCGACAATCTCGAACCGGGGCGACATCGGAATGGGCAGCACCCATTGTGGCCCTAGCAGGACCAATTGTGATGCCGGATCGGGTACGCGGCATCGTCCCGCCTCAGACCCGGATTCCGCAGTCTAAGGCGTGCCCCGGTTGGGATCGGGCAGTCGGCCCCATGGGGCTTTGCCAAGTGAGGAATACCCACTGCCCTTCGGCCACACCGGCCGAGCGAAAGGAGCGAATCAGACCTTGCCTGGCCCCTTCGGACCGAGGTTTCGCAGCTAAGCTTGCAGCTCTGCATGCGCCGTTCGGCTGCCCGTGCTCTCTCCTCCGCTGCACGGCGTGCTTCGGCGTCCCGCCGACTTCGCTGCTCAGCCGCAACGGTCTTGGCGTGCCGATCTGCGTACCATCCGTAGTCTCCCTCGGTTTCCAGGTTCCGCACTCGCAGCAGTTCCTCTTCCACCCCGCAGGGACACGCCAAGCCGATCACTGGCGATTTCCAAGGCTCCCTCGGGACCAAGCTCCTGAGCAGTTCCAGATAGTCCCCACCCCACAACTGATGCCCCACCAGCCTTGGACCCGGCTCGACGCCGAGATCACCTCGATAGTGATGTCTGGCGGCTTGCCGTCCTCCCATCTGTTCTGTTGTACGTCGGCCGCCTGCCCAAGTCATGATCGAGAACCACGAAGTCGTCCACCGAGATGCTCCTGCGGATTTCCGACGGATCGTAGTAGATGAACATGCTGCCTCCTACGACCACGTCTCGAACGCCGTGGAAATGCGTCTGAAGGTCGCAATGCAGACTGATGATCGCCGCGGCCTGGAGGGCGGTTTCTGGCAAGAAGCGACCGTCCGGGTCCGAGAAATGCAGGGACTTCTTAGCGGCGGGGGCTGCCTGCCGCCGTATGCCTTCCCCGTCGGCCATGTCCGCTGGGCGGGTGCCCTGCCGCGCCTCGCATTGCGGTCCATCACCACAGCTACTCGTGCGCATACGTCGTGCCTTCCGGACCTATGGGATACCGTGGACCTGGACCACAACGTCAAGGTTCGCGATGAGGTTCATCCCGTGCACGGTCGAGGTCGGGGGAAATCATCTCGGTGCCCTCAATGTGGACCATGGTGTTCCGCGACGACTCTAGCGTTCCGGCCACGAAGGTGCGGGGGTTCCGAGAGGCGACAAGCGAGTCCTTTTCGACTGCACCTACCGCATCGTAGAGTCGATCGGCTCTAGGCACAGCAGGCTCTCGGCGCCAAGCACGGACGAAGGAACAGTACCACCACCCTTGACAGGAGTTCCGCCCGGCGCGTTCGGCGGCTGCAGAGTTGCTATATTGGACTCCCGGGGCAGCCCGGAAACAAACCATGCCACGTCTCCCGAGGAAGCGCCGGATCGCCCGCGGTGGCTCAGCCGAAGCTAGGGCCCGCCGCAAGGCCGCCGCTGCCGAACGCAGACGCAAGGCCAAGCTGGAGGCAGCCCGCATAGCGGCCCTGACGCCGCTCCCAGCCCCGCACGAGAAGGAATGGCCATGGTCCGAAGGGACCATGACGGACAACCGCAAGAAGAAGCCCAAACTGCTCGCGGTGACCAACGACAACTGCACGGGCTGCGCCGGCTCGCCGGTGTGCATCGAATACTGCCCGGTCGACGAGTGCATGTACTGGATCCCTGACGAGGACCATCCCCCGTTCGGACGCATCGAAGTGGACGGGCAGACTTGCATCGGCTGCAAGCAGTGCATCTCAAAGGGGCCCGACGGCACGTTCCTGGACGGTTGCCCATGGGACGCGATCGACATGGTCCCGACCGCCGAGGTCGAGCAACGCCTTGGCGTAAAGTACGAGTTCTGAGCTCCCGGTGAAGCACTCCAGCCGCTTCTTGGCGCTGGTCGAGGACGCGAAGTCCCGCGTCCGCGAGACCACCGTGGAGCTAGTCCGAGAGGAATTCGACGACGGCGCGGCGTTCACTCTCGTCGACACGCGCGAGGAGTCCGAGTGGAACGCCGCCCGAGCAGCGGGAGCGATCCATCTCGGCAAGGGAATCATAGAGCGCGACATAGAGCGCGTCATGCCTGACGTGGATGCCAAGATTGTGCTGTACTGCGCAGGCGGCTACCGGTCGGCCTTGGCCGCCGACGCGCTGCAGAGGATGGGCTATCGCAACGTCCTGTCCCTGGCGGGCGGCTGGCGCGCCTGGTGCCGATCCGGGATGCCCGTCGACGAGACACCTCTGGCGGGGCCAGGCTGAGCGGGACCCCTGGCTGGCCCTCCGTCCCAACGGCCTTCCGCACGCTCGTCCCAGCTGGCTACTTCAGCTCCATGCGGTGGAAGCGCCAGATGGAGAGCAGAAGGAAGATGGCCGACACGTCCACTGCGTACAGCGTCAGGGCAGACAATTCTCCGAAGGTGAGCATGCGAGCCTCCATGACAACCGTGGAGGCGCCGAAGCGGTCGTAGCTCGGCAGCAAGAAATACAGAGGCTTCGCCGGGGAGAACCACTCCGCGCTAGCGAAGAATGCGACAGCAGCCGCCATCGCCGGACGCGTCAGCAGCGACAGCAGGACCGCCAAGGATCCCCCCATCAAGTTGCCGCAGGCCATGAGGCAAGGAGCGAGCCACGCGCGCGGCCCAAAGTCGAGGTCGCCAGCTACGCTGAACGCGTAAGCCGCGGTCCCCGCGACAAGCGAATAGCAGAAAATTCCGACGATCGCGCCAAAGTACCTTCCGACCACAAGCTCTGCGCGCGAGACGGGTCTTGCGAGCACGGGCCGAACTACCCCGCTTGCCGCGCCGACAGCGACTGCTGTGCTGCTGATCAACAGCGTCACGAGAGTCCCGCCCAGCTCCGCCATGCCGACGAAGGTCGCCAGCACGATGCCGTACCCCAGGTCAGTGCCGCCCTGGTCTGTCCCAAGTACGAAGATCGACTCTCTCAGCTCTGATGACGTCAAATCGGCCACCGATGTGATGCCCAATGCCACGACGGCCGCAGCCACCAGCAGGCGCCGATGCAACATCCACCAGACACTATCTGCGGCGATCAGCAGGATCGGCTTCACGGCCCCGCCTCCGGGCCGACTTCGCGGCGGAAGATCTCCTCGAGCGACTGGGGGCGCGCGTGGACGGCGTCGACGGCTGCTCCGCGCTCCTCCAGCACCCTGCGCACCTCCGCTTCCTGGTCCGGTCCATCACAGGCGATCGTCGCCTTGCGGCCGTTCAGGACGACCTGCGCACCCGTCATTGAGAGGGCCTCGATCGCTGTCGCGGGAAGCTCGGGCACGACGATCTCGGACCCGCCCCCAGCCGAGAGGTCAGTCGGCGTGCCAACACGCCTCAGGACCTCTTTTGCCAAGATGCCCACGCGGTCGCAAACGGCCTCGACCTCGGACAGGATGTGCGAGCTGATGAAGACCGTCGCCCCGCGGCCCTTCGCCTCCAGCAGCAGATCCCGCACGTGTTTCCGCACTTGCGGATCCAGGTTGAACGTCGGCTCGTCGAGGATCAGCAAGTCCGGCTCAGCGATCAGCGCCTGCGACAGCGCGAGCCGCTGCAGCACACCTTTCGAGTAGCCCGACAAGCGCCGACCGGCAGCATGCGCCAGGCAGACGGTCTCGAGCATCCGGGAAGCCCTCCTCGCGCGCTCAGGCCTCCCGAGCCCGGCCAACCCCGCCTGAAACTCCAGCAGTCCCCAACCGGTGTAGTATCCGGGAAGCCTTACGGTTTCCGGAACGTGCCCCACTCTTCGGCGAGCGCGGGAGCGACTTGCAGGTTCCCCAGAGAGGAACGCAGCACCCTCCGAGGGCCGGATGAAGTCCAGCAGCAGGTGGATCGCTGTCGACTTGCCCGCGCCGTTCGGCCCCAAGAATCCGAACGCTTCGCCGCCGGACAGTTCCAGATCGAGCGATCGCAGGGCCGTCCCGCCGCGCCGGTACGTCTTGCCGAGGCCTTCGGTGCGTATCACCGCCCCCATCAGCGAACCTCGCCCTGCCCGCCAGGTCCCACGAGCCGCTCCACCACGGCCCGCAACTCGTCCTCGGCGCGGGAGCTGTACCCGACACGGATCCACTCGATTCTGCTGCCCGGGCCAACGACCACTTGCGTCGGAAGGGATCTAACGCCGAACAGCGACCCCACCCTGCTCTCCGGGTCGGGGACAACGCAGAACGTGTGTCCCTGCTCCTCAACGAACTTGCGGACCACGTCGGGATCCTCCCCGAGATTGACGGCCAATATGTCCACACCGCGGTCCGCAAAGTCCTCGTTGACACGCTCAAGCGCGGGCATGGCACGCACCAGCTGGCCCAGAAGTCCAGCAGAACCGGCCGCCGGCCACCTGCCGGCAGCGCGAACTCTCTGCCGCCGCGGTCCGCCGCTGTGAAGTGCGGGGCCCCGACCGCAAGCCCGCCTGCCAGACCGGCGTCTTGCGACACCGTGTCCAGGTTGCCGAAAGGCCCCTTCTCCACCTTGACGTGGTGGTGAAGCTTGACTGACCGCCAGAACGAAGGCCAGTGCCGCTGCGGGCAGCCAAAGCCGCCGCGCTTCGAGGGTTATCCGCGGGCCGCCCCTCTGAACTCCGCGCGCATCCGAAAGCTGGCAGCGTGGCAGTCGGGCGTCACCGGCGCAGCGTCACAGAGCCAGTCCCGAACAGCTCCTCGGCCAGCCCCCGGAATCGCCGGCCCGGTTGCACGCGAGCGTCGAGATCCCAAGTGACCTCAAACTTACCCGGCCTCCGCAGCCGTAGGCGCAGTGCCGCCGCGCCAGGGGCCTCGCGGATCAGTCTTGAGAGGCGCTTCGACAAGTCCGACGGTTCTCGGTCGCCATTAAGGGTGATCGTCAGCGAGACTTGCTGCGCCGGCGGGATCGATGCGCCCTCCAAGGGGGTCATCTCGCTGACTGCGACCTTGGCACCGCCCTCCTCTTCGTCGCGCACCGACCCGCGCACCAACATCGCCTTGTCCACCCGGAGAAGGTCGTGCAGGCGCTCGTAGTGGCCGGCGAACACCAGCAGCTCCACGCTGCCCTCGCGGTCCTCCAGGACCGCGGAGGCCCAAGGGCGGCCATCACGGTTCTTTCGCCGCTGGATGCTGTGCAGGACTCCGCAGAGTGCCACGTCCGCTGCGTCGGCCATGTCGGCCAATGCGGTGCTCGAGGCAGGGCTGATCGCATCGATTGCCTCTTCGTACGCGCTGAGGGGATGTCCGGTCACGTAAAAGCCGAGCATCTCCTTCTCCTTCGCGAGCTGCTCCAATGCATCCCAGTCATCCACCTCGGGCAGTCCTTGGGGCTCGTAGGCTTCCGAGAACCCGAAGAGGCCGAGCTGTCCCGTCTCGCGGTCCCGGTGCGCTCTCTGACCGGCTTCGATCGCTCCGTCCAGCGCTGCGGTCAGCTGTGCGCGTGAGCCGCCCAAGGAGTCCATCGCGCCGGCCTTGATGGCGCTCTCCAGCATGCGCCTGTTGAGCTTGCCCCAGTCCACCGCATTGCAGAAGTCGAACAGCGAGCGGAACGGCCGGCCCCGGTCCTCTCGCACCTGCACGACCGAATCGACAGCGGCGCGACCGACGTTCTTGATCGCCCCGAGCCCGAACCGGATGGAACCGTCCCCGGCCGGGGTGAAGCCCCAGTGGGAAGTGCAAACGTCGGGCGGCAGCACATCAATGGCCATGTCCCGGCACTCGTTCATGTACAGCCGGACCTTGTCGGCGCTGCCCAGCTCGGCAGTCAATAGGGCTGACATGAACTCCACCGGGTAGTGCGCCTTCAGGTAGGCCGTAACGAAGGCGATGAAGCCGTAGGCCGCCGAGTGCGACTTGTTGAAGCCGTACCCGGCGAACTGCTCCATTAGGTCGAAGAGCGTGCGCGACGCGGCCTCGTCGAATCCCCGATCTCGGGCACCGGCCAGAAACCGGTCCCTCTGCACGGCCATCTCTTCGGGCTTCTTCTTGCCCATAGCCCGCCGCAGCAGGTCCGCTTCTCCGAGGGAGTAGCCGGCGATCAGGTTGGCGATCTGCATGACCTGCTCCTGGTACACGATCACGCCGTAGGTCTCGGCAAGGATGGGCTCGACCTGCGGCAGGATGTACTCGACAGGCTTGCGCCCGTGCTTGCGGTCGATGAAGTCCGGGATCATGCCGCCTTGGATCGGCCCTGGGCGGTACAGCGCGTTCAGGGCGCAGAGATCCTCCAGGCGCTGCGGCCTGTATCGCCTGCAGATGTCCCGCATTCCCTTGGACTCGAACTGGAAGATGCCGCTCGTTAGCCCCTTCGAGAACAGCCCGTAAGTCTTTGCGTCGTCGAGAGGCAGCTTCTCCGCGTCCAAGCGCACCCCCGTGCGCTTCTCGACCCAGCCGAAAGTGTCTTCGATGATCGTTAGGGTGGTCAGCCCCAAGAAGTCCATCTTCAGGAGCCCGATCTTCTCGAGGCTCTTCATGTCGTACTGGGTGACGATCTCGTCCCTCGCCGTCTTGTAGATCGGCACCAGGCTGCGCAACTGCCGCGGCGCGATCACCACTCCAGCCGCGTGCACAGACGGATTTCGCGCAATGCCCTCCAGTCGCCGCGCGGTCTGGATCAGCCGCTCGACTTTCGGGTCCGAGTCCATTGCCTTCCGGAGCCTCGGTTCGCCCTTCAGCGCCTGATCGAGGGTGATCTTGAGCACGTTCGGCACCATCTTCGTGAGACGGTCGACCTTTCCGAAGCTCATGTCCATCACCCTGCCCACGTCCTTGATGGCGGCCTTTGTGGCCATGGTGTTGAAGGTGATGATCTGAGACACCTGCTCGCGGCCGTACTTCTCGGTGACGTACTGGATCACCTCGCCGCGACGATTCATGCAGAAGTCGATGTCCACGTCGGGCATCGACTTCCGCTCGATGTTCAGGAAGCGCTCGAACAGCAGGCCGTACTGGAGCGGATCGATGTCCGTGATCCCCATGGCGTAGGAGACCAGCGAGCCAGCGGCCGAGCCCCGCCCGGGGCCGACAGGGATGCGCTTTGAGCGTGCGAAGCGCATGAAGTCCCACACGATCAGGAAGTAGCCCGAGTAGTTCATCCGCTGGATTACGCGGATTTCGTGGTCTAGCCTCTCCTCGTACTCAGCCAGGGGCCTTCTCAAGGAACCTCTCTCAGCCATGGCCTCGAGCCGCGCCAGACGCGCCTCAAAGCCTTGGCGCGCCACGGACTCGAAGTACGTGTTGGTGGTCTTGCCCTTGGGAACGTCGAACCTCGGAAACGGATCCTCGACCGGCTGCAGCTTCAGGTCGCACATTTCTGCGATCTCCCAGGTCCGGTCCAAGGGGGCCTCGTCGCCGTCAAAGAGCTGCGCCATCTCCGCCCGCGTCTTCAGGTAGAACTCTTCCGTGCCGAAGCGCATGCGTTTGGAATCGTTCAGCGTCTTGCCGGTCTGAACGCACAGCAGGGCATCGTGCGCTTGCGCATCGTCCTTGGTCAGGTAGTGGGCATCGTTGGTGGCCACGACCGGGATCCCGCTCTCAGAGGCGAGCCTGGTCTGCAGCGGGATCAGCCGCTTGTCCAGATCCAGGCCATGATCCTGGATCTCCAGGAAAAAGTTCTCTTTGCCGAACATGTCCTGGTAGTCGTAGGCAACCTTGCGCCCCGCCGCATACCCTTCGTTCAGCAGTGCCTCCTGCAGATCGCCTCGCAGGCAGGCAGAGAGGCAGATCAGCCCGTCGGTGTGCTGGGACAGCTTGTCCTTGCTCACCCGAGGCTTGTAGTAGAAGCCTTCCAGGTAGGCGGTGGAGACGAGGTCGATCAAGTTCTGGTAGCCCTTGCGGTTCTTGCAGAGGAGCACCAGGTGGTGATACCGCATGCTGGAGTCCCGGCTGCGGTGGTCTCCCGCGACTGTGTACAGCTCGCAGCCGATGATCGGCTTGATCCCGGCCTTCTCGGCGGCCGAATGGAAACTGACCGCGCCGAACAGGTTGCCGTGGTCGGTGATCGCCAGCGCGGGCCACTCTTGCTCGGCCGCGACGCGCATCAGGCGCGGGATGTGGCAGGCGCCGTCCAGCAGGGAGTAGTCCGTGTGGCAGTGCAGGTGGACGAATGGACGGCCCATTAGCGGAATATGCCCAAGTATAGGCGAGCGTGCGGACCGCCTGGCGATGCGGTGACTACGTGCCGAACAGCCGCTTCACGTGGTCTTGCGACGGCGCCTTCGAGGCCGTCAGCCGGCTCACCACGAGGTAGACCGCCAGCGAGACGCAGAAGGCCGGGATGATCTCGTGGACATCGCCCATTCCCGGCACTCGGAAGCGCACTCCAAACCGCCAGCCGAGCGTCGCGGCCATCCCCGCGACCATCGAGCAGAATGCCCCGTGCCCGGTGCCCCAGCGGAGGTACAGGCCGCCGAAGACCGCCGGAAAGAAGCTGGCGGCGAAGACGGCTCCCGAGAAGCTTGTCAGCTCAACCACTCCGGCGGGCGGGAAGAGGGTCAGCGCTCCGACCCCGGCCGTGTACGCGACGATGGCCGCCCGGGTCAGCCGCACTGTCGCGAGGGGGCCGAGCGGGCGCCACAGGCTTGCGATGTCCCCCACCGCAGCCGTCCCAACGATCAGCATGACCGACGCCAGCGAGGACATCCCGGCGGCGAACAGGCCCGTGATGCAGGCCGCCGTGACCGCCGGATTGCCGAACTTTGCAAGCATGAAGCCCACCACTTCGTCCGTGTTGCGGATCAGGTAGGCCGCCTCTTGCTCGTCGGCCATTCCGTGCACGAGGGCTCCCAGGCCCATCACGCATATCAGGGAAATGCCCAGGAACACCGGCGTCCACAACATTGCGAAGCGCATGCCGGCCGAGTCTCCGATGGAATAGAAGCGCACAAGGCAGCGGGGCTCGGAGATCTGCTTCATGCCGACGGACAGGCCGATTCCCACGATGTAGGTGACGGAAACGAGCGTTCCGAACGTCACCAACCCATCCCCTATGGGCGTGCCGTCCGCCGCTACGTGGGCTGTCTCCGAGATGCGCTCGAAGAGGGGCCCGACCCCTCCGGCGTAGACGAAAGGAACGACTGCCATGATCAAGGCGACGGCGAGCATCATCACGCCTTGGACGGCGTCGGTCCACAGCACGCTGTACATGCCGCCCAGCACCGTATATAGGCAGGTGAAGCCCAAGATCGCCCCAACTCCCCAGGCGTACGGAACGGACAGCACCGTCTCCAGCAGGTGGGCACATCCCTTTGCGATGCCCGCCATGTACCAGAGCGTCGCGAACAGGATCGTGAGGGCCGACAAGACCCGGGTCGGCCTGGCGAGAGCGCCCTGGTAGCGGTAGTCGAAGTAGTCGGGAACGGTGACCGAACCCAGACCGGCGGTCTGATTGCGCAAGCGGGGCCCCAGCAAGAGCCACGAGACCATGCAAAAGGCAGTCCAAAGGACGCCCACCCACGCCCAGCTGAGACCCGACGCAAAGGCTTGGCCCGCCTGGCCGATGTACGTGTTCGTGCTGGCGAAAGTGGAGAAGAAAGCCAGCGAGACGACCCAGCCCGGAACGCTTCGGCCGGCTACGTAGAAGTCCGCTACGCCACGCTCAGCCCTAAGCCGGAAGTACGCGCCTATCCCCAGGCACAGGGCCAAGTAGAGGAGCAGGGCCAGCAGCACCGGCCAGTGCTCGCCGACCCACGCCATCAGGGAAGGCGCTCGTCGCTCGAGCGCACGTCAACTGCCCGGCGCGAGACGACCCAAGCATTGATCAAGACCAGTAGGACGATTGCCACGTACGCGGCTGCGGTCGCCCAGTCCATGCCTGAGCCATAGTAGCGCGGACGTGCGGCTGGAACTGCTCTCCGCGAAGCCGGGAGTGGGGCCTGCTGCGCTACGAAACGCGCTTGAGTGTGATCGTCTGCGCGCGTCCCGCACCTCCGCGACCGCCGCCCGGACCGCCCTGAGGCCGGCCCCCTCCGGGCCCGCCGCCGGGGCGTCCGCCTCCCTGACCACCGGGCCTCCCTCCGCCGGGTCCGCCCCCTTGGCCGCCCTGGCGCCGCCCACCACCGGGCACTCCCCCGGGACCGCGGCCCATGCCAGCCGGCCGTTGGACCCTGCGGGTCAGTTCCATCTCGTCGCCGGAGACCTTGCCGGCGTATTCGAAGCGCATCTCGAAGTCCCCGCGCCTCATAAGCTGGACAAAGGACACCTCGTCGCCGGAGACCCTGCCCTCCTGAATATCAACCGCACCCGCCGGACCCTGCCCATGCCCCATAACCGGGACTTGACAACGGCACCCCTCGTGTGGCATC
>JAPPMC010000274.1 GCA_028819235.1 Bryobacterales bacterium
GGCTCCACAGAGGTAATGCGCGGCACGGCCAGCAGGCTGGCGCAAGCGACCACCACTGCCAGGATTGCGAGACGGAGAGTAGTTTGCATTTTTGGCCTCCCTTGGCTGTTCCCGGCAACGATGGTAAACCGAGCGGCGCGGTGGTCGCAAGTGCCGACCCCTGAAATCGACCTCGCGGTGCGCAGCAAGGCACCTCGACGAGGCTGTCGTCGCTGCACTCGGAGGCAGGTCCTGGAGGTCGCTTGACAGAAGGGCCAGCCTCGCGCCGAAAGCCGGCTGCGCAAGCCGCGATTCTCTGTCGCAACGGCGAATGGACCTCGGGCGGGCTTGGCCGTGCCCAGTGCCCGAATGGAGCGCTGGTGTCCCCTGCACACTTCTTCGCGCTCGCGGCTGATTGCGCCCTCGCGCGGGGCGCGGGTACACTAGGGTTTGCTCCGTGTGGAACGAGCATGGTTCATCAGCACGGCGGCATTGGAAGAAAAGCCGTTTCACTTTCGGGCAGTGATCGACAGCGGCCTTGTGCGACTCCCTGAGCACTGGGATCTGGCCAAGGGGGTCTCGGCGTCCGGCTGCGCAACGCTGCTGGACAAGCACGGGCTGCGATCGATCCGCGTGCGGGGGCGCATTGAGGCCTCCGCGCTGTGCGACTGCGATCTTTGTCTGAAGCAGGTCCGCCACGACTTTGACGCCGATTTCGAGTTGCACTTCTATCCGATGGAGATGATCGACAGCGGCGGCGAGGCGGCAATCAGTCGCGCAGAGACAGAGGTCGGATTCTACGAGGGGGACGGGGTCGCGCTGCCCGATGTGATCCGCGAGCAGTTGCTCCTCTGGTTCCCGGTGCGCAACTTGTGCGGCCCGGGCTGCAAAGGGCTGTGCCAGATCTGCGGGAGCGACCGCAACGTGGACCCGTGCACCTGCAGGCCGCGATTTGAGGATCCGCGCTGGGACGCGCTACGCCAGCTGTCCCTAAAGCGCTGAAACACCAACCCTTGGGAGGATTCAAGCATGCCAGTCCCGAAGCGCAGGCATTCCAGAGCCCGGCGTGACAAGCGCCGCTCCCACCATCGTCTCAAGCGCCCGGCCGGGTCCATCTGCGCCAACTGCGGGGTCATGATCCTACCGCACCGCGTCTGCCCGGAGTGCGGCCACTACAAGGGCCGCGAGGTCGTCGAAGTCGACGAAGAATAGGACGCCGCCGCGAGCGCGAGGCCGAGCTAAGTGTCCCCACCAGTCACCATCGCAGTCGACGCCATGGGCGGGGACGGCGCTCCGGCGGTGGAAGTCGAGGGATCGCTGCTCGCTGCCGAAGAGTTCGGAGCAAGAATCCTGCTTGTGGGGCGCCAGCGCGCGCTGCGCAGGGAACTCTCGCGTCACTTTCCCGCCAAGGGCCAGATTGAGATCGTCAACGCGAATGACGTGGTGACGATGAACGACAACCCGTCGGTGGCGCTGCGGTCCAAGAAGGACAGTTCGATCCGCGTGGCCGCCAAGCTCGTGCACGAGGGGAAGGCCGCAGGACTGGTCTCAGCGGGCAACACAGGCGCCGTGATGGCCTCCGCCCTACAGGGCATGGGCCGCATTCCGGGCGTGAAGCGGCCGGCGGTGGCGCAGGTCTTCCCGACCGGGTCCGGGGGTCGCACGCTGGTCTTGGACGTGGGCGCAAACGTGGACTGCACGGCAGCGATGCTGGCCGAGTTCGCGGTCATGGGCCACGTTTACGCTCGCGTGATGTTCGGCTGCGAGAGGCCGCGAGTGGGTCTGCTGTCGATCGGCGAGGAGGACCACAAGGGCAACGAGCTGACCCGCGAGACGATGGCACTGCTCAGGAAGCGGACCCTGAACTTTGTCGGAAACGTCGAGGGCCGTGACCTGTTCTCGGGGAACGCCGACGTGGTGGTGTGCGACGGCTTCGTCGGAAACGTCGCGCTGAAGGTCAGCGAGGGCCTCGTCTCCACGATCAAGACCATGCTGATCAAGTCGCTGGAGGCGACGGTGATGCGCCAGATTGGGTACGGCCTAGCCAAGGGCGCCTTCGAAGAGTTCCAGAAGCGCGTGGACTACGAGGAGTACGGCGGGGCCCCGATGCTAGGCGTGCGCGGCGGGGTGATCATCTGCCATGGCAGGTCGACACGCCAAGCCGTCAAGAATGCGGTGCGCGTAGCGGTCGACTTCGAGACCGGCGGCATTATGCGCCAGATCGAGACCAGTCTCGAGCGCAACCTGGAAGCCGGCGCTGCGCCCCGAGAGCCCGCTGCGGGACCTGCACCGTCGGCGACGCCTTCCCGGCCCGCATAGCGTCCCGAAGGGGCGTTGCCTCTGTCAGGTGGCGGCGCTGCCTAGCGATAGGCACATTGCGGGCAGCTGTTCCTCAACGTGTCTTCCAAGCGCGTTCATGGCGCCATCGTCGAGGCTCGCCTGAAGGGCTTGGAAGAGTTCACGCTCTTCCCTCCGGATGTGCCTTACCAGCCGCTTCCCTATTTGGAGCAGCAGGGCGCGGCACTGCTCTGGGGGCCGCCGCTGGAGCAGCGCGAAGCAGGAACGCAACTCCTCGTGGTCGGCCAAGAGTGCGTCGACCAGAGAAGGGTCGGGAATCGCCTTCCTGGCGACCGGGAAGACGAAGCGCTCCTCCACGGCGAAGTGTCCGAAGTACTCATGGTCCCAGAGCGTCAGCGCTTGGGCGCGCAGCTCGGCAAGCGTCCATTTGGGATCCGACTCAGACAACCCGCGCCTAATGAATACGCCCAGCGCCAGGCCGTCGTGGTGCTGGCGCGAGAGCGGCACCAGTGCTGGGTCCCTCTTCATGCCTCCAACGTATCAGGCCCTACCCAGCGGTTCGGAGCAGATCCGGGCCCCGAGGCCGCACGCGTGCAGGGCCAGACTTGCGCCGATCGCCCGCGGCAGGCCCGTGCGATTGGACGCGTTCAGCCACCGGGCGCCGTCTGCCATGCCTGTCCGGCCGGGGTCGTGACCCCCTGTGCCGCCCGCTGCAGGAGGTCTTCCGGCGGAGCAGGGTACTCCGGAAGGGAGCAGTTCGGCCGCCACTCCCTTGGACCGCCAGCTTGCCCACGCCACAGACGTTGGACTTCTCCCTCTGCAATTCCCGGAGTCACGTACTGTTTGGTCCCCGGGGCTGTCGCCCGATTCCGCTACATGACGGTTCTTGGGAAAGTGCCCCCCACGAGTCCGATTGCAGACAAGCACCGACTGTGCAGCGCGTCCTGCCGACAGTGTTACGTGAGTGTGCTGTCAGCCAGGCAGGCTGACGCGCAACATGATCGCCGAAGAGACCATGTTAGTCATGTCCCTTGCGTGCGGGGTCAAGCCAAGGTGACGAAAACCGGCCACTCGGCGCCCAGACAGGCTGCGGGGCAACGCAGCGGGTCATTGCACTTCCTCGCGCTCAAACAGCCCAGCCGCCACGAGGCCATCGAACACCGATTGGGCCCGCTCGTCGAGCGTCGCACCAGCGGCCGAAATATTCGCCCCGGCAAACAAGCCTGCGTTCCTTGCCAACGACTGCAGGTAGGCGTCGAGCGTCATCTCGGCGGTGAATATTCCCCCTTCGCGAAGCTCGTCCAAGATCTCGCGCGCCGTATCGCCGGTGATGTAGGTGGGTTCGTCCCGGGATATCTCACCGTTGAAGGCTCCGTTCACACGAACTACCATCTCTCAGTCCTCCCGTGTTACCGATTCCTCCGCATCCGTCACGCTGGGCGAATCAATCCCTCCAGCAGCCACTGGCCCTGATTCGACCCGGTCGCGGTCAGCCCGGCAACGCGCATCGGCGGCTGCGGACGGCCCCGCATGGTCTCCGGTATCGCGGTCGCCTCGCCCATGCTCTGGCCGAACGCGGTCGAGGCCCGCCTTGCCGTTCCAAGGCAAGGACCAATGCCCGCGCGCTGCGCCCATGGTGACAGTTTCCCGGAGTGGTAAGGCGTCTCGGTCCGGCCAAGGCTTGGCCACATCACGGCCAGCTGCGGCACCATCGCGAGAGCGGCGCAGGCTTCCGCGGACGTGGCGCAATCGATGCCTCAGTCCGTGGAGAGCTGCTCGGGCTTGTAGCCGCCCATCCTCCGGAAGTGGAGGAAGAACGCTCCGAACAGGACGATCAGCGCCACCGGCAGGGTGGCGACGTACTTGAATGTGGCTGCCGGTCCGAAGCGGTCGTAGAGCCGGCCCATGATCGGGACGACCGTGCCGCTTGAGAACACGCCCGTGCCGCCCATGACCGCCAAGGCGACTGGGCCGCCCTTCGGGAAGCGCTCCGAGGTGACGCCGAGCATCACCGGCCAGAAGTACGTCTTGCCAACGCCGAAGATCGTGGCGGCGGCGAATGCTCCGGCCATGGTGCTGACCGACCCCAAGGAGTAAAGGCCGACGGCAGTGAGCACGGCGGCGATCGTCATCAGCCCGAATGGCGAGAACTTGTGGGCCAGCGGCCCGCCGAAGAAGCGCAGGACAAACATGATTCCGGCCGTGTAGACCAAGATCAGTATGCCGGGCATGCCGCCCGTGAGGCTCGTGATGAGCGAAGGCACCCACTGATCGGGACCCAGTTCGGATGCGGACGTCAGCCACATGCAGATCCAGAGGAAGATGAAGGACGGCCGCAGCAGCTCGCGGAACATCTCGCTGTTGCTGACGCCGGCCGCGACCCGCTCGGTAGCGGGGAATTTCTGGCCCCGGATCAGGATCAGGTACGCCAGGGCGACGACGGGGATCGTCATCAGCTTGACGCGCCAGCCGAGCGTCTGAGTGCCGGCGTCCACGTCACCGCCGAGCCCCATGGCCATGCTGATGAAGTAGGCAAGCAGCCCGCCAACGATCAGGCCTCCAGGCCACCAGGCGTGCAGCACGTTCATTCGGTGGGTCTTGTCTTCCGGGTAGAGGGTCGAGCAGAGGGGGTTGATGACCCCCTCGACAAGTCCTTGGGCCAGACCCAGCGCCAGCATCGCCGTCCAGATCATCAGCGTGACCGGGTTTCCGAAGATCGAGGCCACTGGAGATTCCGGAAGCGGGGCGAACACGATCGCGAGGATTCCGAAGATGTAGAAGATGCCAGAGATGTTCAGCAGGCGACGCATGCCGAACAGGTCAACCAACGATCCGCCAATGAGAATGGAGACCGTGAAGCCGTAGAAGGCCGGCTGGAAGATGAATCCCAGCTGTTCCTTGGTGAGCTGGAAATCCGTACCGAGAGCATCTGCCGCGTCGCCTCGGATGGAGAAGAACATCGAGGTTGTCACGAGGGCGATGCAGCTCGCCAGGAAGAGTCGGCTTCGGTTCATTTAGGCCCTCCTTCGGGGATTCGGGGAGATAGCGTACCACAGACGTGGGGCTCAGAGACGGCTGGCCTCCTGACCGAGCCAAGCTTGGGCAGCCGGGGTGCGGTGCCGCTGCGCCTCGCAAGCCTCAGCGGCTACGGGGGGTCGGAGCAGGCGAACGAGCGGCTGCTTGCAGGATCGCCCTGCCCGTCGTAGACCGCGACCTGGGGGTAGGGGCACAGGGGCCTGGTCATCTCAGTCCGTCCCTCGACCACGCGGGACGCCTCAATGCGCTCCGGAGCGATGTCGCGCTCGACCCAGTCCAGCAGAGCGCCGAAGTAGTCCGCACCGAAGACACCCAGCCCGCCGCTGCAGTGGAACATTCCGGGCACCATAAACAGCCGGAAGAATTCGCCGGTCGACTCGCCAGTCACCCCCCGCGCAGCTTCGTAGTAGTCCACGCCCATCATCGGATTCAGAGCCGTGTCGGCCCAACCGAAGTACATCAGCATCTTTCCCCCGGCGTCGCGGAAGCGCGACAAGTCCGGGTCTGTGGCATCGAGGATCGAGCGGATGAAGCGCATGCGCGATGGGTCGCGGTCAAAGTCGAAGTCTTCGACGGAGAACTCGGGATCGTCCCGGTCGAACGCCAAGTAGCGCAGGAAGGTCTCGGCAAAGATCTCCTGTCGAGACGGGCCCTCCCCGCTCAGCAGCCAGCCGTTCCAGCCAGAGGCAACGCGTCGGCCTGAGCGCGGCGCGGCTTCGGAGCCGACCGGCAACCCGGGGAAGATGACATCTCCGCCGCTCACGACGCCGCCGTAGACCTTACCCAGCGCGTCGATCTGCGCCTCGGTGAAGCAGTCGGGTGCGGCCCCTGCCATGCAGCGCTGGAGATCCGCGCCGGGTTCGAAGTCGCACTTGCGGGGATCTTCCAGAAGACCGTCGCGCAGGCCGTCCAGAGCATCACACTTCTCGTACACCGCTCTGGCGACGACCTGGATATTGTCCAGATCCAAGCCCGCGCCGGCGAGGGCCCGAGCGTTCCACGCGCCCCAGATTTGTGTGCCGGTGAAATCGAGCACGGGGGCACCCACCAAGATCCCGTCAAAGTCCTTGGGGAACCGCTGGGCGGCCATCAGCCCCTGCCGACCGCCGGTCGAGCACCCCTGCCAATAGGTGTAATTGGGCGGCTGGCCGTAGTAGAGCTCGACGAGCTGTTTGGCGGTCTGGAGGGTCAGCCGGACCGCCCGGAAGCTGTAGTCCACCTCCTTCTGGCGACTGTTCAGCGCAAACGTAGCGAGTGGCTCGGCGGTGCGATCGTGGCCGGTGTTCGTGTAGACCGCAACGTAGCCGTCGGCGGCCGCCCGGGACGAGCGGGCGACCCGCTGGGGTGCATCGGGGGAAGTGCCGGCGTAGCCTCCGTTGCCCTGCATCAGGATGCGCCCGTTCCAGTCGTCGGGCATGACGACCTCGAAGAGAATTTCCGGCGGCAACAATCCCAAGACCCTGCAGCGCTTCGGGGCCACGCCCGAAGCGTCCAAGGCCGCTGCCGATAGGACCGTGTACTCATGCACTGTCCTCTCGCCCAGGGCGGAGCAGGGCACGGCGGGCCTGGCAGCCGAGGCCGGGATCGCGGGCGCAGCTACGAGAATGAGCGCGGCGAGCGGCGCAGCGGCGGCCGTGAGCCGCCATAGAATGTGTGGGACGTGCCCGGTTGGCGGAATTGGCAGACGCAACGGACTTAAAATCCGTTGTCCGCGAGGACGTGTGGGTTCGAGCCCCACACCGGGCACCACTCCTTCGACCTGCACCGCTCAGGCCAGGCTGTGGGGGAATTGGCGGCTCACGGCCGGCAAGCCCTCGTCGGCATGGTAGGAACTGCGCACGAGCGGCCCGGACTCGACGTGCCGGAAGCCTATCGACCGGCCGAATTCGCCGATCTGCCCAAATTCGGCGGGAGTGTAGTACCTCTGGATCGCAAGGTGGTCAGGTGACGGGCGAAGATACTGCCCGACGGTGAGGATATCCACTCCGCTGGCGCGCAGGTCCCGCAGCGTCTGCCGGACCTCGTCGAGCGTCTCGCCGAGGCCGAGCATGATCCCCGACTTGGTCGGGACACCGTTGCGCTCAGAGGCATGCCGCAGCATGGCCAGCGAGCGATCGTAGTCCGATCCAGCGCGTACGGTCCGGTACAGGCGGGCGACGGTCTCCACGTTGTGATTGAGAATCGCCGGGCGGGCGTCGAGCACGGTGTCCATGGCCTCGGTGGACCCTTGGAAGTCCGGCACGAGCACTTCCACGCTGCAGTCAGGCAGGCGCTCGCGGATGGCGCGGATTGTCATCGCGAACAGCTCCGCGCCGCCGTCCGGCCGATCGTCGCGGTTCACGCTCGTGATGACTGCGTGGCGCAGGCCCATCGCGGCAACGCCGGTGGCGACACGCCGCGGCTCGTCATAGTCCACCGACAGCGGGGGCCCTTTCTGAACGGCGCAAAAGCCGCACCGGCGAGTGCAGACGTTGCCGAGGATCATGAATGTCGCACTCAGGCGGTTCCAGCAGTCGCCAACGTTCGGGCAGGCCGCGCTCTCGCAGACGGTGTGCAGGCGGAGGTCAGCGACAAGGCGCTTCAGGCTGCGGTAGTTCGAGCCAGTGGCGGCTGGCGCGAGCAGCCAGCGGGGGCGCTGGCCGGCCGGATTCCGGGGAGGCCTGGCATGAGCCGGGACCATGGGCTTCACGCGCAGCTCACGCAGGGGCACAAAGGCGCTCACGATTGCTCCGGGACACCGGCCGCTAGGGCGGTCCGGCCCGACGCGGCGGCGAGTCTCATGCTAGCAGCGCGCCGGGCCTCGAAAGACAACTGCGACGGCGCCTATTCCTCGCTGGTGAGGAACCGGTGCACGAATGCCGCCAGAATGCCACCGACGGGGCACGCTACGAAGTAAATCCACAGCGAGGACATCGCCGTGGGGGCGTCGCTGAAGAGCGCGGGGCCCAAGGTGCGGGCGGGATTGAGCGAAGCGCCGGTCAGCGGGCCGCCCATGGCGATGCACGCGGCGAGCGTCAGGCCGATTGCGACGGGTGCCAGATTCCCGGCCTTTCCGCTGACGGCTGAGTGGTAGATCGAATTGACCAGCAAGAACGTGAGGATGACCTCGATCAGAAAGGCCTGTCCGGTCCCGATGCCCTCCGCCGGGACAGTGGCGCCGAGCGAACCGGCGTTCGCGCCGAGTGAGTAGAGAAGCGCGGATGCGCCTGCGATCCCGCCGATCAGCTGCACGACGATGTAGCCGATCGCGTCCCCGAGCTTGATCTGGCCTCCGACCAGCAGCCCGATCGTGACAGCCGGATTGATGTGGGTGCCCGAGATTCCGCCGTAGGCGTATGCGAACGCCATCACCACAAGGCCGTGGGCCAGTGCCACCGCCACCAGGTTGCCGCTGACGGCGGCCGCCCCTGCCCCTATGAAGATCAGCGAAAACGTTCCGATGAACTCCGCCACGAGTGCCTTCGTCTGCATGCATTCCCTCCGATTGCGTGGACATTCCCCGGCCAGCCGGGACCCTTGACTTGCGCCCGGATTGTATCACCGAGCGCAGCCTTGGCCTTGGCCTTGCCAGAGCTCCCTCGGCGGTCTCGTCTGTTAGCCCGGCGGTGCGATCGGGGCCGCGCCGATCCGGTCCGGCTAGGCAGTGCTGAAGATGGCCCGGGCGTCGGTCCGAGGCGATATCTCGTTGTCTCGAACCGGCCACGGTCAGGCCCCACCGCAGATTCAAGTTAGGTTCTCACTACCAATCGCAAGGTTGCTGCAATCCGGTGATGAACGGACATCCCAGCTGCCCCGCCAAGACCACATGGCGAGGTGTGCCCATCCGCCGTCCGCACGTCCCCGCTTGCCCGACCACTGTCGGCCTTGCGGCCCGCTCGGGACTCACAAGGAACTGCGATACCTGCTCCACGTACCGTCCCACGCCCAGATGCTGTCCGCCTTGCGAAGTAGGCCCATCTGCCACGAGCGCATCAGATTCCCAAGACTGACCGCAGAGACCTCCAACGATGCGGCCAATCAGCATACGCCGCTGTGAAGGCGGACAGTAAGAGCACATGAACTTGCAACGAAACCCGGCTCGCGCCGTTCGAGACCGACGCATGTCGGTCGGGACGCCCATGGCTGCCACCCATGGGGCCCCACCTTCCGGCTGGAGTTCGCCAAGAGACCACGACATATAGGGGTTGATGTTTCTTGACACACCAGATGCTGCGGATTGTAGTGCCCAATGGCACTACGTTTTTTGAGCGGTTTGGATGGGCTTCAGATCTGCTTCCGATGCGGTTCCGGCTCCACTCCGACGGCCCTCGCGATCTCGACCGCTTCCCGGCCCGGCGGCGTGTCCTGGCGATTCTCGATCAGCCGCCCATCGACCGTCCGCACCCGCGTCGTGGCCCGATCCCAGTGCGCCAGCTTGTTCCGGATCATCGTCCAACTGTCGCAAGTCCCCGCCTCGGCCAGCTGGCGCTGCGGCAGGTCCCGGACCTGCTCGAGGATGCTGTCGCCTAGCGTGCAGGTTTATGGTCTTGCGCGTGAGACTCGAATCCGAAGCTATGATGACATTTTAGAGGAGAAAGAAATGACGTGGATGGTGACTACGGCCAAGAAATACCTTTCCGACACATGCAATGCACTTTTGCGTCCCTATCAGAACGCATCTCCGTTTCGTAAGAGACTCGTGGACGATCAGCGAAGAACTAGTCGTGTTACGACGATATTACAGATCATCCCTATAATATCATTCACGGCTTTGATGACTCTGTTCTTTGCAACGATGTTCTCGTCTGAAGCTGCCGTATACATAGGGAACCGTCTTGGTCTCAAACAGAAATCGGAGATCATTACATTTCTTGGCATTGGTATGGGAGGCGTTTTGGTTGCCGTGCAAGCTTTGATGGCCTACAAACGATCCAAGGCAATGGAGGATGTTGTAGATGCGCACGCTAGGGCCAATAGAAACACTGAGCTTGGCCAGCGCCAAGAGCGTCTGAAGAATGCTATCGAGCATCTAGGACACGGCTCCGACTCCGTACGTCTCGGTGGTGCGTACGAACTCTTTCACTTGGCCCAAGATAATGTCGAGTTGCGCGAGACTGTCTTTGAAATCCTCTGCTCTCACATTCGTGGCACGACACGTAAAGTTGGATATCAGCAATCTTCGAAAGCTACACCATCCGAAGAGATTCAGAGCCTGATGAACTTGCTATTTGTGAAGCCTCATGATGTGTTTGAGAATCTTATGGCCGACCTTCAGGGAAGCCACCTGAACGGAGTCGATCTTACGAGAGCACGTTTGAGTGGAGCGCTGTTGAGCAAGACTCGACTACACGGAGCTTCACTCTCTGATGCGAACCTTGTGGGCGCGTTTCTTGCTGATGCACAACTTCAGGGAGCCTACATGGTGAGAGCACAATTGCAAGGTGCGTTTCTCTTTAATGCACAACTTCAAGATGCTAACCTCGGCAAATCGCAAATGCAAGGAGCAAATCTTTGCGAAGTGCGTTTTCAGGGAGCTAATCTCGCTTGGGCCCAAATGCAGGGCACTAATCTAATTGGAGTACAGATGCAAGGTGTCAATTTTCTTGAGACGGACATGCGAGGAGCAGTACCTAGAGATCTTGAACACCTTAAAGTAAAGCGTATTGTTCAGATGATCGGCGTTGAGAGTGATCTCTCTTCTGTGACGTTCCATGGCGGACTAAACGCTGACACCATCCAATCACTTGTGATTGGTCTTTCCGATAGTGAAGCAACACAACTGAAGAATAGGCTCAGTTCAGAGATTGACAGAGAGCCAAGCAGCAGACCTCCCGAAAATGTCATCACCGGGGCATATAGCAAGGAAGAAGTGAGCGGTTGGATGGCTGGATATCAATTCTAGTCATTAGGGGCCGTCTACACAGCAGTCAGCGTCGGCAGCCGCAGGCTATCGCGGTAGATTAGGGGGGTCATTTTCGAGCTTCTCCCCCACCCGATTTGAAGTACCCGGCAACTACCGCGTCAACTTTCAGTTGGGCTGACGCACGTTCAGGACTTCGGAGCGGTCTCGAGAGGGGATGCCAGAGACACGGTGGGAGAACTCTTGGCATCCGCTTCCCAGGCTCGGATCTGGCGTTGCAGAAGAGAGTTGGCCCTAGGGCGATCTAGAGCGGCAGCTTTCCAATCAACGTTCGATGAGACCAGTTCGGCGAATGCGCGGGGTAGGTCCTCGAGCGTCCCAAAGAGAATCTTGACGTACTGCGGGTCGAGGAGTTGGCTGTCAGGGCGGCTTGCGCGGGCTGGTCCTGCATGTCCCTGCCGAGGTTGGCATGTGCCAAGCGCCGTCAAAGATGGCGCTTGGCGCTGGCGAAGAAGGGCTCGGCAGGGTTGTTGGTGCGATCGACGACCGCCAAGATGCGTCCGCTTTCATCGTGTGCGACGGGATGCCCGAAGAGCTGGTCGCGATAGCGGTCCAGTTAGCTGAGCACAGTGGATTCCGGCGACATGCTCGCCTTGTCGGCCCGCTTGACGCGCTGGCTGCAGGGCCCCTTTTTCGACGACCTGTTCGAGGTCGAAACGCTGCACGACGGTCGTAATCTGATCGAGGCGGATGGGAGGGGAGTGGCATCGCAAGCGGCGTGCCAGCTGTGCTGGGGACGAGTTCGGGTTGCGGATCAGGGCCAGCAAGGCCTCGATCACAGAGGATTCCAGACCGGTCACGAGACCGGTGCGGGCCTCGCGGATGCCGCTGAGGTGGGCTTGGCGCTTTCGGTCGGCCACCGCCGGCTCGGCGTACAGGTAGAGGAAGACGCCATCGCTGCGCTCGCGCTGGATGCGCTTGCTTCGCACGGCGGAAAACAGGCAGGCGTGGGACGGCAAGTGCGGCAGGGATCGCAATTCCTTGTGGGTCCAGCGGGCGTCGGCCTCGCGGACAAGGCGGGTGACGGTGGCGGTCAGGCTGCCGTCGCGCGAGAATCAGGCGGAGTCGAGGCGGAAGAGGCCGCACTCGTCAAAGCGGCTGGGGTCGGCGAGGGTGTAGAAGCGGCCGTTGTGGTTGTAGCTGCGCAGATAGGGGACGGAGCGCAGGTCGCAGGAGGTGGTGACAGGGGAGGCCGCGTTGAGGGCGGCTTGCAGCTGCCGGAAGGTGAGCGAGGCCGGACCGGCCTCAGCCACAGAAGAGGGGAACCGACCGTAGTGTCGGTCTGGCCCTGCCAGACGCACCAACATGCGCGGACCTCAGTTGTAAGCAGTAGCTACAGGAGCCGTGCTCCATTTTATTTGACGAGATTCTCGGTCGCACATAGTGTCATGAGCTCCTGCAGACGCTGGAAATCTATGTCTCTCGGTAGATGCCCTCAAACCCTGCAGACAACGAATCTCTCAACCGCGGGCCTGCCACCCAACCGATTCCTGACGCGGTAGCTTCAGATCGACCGGATGTCTCCTCGAAAGGCAGTCGTCCGTGGCAGAGAGTTTGTGTGACGTGGTATTCGCAAGGAGCGAGTCACTGCGTCATCTTGAGTCGCGGCGACACTGCCCCGAGGATCTTGTTGACCCGCTCGCGATCTCCGTCCGTAACCTCTCCGCCCGCGCTTACCAGTACGGAAAATTGCAGCTCGGCCGCGCCGATCGCAGACAAGAGGTCGGGTATGCGCTCAGCCAAGTCTTGCAACTGCGGCACGTCAAGTGTGACCGGAGTAACCTGTTGCCGACGCTTTCGCCCTTTGCCGAGCTTCGGCTTATGGAGGATCACCTTTTGAGCTTGATCGTAGTTGCACTCGATCGGTCCGCTGCCCTCCGATTGGACAAGCCATCGGGCATTGACCGCGGCAAGAATTCCTTCCCGCACGACTCCCCACGGAACCAATTCAGTGCGTTTCTGGCACAGGGCCTGAGTTAGTGCGAGACCGTTCGTCCTGTTATTCGCCCAAGCCTCTGGCAAGGCCTCGTCGGAGAGTTCCTGAGCTATGACGAGTTCAGGAGCGGGCCGTAAGGTGGCGTTCCGGTTGAGAGTTCCGGCGGGAATCGGTTCCTTCCACACCGACGCGGGAGGGTTTGTGACCCAGAGCGTCCCGTCCGCCACCGCCCGGGCAACCGATTCCAGCACGATGTCGTCAGGGCAGGCTGGAATCGGTAACCGATCCTCGTACCCATCTCTTGCGATGGTCGCGACATGGCCGCCGGCAAAGTATTTTAGTAGAGCCTGGACGGTCAAGGGCTCGATGGTCTCATCGACTCCGGAATCCCACAGGCCCGGTAGCCGACCAGGCGCGAGGAGGTGATGGCTGAGGCGCGCGAGTCGCGCCTTCTGGGGAAGGACGATCTCAAGTTGGTCATCGGTCGCGGCGTCGGAGTCTAATTCTTCTCGCCACCATGTTCGAAAGCTGCCGTCGGGGCGTTTCAACCTAGCCGAAAGGAGCCCGTCGCGCACTCCCCTAAGGATTGTGCCGATCACCAACTCCGGCTTCAGCACTTTCGGCAGCCGGGGGAAGCGGGCGAACGCTTCGCTCAACTGACTGGCGAGACGAGCGGCGTCGGCCTCCATCCAGAGACCATACGGTCCATCGGGCAGGATCGCCTCGGGGTTGACGGGCGTGTCCACGATCCGGGCCTCACCGTGGTCCTTGACTTCCTCGAAGAGAGGCCGGTCGCTCGCTGGGAGCTTGAAGGCCTCGACCTCGTTTTCCTCGTTGACAGTCACCAATATTCCGTAAGCCTGGCGGATCACACCGGGAAGCTCCGCCTCTGCCTGTGTCACGTGGCGGTGTAAACGCGCGCGGCGGACGGGATCGATCTCACGCGCGGTGAGCTGGGTCTGCACATGCTCCCAGCCGAGCAAACTCCTGGTCTCCTCACGGGCACCATCGACGCCCTCCCGTGACGGCACCGCCAACACTACGGCATTGCGATACACTCGCGGACTGTCGTGGCTGGTTGTGTAGTCGAGGAAACTTCTGGCCACCGTGCTGGGCTTGCCGGCGGATGACGCAGCATCCGGGCCGAGGATCGCAAAGCGGAAGTGAACCGTGTCCCGAACGTCGGCGGGAAGGCGAGGAAGCTTGTGGACAGTAGCGCCAGCGTCCCGCGCGCCCCTCCAGAGACGCGTGGTCTTGCCGATTGCTGTCCTAAGGCGATCCTCCACATCTTTGTCGGTTACCCGGTCTTTACATGCTTCGTCGTGCATCTGGCGCAGATTGGGAGCGTTGCCCAGACGCCATGCCTCAGGCAGGCTGTGGGCACCCTCGACCTGGGCGTCTTCGTCCTCGTCATTGAGAAACCATGAGGTGTCACGCCACCGCCGAAGCCCTTTGCACAACTCGATCGCATCAGGTCCGGCGCTTCCCACCAGTTGGAGCAGCTGGTTGGTTTGCGCCTTTCGTCCGATGGGTTGCGAGTGGAGGAAGACAGCGGCGACCGCCTGTTCCAGCTCCCGAAAGGCTTCCAGCGAAGGAAACTCACCCTGGACTTCGCGGGCTTTCCCCATCTCTTTTTCGAGCAGTGGGATCCAATCCGTCCTTTTCCCTCTCACTGTGTCCTTGGTCGCGATTCCGGCCAGTTCCCTCACCGCCTCGGAAACGGCGCCAGAACCTCTTTCACTCAAGAGAACGGACGGCCCGATCACCGGACTGGGATCGGCCCGCGCTTCGGCGTCCCGAAGTGCGATAGCCAGCGTCCGCAGAATGCCGCGCGTCCGCTGGAAGCCCTCGATTTCCGTCCACCGGGTGTAGAAGACATCTGTCAATCCGGGGTGGAAAGGGAAGCTGGCCAGAAAACGCTGTTCCGCGCGGTTCCGTTCGCGTCTCGTGGTCTCATCGATCTTGGCGATTCCCCTCACGACGCCGATCACATGTGGTCTGAACGCGGCCGGATCGTCGATGCTACTGGGCTCAAAGAACCGGCGTCGCAGCACTTCGGCCACGTCGCCCTTTTGGACGGGCTGAATCCCCTCCTCACGCTGGCGCTGGAAGATGTTAGCCAAGTCGCGGAGCACGCTCTTTCCAAGCTCGTCTCCCGTCTTCGCGGGGTCCGTAGCGAGCAGCGATGCCACGATGGCGGCCCGGTCCACCTTTGCGACCGCCTGCGTGAGGGCCTGAAAGAAGCTCTGTAGCCTGTTCACCCACGACCAATCCCGGGCCGCCTTTGCGCGTGCGTACATCAAGACCTCATCGAGCAAGATGAGGGTGGCACGTCCATCGGCCCTTTGTTGGTACTCGATGACCTCAACCAAAAGCGGTTCGGCGGGAGCCGTGTCGCGTTCCTTAGTGGGTTCGCCGCCGTGCAGGATCCGAAGACCGTCGCTCCCGGCTAGCTGGTAGGCGAGGATGTTCCACGGGTGCCGCAGCGATCGTCTGCCGCCGCAAGGGCCGCGCACATCCTTGATCCCGTTCTCCACGTCGATCTTGTCGAAACAGAGCGCGGCGGTCGCGGCCTTGGGCAGATCCACATCGGCGTGTTGTCGAAATTCGCGAACCGTCTTGAGGTCCGGGAGGCGGTCCGGATCGCGAAAGAGGTGATGGAGTGTGATGAGTGTGTGGGTCTTGCCGCCGCCGTAAGTCATCTCCAGTTGGCGCACGGCTTTGTCGCTCGTTCCCGCTAGCCGCGCGGCCACGTCCCGGGCCAGGTCGCGAAGCGCGAGGGTGGGATACGTGAGTGCGAAGAACTTCTGAGGGTCTTCGTATATCGGTCGCCGACCGGCCCGGGTTACCACTTCGTGGAGGTCAGCGGCGAACTGCGAAAGCGATAGCTCCCCGGTGCGCAGCTCAGCCTTGAGCGCTACGACTTTATGCCAAGGGGTGGGAACGAGTGCCATGAGGTGTGTGGAATCGCGGTTGGAATCAATTGGGCAAGATGTGTCGCTCTCGAAGACAACGGTAGCTGACGATAGACGACCAGGTCACCGTCGGCCCGGCAGGGTAACGATCGAGGTCGACTCGCGAGAGGGGTCTGTCAAGCGACACCAGCCCCATGTCGGTCAAGCCGAGGCGATGCGACATCGGGCGCTCGACCGGATCGGGGCTGGCCACGGATCTGTCCCGTTCCCGGTATTTTGCGAACAGGTTGGAGGTCCTCAATTCCTATGGTCGACTATCTCATCGTAATCGTACCGCTCAAGGACAAGCACTTGGCGCATGGACAGCATCCAAAGCAACCATGTTCGAGTCCTTGCCTCCGGTGCGGGCTTGCAACCACCCGTGACCCAGGCCCAATTCTCCACCGATTCACTCAAGGTGATCGGAGTCTCTCAAGACGGGAAATCCCAAAGCGTCGACTCTCGGACCCGGTCAGGGGGCGTGCTCCTGCCGAGATGATTCTGGAGCTTCTCGAGTGTGGACCTCTCTCCGGAACCTGGCGTAGCCATTTCCAGCACGGCCTGCACCACGCTTGCGAACACTTCGCTCTTGCGGAGCCCTCGCGCGTCCAAGAACCCGTTGACCCGGCTCAGGTCGCCTAGAGTCCAGAGCCGCATGGCCGCATGGAGGCTGTCGATGAGCGGCGCTGTTCCCCCGTTTACTCTGGACGATCCGACCTTGCGCTGATTCCATCGTTTCAGCCTGGAATCGCCGTCCGAACCTATGGATCCCGGTTCATCGTCAACGGGCTCGCTGGCCGGCTTCGCCTTTCCGCGCACCAGCAGGTCATGACGGCCGACCAAGTCGGCGTCCCTGAAGTTGCAGGACAGCGCGTACAAGATGACCGCACCCGCCGGAGCCCAGTCCATGCCGAAGTCGTGCCGGTGCAGGAGGTAGTAGGTCGTGAGTTCATCTAGGTCATCGACCGTGCCGTCGCTCCGCGAGAAAAGCCGGCCCACGACGAAGCTTACAACGATGCGCCGGACGCTTGCGAGGAACTCGCCAACCTGCATAACCCGTTCACCGACACCACGCTTGACAACAGGGTACTTGCTAAAAGCTTCGAGCGCGGGACCGGTGGCCGACCATACGAAATCGGGGCCGCGAATTCCTGCGTCCCAGAAGTCCCTGAGCTTGCCAATGATCTTCTCCCGCATCTCGCGCAGAACTATGGGTTCCCACCCTGGCCGCGTGGCAGTGCGCTTCCGGCAGATGAGCCAGATGGATGAGGCGAGCGCGGCGGACGCCATGGCCCGTTGCCGGGTCTGCATCTCGGTCTGGATGGGCCAAGAACCGGTGGCCATGAATCCCGAGCGGATCAGTGCCGCAACAACGGTTTCCCAAGCGTCGGGGTCCTTGTTCGCAAACACCACGACGAGGCGCCCATCGTCCCGCAGGGCTTCGTGACATCGCGCGAAGGCCCGGGCCATTCCGTCTTCGTAGTTCTTCTTGGAAGCCTCTTGGTCGCCCCCGAACCGGCTGGCGTCGTCAATCAGTTCGCCGTCGCCATCGTTCGTCTGCCACTTGGGGCCAAGGGGATCAGCAAAGACCTCATCGATCTCTGGCGAGACCCCTTGCAGCGCTCGACGCAGCCAGACCTGAAAAAAGTCCATCAGGTCAGAGTAGGGGATCGCGTCATAGTACGGCGGGTCGGTGCAGACCAGATCGAGGCTGGCGGGCTGGGGGGCCAGAGCGCTACGCGCCGCGATGTCCGGTGGCGTACTGGCTTCAACGGCGACTAGGGCGCGGTCCAGATAGCGGGCGACCCACTCGAGCATCGCCATGAACCCTCCCGTGGTCGCCGAGAGCGGGTTGACCTCGCAGAAATCCCAGACCATGGGGAGGGCGAAGCGGGCGTAGGTGTGGCCGAGCTTCTCCCCGCTGTTGTGCCAAGAGCATATCGAGCTGCTGTAGTCAGCGAGCTTGCTCAGGGTGCATGCTAAGTACGCCGTCAGCGCCTCCCGCCACTCCTCGGGATAGCCATGCTCCGAGATTTCGTCCCGGACATGCCGGATCTCGCGCAGAAACGTGCCGAGCGCGAGCAACTGTCGATCGGTGAAGAGCGTGCCCCACGTGTCGAATCCGTAACGCCGAACCCGCATTCCCAGCGCGTTCTCGTCCGGCATGGGTTCATCCGGGAGCCCGAACGGAATCGCTCCGTGCACGGCTGCGATCTCATCCGCGTCCACCCGCGCCGCGGCCAGATCCTCGTCTGTCGGGAGCCGGTACTCCTTGCCTTTCTGGCCGTCAATCACGACGGCGATCATGCGGGAGCCCAGCCGGCCCGAACGACCCTGCGCGCGCAATTCCTTCATCTTGGTGACCGCCCCACAGCAGGGGCAGGCGGCGCCACTCCGGCTCATGGTCCCCTTCCCCAACTCTTGGTCTTGGGCACGTTTGCTCGCGACCGATCCGGCCGACACTGGCACGTCCGCCCTGATGTTGAAGTCGATTCGACACGATTCGGAGGCCACACTCATGGTCAACAAGACGCGTTTGACCGGGTCGCTCTTCTTGCACAGCCACCGCGTCTTGAGCAGAGGTATCTCGGCGCGGCACCCTCCGCACTCCGCCGTCCGCGCCCACAGACAGGCGACCACCGGCTTGGCGATCCAGCGCGGGTTCCGGTCGTCCTCAAGGTAGTCGTGTTCGTACCGTTCGTTAAGAGGTTCAACGGTCACCCGTCCCTCCGAGTCAGGTCTCAATAGGGTCGGGTCTCGGGGCCTGAATCGGACCGGCGGTCCAACCGGACGCCTCTTCCGGCCCTTGCGTTGCCGTGGCTCGAAGTAGGCATAAACCGGGTACTTGGCGGCGAGTATTCTTCCCACGCGGTCACGCACGCGGAGACCCCAGGCCCTTAGGTGCCAAGCGAAGTTCGCCGAAGCGGGCACGTCGTCGGCCAAGGCGGTGGTCACTTGGACAACTCCCCCATGGTGGTGGCCCAGGTCGGCGAGCGCATTTCTGATTCGAGCTGGTGTAGGGTTCACACCCCGGGACTTGAGTCGGGCCTTAACCAGAGCGAGCGCGAAGTCACGGTCGGTGATCGCGAAGTCGGGAAGGGCTCTTTCGATCCGTCTGACAAGGTGGGGGTAGTGAAGGGTGCACCGGAGCACGAACCACGCAACTGGATTCAGATCCGCCGCGAACGTCTCGCAGCCGAGCCGCATCGCCTCGAGCGGGATCGCACCTCCACCGGCAAAAGGATCGAGGACGCGCGGTGCCCGCCCACCGAAGGCTTCGCGAATGCGGATCCGAAAACGTTCGAGTTCCAAGGGATCCTCGCGGCCCCAGTGGAGGACACCCCCGGTGGTCTCCTTCATGTGTACGTCCTCGCCGCCGCCTTTGAGCTTTTTCGGGACGAGACGACCGGCCATGCGCTCGCCCAAGCGTCGGCGTTCCTTCGCGTCACCGGGGTCCGGCAAGAGGGTCGCCAGTAGCATGGATCGGGCGGCCGCAAGCGGACGCCGGGCGGGCCAAACGTGGAGCGTCGAGACATGGCCGTGGCGGACGTTCTTCTCGTGCACCGAGTCGAGGGAGATCTGCCGAAGGGGGATCGTCGTTTCAGAGAGGCGGGTCATCACACCTTGGACTCTGGTTCTGTCGGGGAATCCGCCAGGATGCGGGTCATCCAGATCGCCGTGTCATAGCTATCGGTGGAGAGGGATCGGTTCTGCTCAGTCAATTGTGCATGTTTCGCCCGCCCGGAAAGCGATGCTGGGATCACGTAGATCATCGTTCGTGCGCTTCGGCCGCGCTCAGGACCTCCGCCGCCGAAATCCTCATTCTGATCGTTCCCTTGGCCAACAGTCTTGCGAATGGATCCCGAACTCTTGACAGGTGCGGTGCGGACGTGGCGCAGTCCAGCACGACGTACAGCCAATAGTCCGCCCCGAGGTTGCACGCCGCGCGGTATTCGTTCTCCTCCATCCACACTCCGCCCCGTTGGGCCCGGCCCTTCACCTCAATGTGGCGCCTTTCGCCGCCCACATCAGTCGCAAGAAGGTCGAATCCTGGATGATCGGCCAGCCTCGCTTCCCGTGCGAGCGGCGGCGTTGACACATCCGTCACCTCAGAGCCCCGGCTACGCTCCCACTCGGTGGCGACTGCCATCGCGACCCTCTCAATGTCGGCGTCGAAGGCTTCTCTCTCCTCGTCGCCCGTCGCCGGCAGCACTAACGCGTGCGCCAAGAACCGCACGGCACTCGGCACGATGCGTTCGGGTGCGGTGTCCAGTTTCTCGAATTCCAGCCTGCGCTGCTCCCAAAGTGCCATTTGAAGCAACCTAACCTCCGCCCGTTCGTCCGTGGCCGCTTGGCCGTCCTTCGACAGCGCCTTCCGGCGCCTCGCTAGGTCGGCCGCGCGCAGGTTGAAGTTCAATCCCACCCTCCTGCGCCGTTCCGGCAACCTGGCCCTGAGTGCGGCGCGGCGGTTGCTGGCCAGCCGAGCCGCTTCCTCCTGGAGGTGATCACCTGCGTCGGCACGCAGCCCCAATGCCCGCGCCGCAAGTGGCACGGCTCCTGGCGGAACGTGAGGAGCGTCCTGAAGAAACGCGAAGGACTCTAGTGGCACCTTGGATACACCGCCGTCCTGCTCCTGGCAGAGAACGACCAGTTCGCGAAATACCGTCTCTCGCTCCGACGAACTCGTGTCCGCTTCTTCCTCCTCAACTCCGACCTCGCCGAGGTGGAGCATGTACGGGGACTCGGCGCGCGAATCGACAAAGACCGATCCCCGCAAGGCATCCTCGCTAGCAAGTGCCGCTATCTCTGCGCTCAGCGCGTCAAACACGGGCTCGCCCGGATGGAGCCACACGCATCGGTCGTTCCTGCCAGGCCGCCGCACCCTGAGCCGCTCACGCGCGTCCACGGGGTATGCTTCCAGTCCGCGCAGCAGCGGATCGAGCGCGCCGGGACGAGTCGGCACTAGCGAGAAATACTCGTCCAAGTCACCGCTTACGGCGAGACCCAGTATGGGGGAAGCGCGTTCGACAAACCGGCGCACGTAGGCCGGGAGCAGATGCACGTACCTCTCGCGGTCAATCTCGCTGCGCAGCGTGCCAAGCCGACCAACCACGTCGCCCCCGCTACCGTAGTGCTTCCGGTCCTGCGCGCCAATTCCCCCAACAGCATCCTTGGTAAGCGCGGTCTCGAGCCGGGCCCGGGAGCGCCGCTCGCCCTCGTCGCTCAGCGCCTCCCGCAGGCAATCGGACAGAGACTGGTTCTGAAACAGGCGTCCGATCACATCGAACACTTTGTCCGAATGCAACTCTTGGCGAATCGCATCCAGACGTTCGAGCAGGATTTGGAGAACGCGACCCTCCCTTGTGTCCGTAGATACCAGGTTCACGATCCGCACATCGTGTTTCTGGCCGTAGCGGTGAATGCGCCCCATCCGCTGCTCCAGACGGGCTGGGTTCCAAGGAATGTCGTAGTTCACCATCAGGCGACAGAACTGGAGGTTGATCCCCTCTCCCGCGGCGTCAGTGGCCACGAGAAACTGCGCGCCGGCCGAATCGCGGAACCGATCCACCTGCTCCTCCCGTTCCTGCCAAGGCATCCCTCCGTGGATCGAGGCTACCAGCCCCGCGTAGCCCAATTCTTCGAGCCGTCCGATCAAGTAGTCGACGGTGTCCCGGTGCTCGCTGAAGATGAGCCACTTCTCATCGCTGTGAAGCGGGTGCTCAATCACTTCTCGCAACCGCTCGAACTTCGACTCGTAGCCTGATGCGATGAGCCGCCGTGCACGTCCGCAGAGATCTTCCAAGGTCAAGATCTCCGCACGAAGCTCATCGGTCGTAACGGCGACGACGGCTCCAAGCACGGCATCCTCGTAGTCTGTGCTTCTCTCGCGTAGGGCCTCATTGTCCAAGTCCTCTGATGCGTCATGTTCGTCGAAGTAGTCCGCGCTGTACTCGGCGTTCAGGACACCTTGCGCCGTGCGGAGGTGACTGAGGTCGAGCCGCCCCGTCTCGAGGTCCCTGACCAATCGGCTGACCTTCGCGACCCGGCGCTCTAACGACTTGAGTAGGGCCCAAGTTGAACTGGCCAACCTACGCTGAAACACGCCCATCGCGAGCCTTACCGCCTGTTGATTCTCCTTGGCTTGGTTGTAGGAATTCAGCAGGTAGGAAGTGGTGCGGTCATAGAGATCCCGTTCGCCGTCCTCTCCGGGAGTGAGGTCGTATCCGAAGGTGTCGCAGTGTCGTTCGCGAAAAACAGGCCTTCCGTCGAAGTCGACCATCTCTTCCTTAGTGCGGCGTATGAAATGCCGGATTCGAGTGCTGCGCGGGGCTCGCCTGAATGCCTCCTCCGCCCCAAAGACGTGGTGGTCGAGCAGGCGCCACAGATGGTGGTAGGGGGAGTCCTTCCCCATGTGAGGCGTGGCGGTGAGGAGCAGCAGATTACGTGCCGACCAAGTGAGCGTCGCGTACTCCGAAGCGGGCGGGCAACCCGCAAGCGCTTCGGCAAGCTTGTATCGCTGGGTCTTGCGCACACGACCTCGCTCGGCGGAAGCGCTCAGCTTGTGGGCCTCGTCGAAGACGACGAGGTCGTACGGGACCGTTTCGGGGCTGGCCAGCGCTGCAAAGACCGACTGCCCACGAAGCGTGTCCAGCGACACGATCACGAGGTCGCCGTCCGGTCGCGAGAACGGGTTGTGCGTGCGCACATCGGAACCAGAGGTTATGCGGAACTGGAGGCGAAACAGCGTGCGAAGCTCTTGCTCCCAGTTGCCCACAAGACCGGCTGGCGGGACGATGAGCACTCGTCGTATTCGCCCACGCATCAACATTTCGCGAATGCACAGCCCGGTCATGATGGTCTTGCCCGCACCGGCGTCGTCCGCGAGCAGGAAGCGGAGCGGATCCTCGCGGAGCATGTGATCATAGACCGCAATGCGTTGGTGTGGCAGTGGGTGGATTTGAGAGATCTCGCTCGCGAAGGTCGGGTTGAACTGGTAGCCGTGCGATAGGCGGAGGCCTTCGACAAAAAGTGAGAGGCGTTCGGGGTCACCGCTGAAATCCAAGGGGCGCGGGTTCATGAAGTCGTGCTAGTCATTCTTCCCGTGGCTACCGACCGGTTAAGGGCCGACCACTGGCGCAGGGTCCCCCAAACGCGAACCTGAGTGGGCAACTTACGGGAAACCCGGGCAGACGCCTGACCTGGGCCGGTCCTTGGCGACAGCCCGCCAGTGTGTCCGGGCCAAACCTCGATCGGCCGGTATTCTCGGCTCGCCCATTTCCCGTTTGCGGCTCGGAGCACAGCTGACGACCGTGTGCCGCGCCGAGCCGTTCCGATTCAAGTCCGATACGATTCGGGGGGTAGGTCCGTAGAATAGCAATGCGCCCAGCGACCGTTTTTCGCCAGGTGCCTCGACTCCTTGGTGCTGAGTCGTCTAGCGGCCGAAGCCAGATTAGGGTCCGAGAACAACGCGAGCGTGTAATTCAAACCGTGGCCCTTCGGCGGTGAACACGTGGGTTGCCATCTATCCGTGTGTGCAAGCGTCTCGCAGCCCGGCCACTTGGAGTGGCATGAGGCCGCTACCGCGTCAGGGGTTTGGATGGAGGCAGGGCAGACTCGAGAGGTTCGCTGAGCACAGCGTTGAAGAGCAGCCACTGACAAGCGGGTTGTTGTGGCGTCTGCGGAAGCGCAGGACGCCATGGATGGCTTCGAATTAGTGCTTGCGCCAAAACCCTTCGTGCTCCTTATATAGTGCTTGCGCCAAAACCCTTCGTGCTCCTTATATATGGGCAAACCGGACCCT
>JAPPMC010000222.1 GCA_028819235.1 Bryobacterales bacterium
AGGTGGGTCCACGACAAGATTCTGAGACTCCGGGACTTGGCCTCGATCCGGACCACACATCGGTGGCTTATTGGCTTGCGGGTGCGGTTTGACCCCTGAGCAACACACACAGCGGAATCTGCGACCCGTCGCAGATTCCCGCAGCTGGGACTGCGGGCTTGGCGGGTCTGTTATTGGTATGCGCGAACAACAAGAAAGGCCGTCTTGCCCGCCCCAACCGACACATCAGCCCCCCGGCAACGCCGCCAAGAGGCGCTCGCGAGAATCGCTGCATTGGGTGACCTGCGACCCGGCTCCCCAGTCAGGAACTACTGCCGTTGCGGCAGGCCCAAACGCGTCTGCGCCGACAAGCAGCATCGCGGTCACGGGCCATGTTGGCTGCTGACCCGCAAGGTAGCCGGCAAGGCTCGCACCCGCTCCATCCCTGCGCCGCAAGTCCCGGCGACTCAGGCACAAATCGCAGAGTGCCAGTGCCGCGATTGTCGAAAATCAGAGACTGACGACACCCGCCAGCGCAACTTCATCTTGGCTCAGCCCGCCACCCTAAAGGTGGCCCCTGCCCGCGCTCTCGCTAAGGGGATGACATCGATGGCTTGACAAACTGACCGGAATCCGCGATCACCGGGCAGCAGCCTTCGCCTTAACCGCGACGCTTCGCGACCAGACGTGCTTCCGCTTGCGCGAGACCTTCGTCTTGAGCTTGGAGCGCAGCAAGGCGCGGGCCAGCTTCTCGGGTGTGGCTCGCTCGAATCGCTACGCCATGCTGGGGTTACTCCTCTTTCTAGGGGCAGGGCATGGACTTCGTTCTCGCGCCTTCCACTCGATGGCGTTCCGCTGATGCGAAGGTGGCCTTCGATGTACGACACTCGGTCCGCCAGTCCGGCTAGCCGCGTGCCAAGGCTCGCCTGAAGGCTTCGTAAGCGGCGTGGGAGGACAGGTGCCGGTGCGGCGTTCGGCCCGGGAAGAGCCAGGGCGGGGCCGGCCGGGGGCGGCCCAGTAGCCGCGGAGGATCTCGAGCAGGCGCGGCGAGAGCAGGGTCTGGCGGTCCTTGGCGCCCTTGCCTTGGCGGACGAGCAGGACCATGCGCTGGCTGTCAATGTCGGCAGGGCGCAGGCGGACCGCCTCGGAGATGCGCAGGCCGGCGGCATAGCAGGCCGAGAAGATGGCGCCGTGGCTGAGTGCGTCGAAGCTGCCCAGAAGGGTGGCGACCTCCTCTCGGGAAGGGACGACCGGCAGCTTGTTGGACTGCTTGGGGGTGGGAAGGACGAGGTCCGCGTTCCAGTCGCGCCCCAAGGTGACGCAGTACAGGAACCGCAGCGCGGCCACCGCGATGGCGATGCTGCTCGCGCTGAGCTTGCGGACAGTGCGTGGTCCAGCAGGTAGCTGCGGATTTGCTCGGGGCCCAGCAGGTTCGGAGAACGGTTGACGTAGCCCGCGAAGCGGGCGACGTTCTCCACGTAGGATTGCTGGGTGTTGGGAGCGAGGTTCCGGAGCTGCATGTCCTGTGTCATGCGGCGGCGCAGTGGTGTCATGGGAGGCCTCCTTTGGTGTTGCGGAATCAGGAAAGCGGCACTGCACAAATGCAGCGCGCACGCCAATGATTCCCCAACAGGAGCCCCTCAGCGCCAAACGGCACTGGCGGCGAGTGTCATCCACGGCGAAACAGAGACTGCCGTCACAGGGCAGAGGTGGCCCTTCGCACAGAGGCCAATCCCGGCAGGTCCCCTTCCTCAGCTCAAGCCACAGCAAGCCGCGGCAGCGGGCGCGGCCCCACTGCGTCCGGCGTCGCGGCCGACGCTGCCTCGCCAAGTGCAGACAGTCTCCGAGCCGTCCCCGATCTGCCGTCACGCTGACGGCGCTGTGCCGTACATCGCCTTACCGAGACCGTCGGCCGGCTGCAATCGGCTGTCGACCCCTACTTTCTTGCTCTGGCAATCTGCGTTCGGGGCCTTCCCGCTCACTCGATCCCTAAATTGAATGTGCCTGGCGAATGAGCGCCACCGGCCCTCGCCGCTGGCTGCTAACATCATCTTGGGGCTGGATCGAAGAATGGGCGCCGGGGCTGCAGTCAGGCAATTGTCAGACCGCAGCCTCATCGTGGCAATCGTGGCCGTGGGCGTTTCGCTCTGC
>JAPPMC010000185.1 GCA_028819235.1 Bryobacterales bacterium
GCCGCGTCTCAGCAGGAGCCCCGCTCGTGACTTATGGGGCAAGGGCAGGGTGCGGGACCGGCTGAGGCGCCGGGATTCGCGCAGCAAGAACTGGTTGGCGTCCTGGGCGCCCAGCCGCTCCAGTTCGACCGGCCCCGTGCCAAAGCGGGCGGTCAGGAAGGCAAGGGCGATCGCCACGTAATTGCCCACCGTGGACAGCGCCAGACCGCGCACTTCGACGAGGAAGCGCTCGTAGGCGCGCACGATGCGGGAGGTCGGGCCCTCGTCGGCCAGATCGGGAGGAGCGGTCGCGATCCAGCCGTTCTCCCGCAAGTAGTGGAGCAACAGCCGACAGGTCGCGACCTCGCCGTGGCGCGAGCTTCGCTTTGCATCGCGTGTCTGCAGGAAAGCTGCAACCCGCCGCTCGTCGAGTGCCTCGACAGCCAGGCCTTTGTGCTGGAGCCACGTGCCGAGATCGCCAACAGTGTCCAGTTTCAGCCTGGCGGTGAAGGAACGGTAGCCCTGCGCCGTGAGCCGGTCGGCGAAGCCTTCGACATGAGGGCCTAACGGGCCGGCGCGGTTCCGCAGCTGCCTCCGTGATTTGGGGGAGAGGAGTTCTGTGTCCATAGGTCTTCCGATGATCCGGCAGGGCTGCCGGCATGAGAAGACCGCAGGATTATTCCGAGTCCAATGCTCGCAACTGCCCGTGCTGCACCGACTTGCGCGGCCAACTCGGAATAATCCGGGACTCGGAATTATGCGTTAGCGCGCACGTACGGATCTGAGCGGGGGGCACTGGGCAACTGGTGTCCCTACCGCGACTACGCGCATTTCACGCTGATCGCAATGGCACGGCTGTTCGCCAGCCACAGCGAGCGGCACTTCGAGTCGCGGGGCGAGGAGGAGGGCCGCGCGCCCCTGCGGGTCAACTTCAACCAGAGCCTGGGCGCGGTGGAGCGGGAATTCGAGGGGCTCCTGCTGCAGGCCCCGCAGCTGCGGGACACCCTGAACCGGGTGCTGGAGCACGGTTCGCGGAGTCCCCAGCGGGAGCGCCCCGGCCGCTCCTACCCGCGACGGTCCCGCCGTCCGAGCACGAAATGGAGGAACCGCAAGCCCGTCGATCGCCCGACCGCAGACTGAACGCACCCCGTCTTGACGCCATCCGGCGACAATTAAACCGAATCCGCCTCCATCCTTAAACGAATGCCATTGCTGCGCCCGCTGCCTGAGGATGCCATCGAAACGTCGTGCCAAAGCGCAGTGCCAGTGCCCCAGACTGCCGCCAAGACACGTCGAGAGGCCCGTACAGGCCGGACCGAACCGCAGCAGATCACGAGCGGCAGCACGCCCTCCGATCTCAATGTGGAGTAATCGGTCCTGAATCCTAACAGCAGACTGTCAAATTTGGAACCGCTTGCGCCAGGGCAAGCCCTGGATAGGAGGATGCGTATGAGCTGAAACCTTTCACCACGAGCCAGCGGGTTCGACTCCCGCCCGGCAAAGGTGCAGCCCACCAGCCGGGAGCGAGTGTTGCATGGCGGTCGGCAACGACCGTCGTGAAGCGTACACAGCGGGTGGCGAAGCGTCGCTATTGAGCCTCGAGATAAAAATCGTCGGTGTCTTCACTGTGTAGTTACTGGGGGCAGCACCGGAAGCGCCGCCAAGGGCGAGGCGCTAAGGACCGGCCGGGGTCAGAGAACGGTCGCAAAGCCACGGGATGGCTCGTCAGGGAACCTGGGAGGCCCTGTCCTGTCCGGGGTGTGAACAGCCGCGAGAGGATGCCCGGCTTTGAGAACTGGCACCCGGCCACCGTCCAGCGCTCGCGGGACGGATGGAGCGCAATGGCGAACACAAACCTAGACGGGCAGCACACGGTACCGGCTGGCGAATCAATAAGCCGAAGGGATGGGGGGCAGGGAGTCGTAGTGCCTTGATAGTACCGGGGCCGTCGCGTGTCGGCGGCGGGAAGGCGGGGAACCGCGTCCGGCGGGACCCGTTGCAGGGAAGCGGGGCACCTGATGAGGAGAACCATGTGAGGGAAACGATGGAGGATACTCTGGGATCCACAAACACGTGCACGAGGCTTAGGCATTAGACTGCTGCTCCATACCACAGGTGCTTGATACGCAGGAAA
>JAPPMC010000304.1 GCA_028819235.1 Bryobacterales bacterium
CCATGCCTCTCGGCAATGGGCGTTCCGTGCGCCTTGCGGCATGGCTCCGCAAAGTCTCGGCGAGCTGGACTCCGACGGGAACAAGGCGATTCTTGAAGAACTTGCCGTCGCGTATGGTCAGCACCGCATCGTCCAAGTCGACATCTTCGAAAGTCAGGCGCCGGGCCTCGCCGAAGCGAAGGCCGGCACCGTAGAGCAGCAGGAGCAGCATCCGCAGGGTGGCGGCATCGAGCTGGGTCGAGCGACGCTGGCAGGTATCGACAGCCTCGAACAGGCGCTGCAGTTCGTCGCGGGAGAAGACGTAAGGAGGCGCCGACTCCGGCGTTCGTGGCTCGTCATCCCGCGCGGGAAGCGGCGACCGGGCGGCATGACCGCGACTGACCGCGTAACGCCAGAATCCGACCAGCGCACTGTACTTGTGGGCCCGATACCGGGTCAGCGGCCTGTTGCCGGCAAGGAAGGCGAGAACATCGGCTTGCCTGACAGCGTTGCAGTCGATGTCGCCACCAACGCGCTTGCAGAATAGATGCAGAGTTTCCGCGCCCGTGACGAACTTCGCACCATGGGCCCGCCGCCAGTCGACATAGGCGTCGATTGATTCCTGGAGGTTCATGCCAGGCCCTCCAGGTCGATCTCGCCGACCTCGCGCAGCGCGTCGAGCTGCACCCTGGCGTATGCGGCGGTGGCCGAGACGCTGCGATGGCCCAGGTAGTCGCCCACCTCCTTCGTCGACAGGCCGTTGTCGAGGAGATGCTGGGCCGCACCGTGGCGGAGCGCATGGGGACCGCGGCGCTTGCCGGAAATCCCGATGCGGTCGACACGACTTCTGACAACATGGCCGATCGTGGTCCTTGTCATCGGCCGAACCGGTGCATTCAACTTCAGGAACAGCGCTCTTTCCCGGCGCTGGGGACGGACTTCACGGATGTAGCGCAGGATCGCCTGCCCGACGCCGCGCGACAGGGGATAGTGATGGGTGCGTCCAGGCTTCGGGCGACGCACCTGCAATCGCTCCTCCGCCCAGTCCAGGTCGTCGAGCCTGAGGCCCGCAACCTCGCCGGCGCGCAGGCCGTAGGTGATCAGCACCATGAGAACGGCCCGGGCGCGCACATCGGCGGGCCGGTCGCCTTCGGTGGTCGCAAGCAGGCGCACGACCTCGTCCCGGTTCAGGCCCTTGGGGACCGTCTCGCCGGGGTGGAACCGAGGCGCCAGGATGCCGTCGGCGAGCCCCGCCATGCACCAGTCCCGGCCTTCCGCGAAACGGAAGAAGGTGCGGAGGTGTTTCGCGTAATCGCGGATTGTCGCTCGGCTGAGGCCGCAGGCGTGCCAGTGCGCAACCTGTTCGTCGATGTCTTTGATGCGGACCGTATCCAGGGTGCCGCCGCAGTCGTTCAGCCTGACGAGGAAGCGATCAACCTTGCTGCAGCAATTGCGAACCGTTGCCTCGGCCCAGCCCCGCTCCGCACGCATCCAGCGTGCGAAGATCGCGACTTCGTCGGCGTGAGGGTGCTGCGGTCGGCAAGGCTCCTCCGCGAACATGTCCGCGAAGCGCAACCATCGCAGGGCGTGACCGACGAACCACTGATGTGCGTCCCGCCTCGCGGAGCCATGGGGCGGGCACCTGCCGTGCCGCACCCATCGCCCCGCTGCGGCCTCGATGCGGGTGATGTCAACGCGATCACCGGCTTGCAGGTCGAGAAGGCGAGCCAAATGGAACTGGCAACTTGCGATTCTGCGCAGCGTGTTGGGCCTGGCACCACTCTCGGCACAATGCTCAAGCCAGCAAAGCCGCTCGTCGAGGAGCGGTGCCGTGCGGTACCTCTCGATTGTGGAACCATCGGTGAAAAGTTCTTCGAACATGATCGTGTCTCCTTCTTGTGGAAGACAGGATCATGCCCTGACGGGGGAACAGGAAAAAATTATGTTGCCGTGAGGTGATCACCCACTTGCCCGAAACGCCGGTTTCCGCGCTCCATGACAGGTTCTTCCACGCGTTCAGACTCTCGGGAGAATTCGTGATTGCGGTGCATTCCAGGGCAGTCCTGGCACTGTGGGAATCCCTGCGCGTGCCCAGCCACGGGCTGGCCGGAGAGAAAAGGCAGGGAGAC
>JAPPMC010000028.1 GCA_028819235.1 Bryobacterales bacterium
AGCCCAAGTTTGTCAGCTGATGGGCGATTTCGGCGGAATTTCGCCCTTTTCGACGCGTAAGTTGTTGATTCTATTGGGGGGACATCTCAGAATCCGCAATGTAGTACCATAAAGTGGCCGCAGCGGTTGACGCCCCCCGTTTTCCGTGGTGCACTGGGGGCATGTTCATCTGCCGCACGCGGACCGGTTCCCACGGCGGCAAGACCTACTTCACCTACCGTCTCGTCCGCTCCTGGCGGATCGGCCCCAAGGTTCGTCAGCAGACGCTCCTCAACCTCGGCTCCCGGTTCCCGATCCGGCGTGAGCACTGGCAAACCCTCAGCAGGCGCGTCGAGCAGATCCTCGACCCGCGGCCCGCTCTCCTGCCCCTCGAGGCCCCCCCGGCCGTCGAGGCCGAGGCCCAGCGCATCGCCGAGCGCCTGCTGCGGGACGGAGTCCCGCTCCACCATCCTGCGTCGGATCCGGACCCGTCGCGGAAGGTGGCCCCCCCGACCGACTTTCAAAGCGTCGACGTGGATTCGCTGCAGCTGGCGCGGCCCCGCAGCATCGGCGTCGAGCACGTCGCTCTGTGGGCCGCCGAGCAGTTCGGCCTGCCGGACCTGCTGCAGGAACTGGGCCTGACCGGTCCCCAGCGCCATGCCGCTCTCGGCGTGCTGGTCGGCCGCATGGCCGCCCCGGCCTCCGAACTCGCCACCTGGACCTGGCTGCGCGAGCGCAGCGGTCTCGGCGAACTGCTCGGCTGCGACTTCGAAACCATGGGCCTGAGTGCGCTCTACCGTGCCGGCGACCTCCTGCTGCGGCATCGCGAGGCGCTGGAGGCGCGCCTCTTCTCGCGGGCGATGCGACTGTTCGGCCAGCAGACGACGGTCACGCTCATCGATCTCACCAACACCTATTTCGAGGGCGAGGCCCAAGGGCAGCCGAAGGCGAAGCGGGGCCGCTCAAAGGAGAAGCGCAGCGACTGCCCGCTGCTGACCCTGGGCGTGGTGCTGGACGGGAGCGGGTTTGTGCGGCGTTCGCAGGTGCTGCCGGGCAACGTGGCCGAGAGCGGCACGCTGGAGGGCATGCTGAAGGAGCTGAAGGTGCCGGCGGATGCCGTGGTGGTAATGGACAAGGGCATCGCGACCGAAGACAACGTGGCGTGGCTTGGCCAGCAGGGCAGGCGGTACGTGGTGGCGAGCCGCGAGCGGAAGCGGGAGTTCCAGGCGGACCGGGCAGTGGCGGTCAGGACCGCGACGGAGATGGGGTTGCGGATCTGGAAGCGGGAAGGCGAGGACGGGGAGACGCGGCTGTACTGCGAGTCGGAGGGTCGCCGGAAGAAGGAAAAGGCGATCGTGGACCGGGCTGGGGAGCGGCTGGAGAAGGAGCTGCGGCATCTGCACGAGGGGCTGTCGAAGCCGCAATACACGAAGCGGCTGGAGAAGGTCTGGGAGCGGATCGGGCGGCTGCGGCAGAAGCATCCGAAGGCGTCGCCGCATTACGAGATTCAGGTGCAGGGGGACCAGCAGGACGAGAAGGCGGTTGCGGTGACATGGGAGCGCAAGCCCGCAGCACAGTCCAACGCGACGCATCCGGGAGTGTACTGCCTGCGCACGAACGTGGCGGACTGGGACGAGCAGCAGTTGTGGAGCACGTACGTGATGCTGACGGACCTGGAGTCGGTCTTCCGCAGCCTGAAGAGCGAGCTGGGCCTGCGGCCGATCCACCATTCGAAGCAGGAGCGCTCGGAGGCGCACCTGTTCCTGACCGTGCTGGCGTACCAGCTGGTGCATCTCATCCGGTGGCGGCTGAGAGAGCGGGAGGAACGGGCCAGCTGGACGAGGCTGCGCAGGCGGCTGGGCGGGCAGCAGCGGGTGACGGCGGTGTTCCGCCGTCAGGACGGGCGGACCCTGCATGTGCGCAAGGCGACCAGGGCGGAGCCCGGACAGCGCGCGATCTACGAAGCGCTGGGCGTTGCAGCATCACCTGGCGGGGTCCGCAAGATGATCGTGGAAAGGACTCGTCAACGCAAGAATGCACGAAATGTAGTGCCAGAAGAAAAAACTCGAACGTAGAACTTACTGATTATAAAGGACTTGCAAATATAGGTGACAAACTTGGGC
>JAPPMC010000203.1 GCA_028819235.1 Bryobacterales bacterium
GACCAAGGATCGACTCCGGCAAGCGTCCCAAACATCAACAAAAGAATGTGCCTGAGGCGAGAGCACGACGATGGCGTGCGGCGCTGGTCGCCCGTAAGTTTCACTGGAATCGTCCATTAGATCAGCCCTCTAACGCGGAGGAACGGCCATCCCGAGCAGCACGTCGGAAACCTAGACGACGATGAAGACCCGCTTGGGAGAGCCAGCGGCAGGGAAGGGTCGCTCGTTGGAGGGGGCAGCCTGCCTGATCGTTCGCGATTCGGTCGGTAGGAAGCCAAGTTTCCGAAACTTCGCGAGTGCCATCCGTTTCCACTTCGGGCCGTCGAGCGGTGTAGACCTAGAATCGCCACCTCACCGAGTTGCGGTGCGGTGCGGCCCTCCTTCCAGGGGGCCGGCGCCGTGAGACGCTGATCTGTCAGAATCGATGCGCTGCTGAGTCACACGTTCGATGATTGGGTGCGTCCGCTCAGCCCAGATGCATTTCGAGCGGATGGAAGATTGCGGCCAATCTCCGCTCGGTCGGGCGTCGCGTCGCGCAGACGGACTGCCAGATCGCGACCATCGCGGCTTCTGCCAGTATGACGGTGGCAACAGGCTGAATCTTCGATTCTGGATCGCTTGACCGGACATGAACGATTCGTCCGAATCCTCCTCCCACGTGAAGATCGACCCTTCGCTGAGGGATACGGTCTGGAAGCCGATGGAAGTTGATCCGTGCTGCGACAGTTCGGCCGGGCGAGACAGATGTCCCCGTCGCGGATACCACCTTGCTAGCATTGGTCTGGATCGAATTGGTCTCAACGTAGGATGCGTCTGAGTCGCTCTCAAGCCTTTGCCGCCCTAGCGGCAGCTTGCACTGTGCCGTGCATAGCCCAGCAAGGCGATCAATCCCGCGCATTCGCCGTGAAGATTCGGCCCCTGCTGGCCCAGCGCTGCCTGCCGTGTCACGGCGGCGAGCCCAGCGCCATCCTCGGGGGTCTCGATTTGACATCTCGGGAGTCAATGCTGCGGGGCGGCGACACATCCAAGGAAGTGCTGGTTCCCGGGAACGCCGGTAGGAGCCTCCTATACCGTGCTGTCCGGCGGACGGATCCGAAACTCCAAATGCCTCCCAAGGAAACTGACCGCCTTACCGAGGAGGAAACTTGGACGATCCGGGACTGGATCAACGCCGGAGCTCCCTGGCCGGATGAGGCTACTCTGCGCGCCTTGGTGGAGGAAGACATGGCCAGCGCGCGGACCGACGCGGGCGTGGCTGTGTCCACCAGCGGTGGGCTCTCCGAGGAATGGACGAACAGGCGCTACCGAGAGGAGGACCTGTGGGCCTTCCAGCCATTGTCTACGGCTGAGCCACCCGCGTCGGAAGGCACTCATCCCGTGGATGCATTTGTCGACAGCCGGCTCTCCGTAAAGGGCCTGCATCCTGCGCCAAGGGCCGACAGGACCGCTCTGATCCGTCGGGCGACGTTCGATCTAACCGGCCTGCCTCCAGCGCCCGAGGAGGTTGAGGCTTTCCTGGAGGACAAGTCGCCCCAAGCGTGGAAGCGCGTGATCGACCGGCTGCTCGAGAGTCCTCACTACGGAGAGCAGTGGGCCCGCCACTGGCTGGATGTCGTGCGCTATGCCGATACCGCCGGGTTCTCAAATGACTGGGAACGCTCGAATGCGTGGCGCTACCGGGACTATGTCGTGCGCTCGTTCAACGATGACAAGCCCTACGACCGGTTCGTGCTGGAACAGCTCGCGGGGGACCTGTTGGAACCCGACAACCCCGAAATGAGGGTCGCGACGGGCTACCTTCGCATGGGGCCCTGGGAACACACCGGAATGATGCAGAAGGTCGCCTCTCGCCAGAATTACCTCGACGACGTCACGAACAACGTCGGGCAGACCTTCCTCTCGCTGCCCCTGCGCTGCGCTAAGTGCCACGACCACAAGTTCGATCCGATTCCGACCCGCGACTACTACCGCTTCTATGCCGTATTCGCCACCACGCAGCTGGCCGAGATGCCGACCGCCTTCCTCGAGACTGAGAACCTGCGCTACTTCGAGCAGGAACGGGCCCGGCTGCAGAAGCTCCTAGCGTGGGCCGAGGCCGATGTCGCCAAGATCAAGGCGAAGGAGGAGGCCGCTGCCCGCACTTGGAGCGCCGACAGGGGGATACCCTATCGCCCGCGCGACGAGCTGAAGGACAGGCCTGAAGGAGAGAAGCCTCCCCGGCACATTGGCCTCAGCGTGGACGACCAAGGCTACTTCAAGGTCCGCAACAATGACGCCCGCATCTGGAAGCGGCGCCTCGAGCGCTACGAGCCGCTGGCCCACAGCGTCTACGAAGGGCCCGACCTTGTCCAGCCGTCTGTCCATCTCCGCCAGCCCAAGACAGCCGAGACCGGAGGGGAACTGCCGGAGTCGTTCATCCTTGGCGGCGGCTCCGTGTATTCCCCCGGAGACCGGGTCGAGCCGGGCGTGCTCAGCGCGGTCCCGATAAGCTACAGTCCCGCATCAGCGGAGCCGGCCTGGGAAGTGCCAAGCGGGATGACGGGCCGTCGTCTTGCATTGGCGCGCTGGATCGCTCGCAAGGACAACCCGCTCGCCACGCGCTCCATCGTCAACCGAGTCTGGCAGCATCACTTCGGACGCGGCCTGGCCGAGAACGCAAACAACTTCGGCAAGATGGGAAAAAGGCCCACCCACCCGGAACTCTTGGACTGGCTGGCACGCCGCTTGGTGGAGGAGGGCTGGTCCCTCAAGGCGATACACCGCCTGATCATGACGTCCGACACCTACCAACGGGGTGACCGGCCGCCCGACAGCGGTCGGGCCGCCGACCTCGATCCGGCCAACGACCTGCTGGGTCACTTCCGCGCTCGCAGGCTTGCCGCGGAAGAGATCAGGGACTCGATGCTCGCCGCGTCCGGCGAACTGCACCGGGAGGTCGGCGGCCTGCCGGTGTTTCCGGAAGTGAACTTCGAGTTCCAGTCGCAGCCCCGAATGAACCAAGTAACGATCGCGCCTGCCTACCAGCCTTCCCGCACGCCGGCGCAGCGCAACCGGCGATCGCTGTACGCATATCGCATGCGAATGCAGATGGCCCCTGTCTTCGAAGTCTTCAACCAGCCCAACTACGATCTCTCGTGCGAGCGCCGGGACACATCAAACGTGACGCCCCAGGCGTTCACGCTCATGAACAGCGACGCGTCCATGGACCGCGCGATCGCCATGGCCCTCCGGCTGCAGAGGGAAGCCGGGTCGCTTGGCCAGCAGGTCGACTTGGCCTTCCGGCTCGCCCTCGCGAGGCCGGCGTCGGGATCTGAGCGATCGAGGATGTCCCAGCATGTCCGGGAGATGACGCTACACCATGAGCAGCATCCCCCGCAGCCGGTCACGCCTCCTGAGTCACTGGACAGGACCGTGGTGGAGGAGATGTCAGGGATCGCGCTGCGCTACTCGGAGCCCTTGGACGTCTACGACGACTACATCCCCCACGCAAAGCCGTGGGACGTCGAGCCGGAAACGCGCGCACTCGCCGATCTCTGCCTCGTGCTCTTCAACTCCAATGAGTTCATTTATGTCTACTGAATCTGCCGCCGCCCGCCCAGCGCCGCCCGCGGGTGGCACGGATGGCGCTGGGCGCCAGGTCACCCGCGGCCGAAAGGAAGACTGAGATGCCGCTCCAAACCATGCCGAACGCCGCAACGCGCCGCAGCTTCCTATACTCGCTCGGCGCCAGCTTGGGGAGCGTCGCCTTCAGCGATCTCCTCGCCCAGGAGAGTGACGGCGGGCCCTTGGCGGTGAAGCAGCCGCATCACGAGGCGAAGGCCAAAGCCTGCATCTTTCTCGTGATGGAAGGCGGGCCCAGCCACATCGACACCTTCGATCCGAAGCCCAAGCTCGCCGAGCTGCACATGCAGCGGTTCGAGCGGACGGGCGAGCAGTTCTCGCCGATGTCTTCGGGTCTGCGGTACTACGTGCAAAGCCCGTACGGCTTCCGCAAGGTCGGCCAGTCCGGCATCGACATGTGCGAGCACTTTGTGCACCTGCCGGAAGTGGCGGACGAACTGTGCGTCTACCGCGGCTGCCAAGCCGAGTCTGTCGACCACCCGACCGCCCTGTACCACATCAACACCGGCAACAAGTTCGGCGGTGACCCGGGGATCGGCTCTTGGGTGAGCTACGGGCTGGGCAGTGAGAATCAGAACCTGCCGGGCTACATCGTGCTGGCGGAGGCCGGCTTCCCGCAGGGAGGTTCGGGCAACTGGACCAATGGGTTCCTGCCGGCCTACTACCAGGGAACGCCCCTTCGCGCGGAGGGCTCCCCGATCCTCGACATTCAGCCCCAGCCCTGGCGCACCAGGGCACACCAGCGGGCAAATCTGGACGTGCTGGGCGAGCTCAACCGCGCGCATCAGGCCCAGCACCCAGGGCACGATGAGCTGGCCGCCCGCATGGCGAACTACGAACTTGCGTTCCGGATGCAGACGGAAGTGCCCGACGTGATCGACCTCGCCGGGGAACCGCAGAGTGTCCGCGAGATGTACGGCTTGGACAGCCCGACTACGGAGTCCTTCGGTCGCCGGTGCCTGCTGGCGCGAAGGCTGGTGGAAAAGGGCGTTCGCTTCGTGCAGATCTTTTCAGGCGGATGGGACTCCCACGACTACCTTGAACGGTCCCACAAGGCACGAATTTACAGCATTGACAAGCCCGTGACGGCCCTCATCAAGGACCTGCGGCAGCGAGGCCTGCTCGACGAGACGCTGGTCGTTTGGCTAGGCGAGTTCGGCCGGAGCCCCGACAACCACTATCGCGGCGGTGGCATCGCCATCGGGCGGGATCATAATGCCGAAGCACAGTCCATGTTCTTCGCAGGGGGCGGGGTGAGGGCAGGCCAGGTAGTCGGTGCAACTGACGAGATCGGCCAGCGCGCTGTCGAGGTTGTCCATCCCATCCGCAATCTCCACGTAACACTGCTGCATCTGCTGGGACTCGACGACCGGCAGTTGACTTACTTCCACGGCGGGCGCTTCAAGCAACTCTCCCAGACTGGGGGACAGGTAATCGGGGAACTGCTTTCCGCCTGAAGGCGCCGCCCATCTGGGGAGATGCCCTACGGCGCAGTTCGGCAGTCAGCCTGCGGTCTGAGCTCCGGGTACGCTTGAGACCGCCCATGGCCACCAGCCGCCTCGGCGGACAGCAGCTATTGGGGCAGCGCAGTCAGTAGGGGCACTTTCTTGCAATGCCTTGCGCCCACCGCGGGGCCGCAGCACGTTCGCCAGGAAACCAAGATCTTCCGGACGTCGACTTGGCGCGATGGCGACGGGTCAGGTGGCAGTGGCAACCTGCGATTAGGCGGGCGATCTGAGGCCGGTGGACTTGCCCCGGCCGTCATGGAAGGCCGGATTCCCCCTTCAGGTGCCGATTCAGGAACTGGACATACTCACTGGATGCGGCGATGCGGTTGGCCCTTTTTCGGAACCCGTGACCCTCATCTTGGAAGAGCACATACTCTACGGGGACTCCCGTCTGGCGGACAGCTTCGACGAGCTCATCGCTCTCCGCCTGGAGGACGCGCGGGTCGTTCGCCCCCTGAACGACTAGCAGCGGCTTCGAGATGTTCTCGGCGTGGAAGAGGGGCGAGATGGCACGGAGCCGTTCCCCGTCGGTCGCCGGATCGCCGAGCTCGGTGTACAGCGATTCCTTTTGCGCCTCCCACCAAGGCGGGATGCTCTCGAGCGTGCGCACCCAATTCGTCACACCGAAAATGTTGACTCCGACATCAAAGGCGTCAGGCTCGAACGCGAGCGCAGCCGCAACCATATATCCCCCGTAGCTACCGCCGATGATGCCAATCCTCGTGGAGTCGACCCAGTCGAGCGAAGACAGGTATCGGCGGGCCCAGACGCAGTCCTTTAGATCGACGTCGCCGTGCCTTCGGTCGTCCATGTGATGGAACGTCTTTCCGTAGCCCGACGAACCCCGATTGTTCACGGCAAGCACGGCGTACCCGTGGTTGACCAAGTGCTGGATGGTCGGGGAGTACCCTTTGCGACTCTGGCCGCCGGGGCCACCATGGACCCAGACCAAGGCAGGAGCTTGACTGGAGACCGAAACGTCTTTGGGCTTGTACAGGAGTGACGGGATCTCCAGACCGTCGTAGCTCTCGTAGCGGACAACTTCCGAGTCCACAAGATGGTCGGGCGAAATCGCTGGGTTAAGGCTACTTGTCAAGCGTCTCGGATTCAGGTCTTCCAGCTCGAGGACGTGCAGGTTCGGAGGGGAAGAATCGCTGCTCACGTAGAAGGCCATCCTGGACTCGCTCCGAGAAAAGGCGACCCTGCTTAAGTCTCCCTGCCTTAGACCGGAGATCTTCAGCTCCTCTCCGTTCACCGTGTCGAGGATGGTCATGACCGTTCGGGCATCCTGATTGATTCCAGTGACGCGGTAGCGGCCGGTTTCCGAGAGCGCGAAGAACGAAACGTCCCAGTCGGCCTGCACGACGACTTCGTGCTGCCGGGCCTCTAGGTCATACTTCCAGACCTGCCGGAATTCGCCGTGAAGGTCGGTCAGGTAGTAGAACTCCCTGCTGTCCGGCGAGAACGTGAGCGATCGGTGGTTGGCGTTTCCCTCGTGCGCAGTGATATGCACCGCGGGTTCCGTTGGAGCCTGGGAATCCCAGATGTAGATGTCACTATCGGCGTTCGTCCTCGGCTTGTCGAGCGAGACCCATCGGCCGTTGCGGCTGACACTGCCTGGCATCCAGCCAGCCTCGTTCCTCATGAAGAGTTCCCGCTCGTAGGTGTCGGCTTGGTAGCGGTAAAGGTCGAAGAAGCGGGGGTCGCGCTCGTTCGTCAGGACCCAAAAGGATCGCCGGTCTCCGCTCCAGCCGCGGAACATCGCTTTCAGGCGTTCCCCGGGCGTCACGTCCCGGACGGACCCGTCGACCTCCTGCACGTATAGGTGGTTCAGTTCGTTCCCTCCCTGATCCGCCGTATACAGGAACCGGTCGTCGTTCGGGAACCAGCTGACGGCGAATGCTGCGTCACTGCCGGAATTGGTCAGCTGTTCCGGCGCACCCCCGCCAAACGGCTGGCTGTAGACGTTGAATACGCCGGTAGCGTCAGTCGAGATGAGAATCCTCTCCTCGTCATGGGAAAAGGAAGCCCCGGTGATTGCCGTGGTTTCGAAGAACGCCTTGGCGTCATAGCGAGGAACGGGCGCGGGACGGTCCAGCAGAGCACAGCCAGCAAGTGCAAGAACCGTGTGCACAATCAGGACGGCGACGGCAAGTCGAGTGATCATTTGATTCCCCCTTAGGAATACGCCCATCCCTGCAGATGGGACTGCAAGTCGGGGAGCGCCGATTCTCGCGCAGGAACGCAGCAGGTCACTGCCAGACTTCAACGCCAACAAACGCCCTGCCCGTTCTCGCTGTAGATATGGAATCTACGACTGTTCCATATGTTAACGAACCCAACCCCGAACCAAACACTGTCACAGTAATCTGTTGTCGACCTGCTGTCAACCCCTAGCAGCGATCCGCCTCCAAGTAGTCTGCGAAGGTCGGACTTGCGACGAGCCGCTGCCAGCCAAGCAGCAACTCGCAAGTCCAGCCCCGCGCCGTGCCGATTGGCTAGGTGGTTAGATAGGTGCACTGCCAAGAGGATTGGTTCAACCCGGGCTCTGGCCACCATTGGGTTTCGGTGACGCGCAGTTCCGACATTTAAGTCAGCCGAGCGACTGCAGCGCAGAACGCCCACTCCGAGGCCAACAGCAAGAAAACGCTTTTCATTCTCTTACAGCTTTGATAGACGATTAAGGATCCCCTTATACTTTAGAATAAATTCACTTGCAGAAGCAGGCTGACTAGAATAGAATGAAGCGCTGTCTATACCGTTTTTTTCATCTAGATTCAAGTCACTTCTAATTTTATGTACCGTGTTCTTTGCTGCATCTGTCCCGTCTCCGGCATAATTTACAATTGTTTTTAAAATCTCGGATCGAGTTCTTCGAAAAAACCGTGTGGATCGTATAACCCGCCTTGTAATCGCGATCTTGTTCCCTTCTCTAGGCTCAAACCTACAGCCGTACGGAGTAAGAATCTGCTTCAATTTTCTCCATTGAAGAGGTCGTTCTCCTTTCACGATATCCCGGCTGCTGTCGAACAACCATCTCGCTACGGTCAACACCTCCCGATCGGCTATCTCGGAATCTGGTCCAACCGTCAATTCGTGTTTAGCGAGTTGTAAGACCAACTTGAACAGATCGTCACCTGTGCACGTGAGCATCAACCCATTACGATCTAGAGCAACTAGCATTGAAACTACTGCGGTTCGCTTGTTTCCATTGTGAAACGGGTGGTTATGCACAAGCGAATGGAACAACGCGGCGGTAGCCATCTCGACCGTAGGATATTTTCGTTCTCCAAGCAAAGAAGTTGACGGTCGTGAGACAGCTGACTCGAGAAGATCTCTGCTTCTGATGCCGGGCGGATCTATTGGATCTGAAGTTGCGCAGTAATCTTCAGCCAATTGCTCATGAATCGCAGACACGTCTTCGGTCTTTAGGAGTACTAGTTCTTTCTCTCTACCGATCGTACTCCATTCAAGTGTCTCATACTCCAGATCACGCTTGACCGGCCTGATCTCGGAATCGATAGATTTTTCCCAATTCGTGCTGGGAATAGACTTGAGTCTGTTCTTCTTGAGCGCTTGGATCGCCTTTCTTGAGAGATACTTGCCTTTTTTTAATTGTCTTATGCCGAGACTATGAAGCAATTCATCAACTTCTTCTTCCGCATCGAGCCCGAGTTCTGTCTTCCAGTATTTTCGTGTGCCAATCTGTCGTTGTGTTCCGAGACCAAGTACATGCCGTGCTCGGTCAACCGACTTTCGGGGAATAATGGAGTCGGCATCTTTAGCATCATCGAACCCTTCGTCCCAAAGCAATATAAGAACTTCGTCGATGTCTTTGCCTGCTTCGGAAGCGAGTTGTGCGACGCTCTGTTGCCGTTTCTTCACTACATTCACCTCTCATTTCGATCTCGCGCTGCATCCTGAGGGGACAAACCTCTTAGCAAGAGCACGACATCGTTTCAGGTCACACTGCGGCTGACTAGGGGACGGATCGGTAGAACTCATAGGCTACCGCATCTGATATCGCGCTGCCGATGATCGTCCGTAGAGCTTCACAGTTCCGATATGGGGACCTTGCGGTTATGGGCCCCCCGGCTGGATATTCTCGCTCTAGGGCGGGTGTTGACCCCTGATCGGTTCCCATAACTTCAGACGCCGGAGGGGGCCGCTAGGCCGCTGAGCATGGTCAGACGCTCGTACTGCACGCCGTCGAACGATCCCCGCAGGACCGGCGGATTCCCCGCTGCCAACGTCTCGAGCTTTCTGGCGGGGCCGTGCACAGGTACGTCTCGGTCGAGCGGATGATCGCGTGGCCCAGCCACAGCGACTTGGCGGATGTCGCCGGTTGCTTCCAGCTTGTGCAGCGCGCAGCTGTGGCCGCAGCACATGCGGCGTGACCTTCTTGGGAATGGCGCAGGCTGGCGTCCCGACGTGCACCGCGAGCCGCTTGGCGAATCCCCTCCGCGTATGGCCGTTGCCGCAGGTATTCAGGTGTCAGGGCGCGCTGGCGGTGGCCTTTGCCCATGACCGGATGCTGGCGAGCGCGGGCGGCGCGAGTTCGTCCAAGGCCAGCCGGACCAGTTCTGACACCCGCAGGTCGGCATAGTAGAGCAGCGCCGGCACGCCGGGTCCCGAAAGCCCGCGAGCGTGTCCCGGGCACTGGCCACGGCTCGGCGATGGACAGGTGGCGCGGGCCAACCCAAATTCGGGGGGAGGGGGTGTCTTGGTGAGCTTCCCGTCCAACAGTATGCCTGCCCAAGGCCCCCGCAGGGCAGGCCCGACCGCCCCGAGATGAAGCCTCAGCCATCCCTGGTGCGCGGACGCTTGGGCGGTCTGTCAGCAGCCGGTGAAGATCGGGCGATCCCGGCGCCGGCGCGCCGTGTCGGCGGTTTCCTAGCCATGCTCAGCGGCCTGACGGGCCCCACCGGCGCCTGAAGTTGTGGGAACCGATCAGGGGGCAAAACCCGCCCTAGGGCGCGAATACCCGGGCCGGGGGCCCATAACCGCAAGGTCCCCATATTGTCCGTATTCCGATTAGTTCCGGATATGGGGCCGACAATGTGAGTCCAGATTCTGGCTGCAGGAGTGGGCGAAAGCCCATGAGACAGGCGTGCCGGAGGAGAGTTCGGGAACTGATTTCGGGGGGCTGGTTAGGTGCCGGATCCGCCTATAGGGGGACTGGGTTGGAGGTGTTTCGGCGGTCCACGCGAGGTGCCTGCACCGGGGTGCAGGGCCTTTCCCGCGCTGTGGGCGGCGTTGGCGACTTGACACTCGCACGCCTTGCGGTGTGCCGCTGGCGTCAGCCGCTGACGAACTCGTACAACAGACTCAGGTTGGTGCCCGGATAGACCGTCGTGGACTTGTTCAACTCCGCCAGCAGCGTCTTGAGGGCCTGTTCGATGCAGTTGCTTGACTGTCTCGGAAACCTGTGCGCGGCAATGGCCCTCCGAGGTCGAGACAGTCATGAGGACCGGGGCGCGCGGAGCCCATCACGGCCCGAAACCAAAACGATTCCACTCCGAGGTCGAAAAACTTGGCGCAGACAAACGTTCATCGAATCAAGTTGGGTCGACTACTCGGGAGCGAACCATATATTGCTAGACGGGGTTCGCACGCGCTGGGAAACAGCGCCTATGCGGAGCTACGATATGCGGGCCACGATGCTCGCCGATGCCCTAGCCGGTCCCGCCCCGCTCACCTTCTGGCAGATCCAAGCCGCCCTCTACGGGGCGTCTCGCGCCCAAGGTCGCGCGAGGCCGTTCCGGAGCGATGGGCGGCTGCCTCTGAACCAATGCGGTCCCCCTTGCGATCGTCCAAGACGGACGACGGGCAACCTCGCAACCCCCGGGCAAGGAACGATTCGATGCCCGCCTTTGAAGCATTCTCGAAGGGACCCTTACCGGGCGACTGGGTGCTCGTGGCCTTGCGGGCCGTTTGCGGTCGCCTGCGCTGCCGGCAAACCAAAGCTCCAGAGTCAAAGTGTCTCAGGCTTGAAGGTTGTTGAGGTGCGGATCGAGTTCGATCGCTTTGCTCAAGTCGGCCGCGGCTTCCTCGTGGTGGCCTAGTTCATCCTTCGCGCTGCCGCGGTTCAAATAGGCTCTAGCAAAGTTGGGCTGGATCTCGATCGCCTTGTCGAAGTCAACCACCGCTTCCTTGTGACGGCTTAGCCGCCGGTTCGCGTTGCCGCGCCCGAAATAGGCGGAGGCAAGGTCGGGATCGATCGCGACCGCCTTGTCGAAGTCGGCCACGGCATCCTCGTGGCGGCCCATCTGCCCGTTAGCGCTGGCGCGGTTGACGTACGCTTCGGGAAAGGCGGGCTTGATCGCGATCGCCTTGTCGAGGTAAGCGACCTCTTCGGCGGCACGTTTGGAACTGAGGTATGCGATGGAGAACCACGCTCGCGCAGCGAGATCGACTTCGCCGATTGGCTCCGCAATGGCACCGATTGCACGCCAGAGCTCCAGTGCCTGGGCCTTTCGGCCTTGGCGTTGGTGGATTATCGCCCAAGCTAGTGCCTTGTCCACAGGTGACGCTTGGGGGTCGACGGTCATGCGGGCACTTGCGGCGCTCGCTCGGTCGGGAGCTTCGTCCACGGACTCAGCGGTTGTGCGACGAAATGCCTCAATCTCGGAAGTCCACTTGGACGCCTTCTTCACCAAGTCTTTAACCACACCGACGAGCCTCTCGGCCTCGGCCGAATGCTCTTCGGCGGCGACCGAGTGATTCTTCGCGTTTGCGGCACTCTCTCCAGCGTCCCTCTCAATCTGACGGAACCTGGCAAACGCCAAGAAGCCCGCAAGAGCAATCACGACGCCGAAAAAAACTAGGACACGGTCAATGAACTTCCCTCGCTCATCAAGCACTTCGTTTCTGAGTTCGTTGAATCGCCGTCCAAGTTCCACTTCGTATGTGGCAGCACCGTCCGCATTCGAATCGGCTTTAGACGCCGGCGCGGAGGGTGCCGATCGCACGCCGGACCCTTCGGTCTCGATCTCGGTCGTCTGCGCGGCTAGGGTCAGTGGTTCGGTCATGGCAACCGCCGAAGCCACGAGCCCCATGCACAACCAACCCTTGAACGCACTTGTCATCTCGGCACACCGGCTCCCTTCCTGTCAATCGTATGCTGCTGACGCAGAACCCGATCAGGTTCGCGCGGGGGTGTACGACATCATTCTGAGTTTTCGGGTTTTCGCCATCTATTGTTTGGGCCTCTGCTAGCGGTTGGACGGCATAGGTGGACTAGTTCGGTCTGAGGCGGTGCATGACGGAACTGTGGGATGGATCAGATAACGAGCCATCGCAACGCAGTTCTCGCCGCCGTTGAGTGGGACCCCAGCGAGTTCCGCACCGGTTTCATGCGATGTCGATCGGCCGCGAGCTAGCGTCTCCGGCTGGCGGCGATCCGGAGGAGCCGACCTGAGCATCTGCGTGACGGAGCGCGGAGCCGTTGGTGCGTACCTGCGTGATGTCCGCGCGAGACCGTTCTCCGGGACTGCCGGTGAGGGTTTTTGGGGCCCGATTCGCGAACACCACCGCCTGATAACCGTCTTGCAGGTGCCGCAGCGGCGCAAACCAGCCCCGGGGCGTCCAACCGAGAGCAGCTGGGGAACGCACGGTCACGGCACCTTGGCACTCTGCCTTGCAGGGCCGTGGCCATCCCTTGCGCACGGCCAGGCGCCTAGCACCTTTTTCGCTGTGGGCAACCGTCCGGCACCGGATGCCGGGATGTTCAAGCCCGCCCGCCCGCCGGTCGCTTCCCACCGGGACCCCGTCTTGGTTCGGCCCATGATTCACTCTAGAAAGAGTAAATATGAAGACCCCATCGGCCAGCCCCACCACCATCAGTGCCCTCCAGCAGCAGCGCTCCCGCATTCTCGACCAGATCGCCTCCCTCGGCGACTTGCGCCCCGGTACCCTGAGCAAGAAGTACACCCGCTGCGGTCGAGCCGACTGTTTCTGTCGGGACGAGGACAACCCCGGTCATGGCCCCTACTGGATCCTTACCTTGTACCGTGACGGCAAGAAGACCTCGCGTTCCATCCCTGCAGCGCACGCTGCCCAGACCCAAGAGCAGGTCGCGCAGTGCCAGCGGCTGCGACGGCTCACCGGCGAGTTGATCGCGGTCGGCGAGCAGATCTGCGATGCTCTCTTGGCAGACAGCCGCAAGGCTGGCACCGACGCAAAAAAACTCTGCGGGCAAGCGTTCTCCCCGGCCCTCGAAGCCGAGATCGCCCGGCTCGTAGCACCCGGAGCGGCCGACGGAATCGACTTGGAGGCCCTCGAATTCCATGTCCGGCGCCAAGCGCTGCAACTGGCGGCCCGGGCGGTCGAGAGACGGATCAATGCCGACCTCTCCGACGGCGAGCGACGGCCCCGCGAGTGCAGCTGCGGCCGGCCAGCGCGCTATGCGGGCCGCTTCCCGAAGACCTTCGAGACGGCCCTCGGGCCGCTGACCCTCGAGCGCGCCTACTTCCACTGCCAAGAGTGCGGCAAGGGCTTCTGCCCGCGGGATGCGGCCTTGGGCCTTGTGGGCACCAGCCTGTCCCCGGCCGTGACGCGCATGACAGGCTCGGCAGCGGCGCTGGCCAGCTTCCGGCAGGCCTCCGAGCTGCTTGCCGATCTGGCCGGCGTGACGGTCCGCGCCAAGCAAGTGGAGCGTGTCGCCGAAGCGCTCGGCCGCGAGATCGCAGCCGCCGAGAGCGCGGCCGTGTTCGACTGCGAACCCCCCTCCGCGCCCACCATGTACCTCGGCTGCGACGGAACCGGCGTGCCGATGCGCCCCAAGGAGTTGGCCGGGCGCAGCGGCAAGCAGGCCGACGGCTCGGCCCGCACGCGCGAGGCCAAGCTGATCGTGATCTGGACGGCCGAGCAGCTCGACGAGGACGGCCATGCTGCCTGCGACGCCGGCTCGGCAACCTACTCGGCTGCGATCGACAGCGCCGCTTGCCGCGACACCGATCCGGAGCAGTCCGCCTTCGCCCGCCGCGTGTGGCGGGAAGCCGAGCGGCGCGGCTTCCCGAGGGCCGAGCGCCGCGTCATCCTCGGCGACGGCGCCAAGTGGATCTGGCGGGTGGCTTGGGAGCTGTTCCCGGGCGCGATCCAGATCGTGGACTTCTACCACGCAGCCGAGAGGCTATGGGACGTTGCCAAGGACCTGCTGCGGGACGACCGGGCAGCCGCTGAGACGTGGGCGGAGGCGCGCTGCTCGGAACTCAGGCAAGGGCACTTGGACAGCGTGCTGGCAACGCTGAAGGCCCATGCGGGCCAATCCAAGAAGGCCGCCGAGTGCGAGGCGTACATCCGGAGAAACCGCGACCGCATGCGCTACGCGGACTTCCGCGCACACGGCCTGCAGATCGGTTCCGGGGTTGTGGAGGCCGGCTGCAAGAGCGTTGTCGGGGGACGGCTCAAGCAGTCCGGCATGCGCTGGAGCAAGGATGGGGCGAAGGGCATCCTGGCACTGCGGGCCTGTTTCCTCGGCGGCCGGTACGAAGACTTCTGGGCATGGCGCGCGGAATCCCGGCAAGCAGCTGCGGCCTGACCGCAGAGTGTCGGCCCCTTCCTGCACAACACCCCGGCTGACAATGCCCGATCAAGCCGCGAGCGCGGCGCGTGATTCCGTCTGGACTCAACCAGACTGCTGTTGGCGCCATCCCCGCCTAGCACCGTCTCTTCAGATCAGCTGGGCTCCAATCCACCAGAAACCCGGCCTAAATCAAAATGATGTCGTGCACCCTTCGCGCGGCCAGTCGTTGTCCGTGCCATGAAACGGCGGCTGGTGCGATCTTGCTTCCGGTGTGAGAATCGGGCGAGCACAGCCGTTCGGTGCAGCCGGCGAGGTGACTCGCGCTGCTACCGTGCTGGTCACACAGGGGCTGCTGGCCAGTGGCACCGTGCGAGGAGGACCCCTTCTTGATCTGGCGGCTAGCAGTATGGTGCGCTGCAGCGGTGAATTGACGGCGTATCCGGAGACCTCAACTGGACTGTCGGCGGGCGCGGGCCTCGTTCCGAAGGCCAGGACAACTGGCTCTAGTCGCATTGCGCTAGAGGGTCACACTTGGCCGATGGGGCGGAATTCCGCCTCTATTGTCTCGACGACAATTGCCGCCTTGTACGAGAATCCTAGATCTATCCTCTCCCGGCTCAACGGAACAGCCTGAGTGGCAGTCGGTATATCCCAAGACTCGAGCGACCCATCCCACTCGCGATAGTACACCGACGCGATGCACCTAGGGAGATGACACGGTAGCCACTAAGAGTCGCGTTCTGTCGCGGCAGAGTAGGAGGAATTGTTACCGAGCCCCTCCCCTTGCGCAATGTCGAGTTTGCGTACGCCCCAAGGACCTTAAGGTGCCATGTGGTCTGGCAGTCGCTGCGATGCTCAGAAGTGTTGGGCCTTCGTGCAGATGGACGCGCCGCGCCCCGGACTGATACAGCGTGGGGGCGACGTTCCAAGTAGCGTTCGGCCATGGACTGAAGGCCCGGTCGTCCTATCCGCAGGAGCTATTCGGCGATTGTGACGGTCTGGCGGGGCGGCATCCGCGTCTAGCGAGGGGTCGCACCTGCCGCACAGCGAGGCTCGTGCTCGTCGATCACTTCTCCGCACTACTGCATTCGTGACACGGGTGCCCCTGGTGGGCACTGATTCCAGGCAACGGAGGTCACGATGATCACTGAACCTATTCCCGCGCACTGCGGCCCGCCAATTGAAACTAACCCTTCTTTGCGATGTCCTAGAAGGGCTGCCCAGGCGGCTTGCTGCACAGGAATTCCAGCCTGCGCGCATCTGCGTGCGCATTCGCAAGGCACGCGTACTCAAGTCATTGGCGTTGGCAGCGTCGGCGCGTTGTCCCGCGAACGGCCCCTTTCTCTGATTCACAGTCTCCAACCAAAAGGCCTTCATCAGCGGCACAATACGCTGGCGAGATCGAGGTGGCGATCCGAACGACTAAAGCAGCTGCCTCTCCTGAAATCTCCCGCTCCATCGGAGTGCAGCTGTTCCGCTGCCATAGCGGCTCCTTGTGATCTTCCGGGGCAATCGCTTCCTTGCGCACTCCCTCATTCAACTAGACCCGGTGCCTCCACCGGCGAACTGAGTTGGTCGATGAGTCGAGATCCGTGGTTGCCTCCGCCCCGCTCAGCTTGTCCGTCCGCGAAACCTGCATTCCCCGACGGCGCCGGGTATCATGGCAGCGGGTGGGGCTGCCTCGAATCCTCTGCTGGGTTTTGGCTGCGGCGATGCTGCCGACCTGCAGCTTGCCCGCCCAAGATCAACGAACCCGCTCGCAACGCCAGCGCGAAATCTTTCGCTGGGAGGTCCTGCGGCCCGTCGTTCGCGGTCAGCAGGCGGCCGTGTCTGCCGGCACGCCGCTGGTCACCCAAGCCGCGATGCGCATCCTACAGGCCGGGGGCAACGCGGTCGACGCGGGAGTCGCCGCGGTCTTCGCCGGAGCGGTTACCGAGTTCTCGCACTTCGGCTTCGGCGGCGAGGCTCCGCTCCTGATCCGCACGGCGGACGGCGCGGTGCACTCGATCGCGGGCGTGGGCACTGCGCCGGCGGGAATGACGCTCAAGTTCTTCTTGGGACGGCACAAGGATCCCGAGCTTGAGCTCGAAGCTGCCCAGAGGGACCACAAGACCGGGCACATCCCTTCTTACGGGACCCTACCGGCCTTGGTGCCCGGGATGGTGGACGCTGCCTTGCTGGCGCTGCAGCGCTTCGGATCGCTTTCTTTCGGGGATGTGTCGGGGCCGGCCAGGACGTTAGCTAGGGCGCACCCGATCGACAGAACGCGGTCGCGATCCATCGGCGAGGCGATCTCCTTCCTGCGGCTGTTCCCTTCGTCAAGGGAGGTGTACGCGCCAAACGGCCGTGTGCCGAGGACTGGGAGCCTGTTCAAACAGCCGGACCTTGCCCGGACGCTCGACCGCATGGCGGGAGCCGAGCGGAGCGCCTTGGAAGCCGGGCGGTCGAGGCCGGCGGCGATCCAAGCGGTACGCGACTACTTCTACCGCGGGCCAATTGCGCGCGAGGTGGCGGGATTCGTGCAGGACAGCGGCGGACTGCTGCGCTACGAGGACTTTGCCGCATTCCGGGTCGCAGTGGAGAAGCCGCTTGTAACCGAGTTTCTGGGCTACGAGGTGTACAAGGGAGGCTTCTGGACGCAAGGAGCCGTCCTCTTGCAGGCCCTGAACATCCTGGAAGGGTACGACCTCACGGCGATGGGCTGGAACACGCCCGAATACCTGCACCACGTCGTCGAGGCCCTCAAGCTCGCGTTCGCCGACCGCGACACGTGGTACGCCGACCCAGATTTCGTCCAAGTGCCGAGCGAGCTGTTGTCGAAGGGCTACGCGAGCGAGCGGCGCGCGCTCATCTCCGCTTCGAGGGCCTCTGCCTCGTTCCGTCCCGGATCGTTCGACGGGCGCCGGTCCTTTCACCCCTCCCAGCACCCCGGACCCGTGCGGCCGCTGCCCGACAAGCTCGCCTCAAAGGACACGACATCGGTCAACATCGCCACGGCGGACGGGATGATGTTCTCGGCGTCGCCGTCCGGGGCCTGGATGCCGGCCGTGATTGCCGCTGGCACGGGCATTCCTCTCACGCAGCGGGGGCACAGCTTCCTGACCATCCCCGGGCACCCGAATGTCGTGGCCCCCGGGAAGCGCCCCCGAATCACGCTCACGCCCACCCTGGTCACCCGCAAGGGTGCCCCGTTTATGGCCATGTCCACGCCGGGAGGGGACCAGCAGGAACAGGCCCTGCTGCAAGTGTTACTCGCCGCACTGCTCTTCAACTTCAATGCGCAGGCCGCAGTCGAGGCCCCTCGCTTCCAGAGCAAGCATCTGGTTGCAAGTTTCGACGATCACGCCATGGAGCCGAACGTGCTCTTGCTGGACGAGCGGATGCCAGACTTCGTGGTCAGCGAACTCTCCGCGCTCGGGCACGTCGTCGAGATTCGCAGCCGGCGCAACAGCGGCTCGGCCCCGACGGCCATTCGGGTGCGGCCCGGCGGCGTGATCGAGGCTGGGGCGGATCCCTACGCGCGCCGGTACGCCGCGGGCTGGTAGCGCCAGAGAGGCGCGGCCGGAGCGCCGGCCAGGTGAGCATTCCGAAGCTGCGGCGGGTCAGAGCGACGCGGCACCGCCCTGCTATCATCCCTTGCGCATGTTCAACAGACGCGAATTCATGGCCGCCACGGGCGCCCTCGTCGGCGCTAGCTCCTGCTCCGTGCCCTCCGGTCCGGCCGACGAGCAGCTCAACGTCCTGTTCCTCTTCCCGGACCAGATGCGGGCGCAGGCGATGGCGTGCATGGGAAACCCGGACGTGCAAACGCCCAATCTCGACCGGCTCGCGTCGGAGGGTGTACTGTTCCGCAACCACTTCGCGAACTCGCCGGTCTGCTGCCCCGCTCGGGCCATCATCCTGACGGGGAAGTACGCTCACACGAATGGCATGGTGGCCAACGATCTACGCCTGCGGGAGTCGGAGACCAGCGTGGCCGAACTCTTCGGCGACGCGGGCTACCGGACCGGGTTTGTGGGCAAGTGGCACCTGGACGGGGGCCCGCGCCAGCCGGGCTGGATCCCGCCGGGGCCGCGCCGCCAAGGCTTCGAATTCTGGGCAGCCAACGAAGTCAGCCACGCACACTTCGACACCCACTACTTCCGCGACGAACCCACGCCCATACCCATCAAGCGGTTCGAGGCCGAGGTGTGGACAGACATCGGGATCGACTTCCTCCGCCAAACGCGTGAAGACCCCCGGCCCTTCTTCCTGACCGTGCAGATGGGCCCGCCACACGACCCGTACCTTGCCCCGCCGGAGTACATGTCGCAGTACGACCCGGCCGAGATCACGCTGCGGCCGAACTTCGACGGCGACACGTCGGAGAGGGAATTGGAGCCCAACCCGTATGTGAAGACCCCAGGCCGCAAGGAGATCGCGGCCTACTACGCCATGGTCACCGCCGTCGATGACCAGGTAGGGCGCATCCTGGCAGAACTCGACAGCCTGGGCCTGCGCGAGAGCACGATCGTGATCGTCTCCTCCGACCACGGGGACATGCTCGGGTCGCACGGAGCGCGCCTGAAGCGCAAGCCGTGGGAGGAGTCCATCCGGGTGCCCGGCATCGTGCGCCACCCGAAGTCGCCTTCGGGGCTGCGGAGCGAGGCGCTGTTCTCACATGTGGACATCGCGCCGACTCTGCTGTCGCTGTGCGGTATTGCGGTCCCGGAGGAGATGCAGGGGTCCGACCTGTCAGCGGCGGTCCTTGGCGAGCCGGGCCCGGCGCCGGACTCGGCATACTTCCAGATCTTCGGCCCATTCCTGGCCGGAGGCGTCGAGTACGGATGGCGCGGCGTGCGCACCAGCCGCCACATGTACGCCCGCACCAAGGACGGCCCGTGGCTTCTGTACGACCTGGAGAACGACCCCTACGAGCTCCGCAACCTCGCCGAGGAGCCGGAAGCGCGTGAGGTTCTTGAAGAGATGGAGGCGAGGGTACGGGACTGGATGCAGCAGACGGGAGACTCGTGGGACTTCGACTGGACTGACCCCATTGAGGACCGTGGCCGGCTGTACAGGCACGACACTTTCTACACGGTCGACGAGTTCCTTGAGTGGGCAAAGGAGCACCCCGAACTGGCTGAGCTCTGAAAACGACGACCGCCCACGCCAGCTGCCGCAGCAGAGCCCCGCGACGCCTTCGCGGGTTACCGCGCGGTCGTTCGGCGCCCGGCGCTACGATGGGGCCGTGACTGGGCTCGGGCGCATGGACCGGCGGAGATTCCTGCAAGTTGGCGGAACTCTGGCCCCGCTGGCGGCTGGCTGCACGAGGCCTGTCCCGCCGGCCCGACCCAATATCGTGATGATCCTCTCCGACGACATGGGCTACTCGGACTTGGGATGCTTCGGGGGCGAGATCGAGACGCCCAACCTGGATCGGCTTGCCGCGCAGGGCCTGCGATTCACGCGGTTCTACACGAACAACATGTGCGTGCCGACGCGCGCGTCGCTGATGACCGGCTGCTACACGACAAAGGCACTGGAAGCCGACAGCAGCCTCTCCAATGGGGTGATCAGCGCCGCCGAGGCCCTCCGCGCCGGCGGGTACTCGACGTACATCAGCGGCAAGTGGCACCTCTCAAGGGACACGGCGCCAGGCAGCCTGCCCTGCGAACGGGGTTTCGACCGATTCTTCGGGACCACGCTCGGTGCCTGCAGCTTCTGGACACCAGCCAGCCTGATGGTCGACAACGAGCCCGCCGAGCACCTGTATCTGGATCCTGGCTTTTACTACACGGACGCGATCAGCGAGCACGCGCTTCACTTCCTGCGCGATGGCCTCTCACGCCCTTCGCCGTTCTTCCTGTACGTTGCGTACACGGCCGCACACTGGCCGCTGCACGCCTACGCGGATGACGTTGAGCGCTACCGCGGCCGCTACGAATCAGGCTGGGACAGGATGCGGACGGCCCGGCATGCGCGCATGAAGGAGTTGGGGACGGTGAACCCCTCGTGGCCGCTCTCGCCTCGCAATCCGCGAGTGCCAGCTTGGGAGGACGAACCCCATAGGGCCTGGCAGCGGCGGCGCATGGAAGTCTACGCGGCGCAGGTCACACGAATGGACCGCGGCATCGGCAGGCTGCTGGATGAACTCGAGGCATCCGGCGAGGCCGACAACACCCTCGTCGTCTTCCAAGTGGACAACGGTGGCTGCCATGTGGAGTACGAGACCGACCGAAAAGGCCCCTACCTGCCCGAGCGCACTCGCGACGGGAGACCCGTGATTCCCGGCAACAGGCCCGATGTGATGCCCGGGCCGGAAGACACGTACCAAAGCTACGGCCACGGATGGGCCAACGTATCCAACACCCCGTTCCGGATGTACAAGCAGCACGATCACGAAGGCGGCATCAGCGTGCCACTGATCGTTCGCTGGCCAGCATTGCCCCTCGACCGCGGGGCCCTGACGGGCCAGCTGGCCCACGTCATAGACCTGATGCCCACATTCCTCGATGCTGCAGGGCTGGAGTGGCCCAAGGAGTTCGAGGGCCGTCGTGTGCACGCACCCGACGGCAGGAGCCTCCTACCGGTGCTTCAAGGCCGCACGAGGGAGCCCCCTTCAGCGCTGTACTGGCGCTGGAGCCGGGGCCGCGCCATCCGCCAAGGTCGCTGGAAGCTCGTGGGCATCCGCAACGGGCCTTGGGAGCTATACGACGTGGAGTCTGACGGCACGGAACTGCAGAATCTGGCCGCTCGCCACCCGAAGCGTGTTGCGGCCTTGGACCGTCTCTGGCGCGATTGGGACGCGCGCAGTGACCCTTCCGGCTGAGATCTCGCGGCGGCGCTAGAATATCAATTGGCCACCAGCCTTTCCGGCTGGCATCCGGCCGTCTCTCCCGGCAGCCCCGCGACAGGCGCGGTGCGCCCCCGATCTTATGTCGAATCTAGCAGTGTTGGGCCTCCAGTGGGGTGACGAGGGCAAGGGGAAACTTGTCGACCTCGCTGCGGAGCGATTCGACATCGTCGTGCGCTGCCAAGGCGGCAACAACGCTGGCCACACTGTGCAGGTCGGCGACCAGATCTACAAGCTCTCCTTGGTGCCAAGCGGAATCCTGCGCCCGGGCACGGTCGCCGTGGTCGGGAACGGGGTGGTTCTTGACCCGGAGGCTCTGCTTCAGGAGGTGGAGACGCTTCGGGGCGTAGGCATCGACGTTCGTTCCAGCCTGCTTGTCAGCGACCGCGCGCACGTCGTCTTCCCTCACCACAGGCTGATGGAACTGTCGTCTGAAGGGGAAAACAGCGGACGCCGGATCGGAACGACATCGCGCGGCATCGGTCCGTGCTACGAAGACAAGGCGTCGCGCCGCGGGATCCGGGTGGCCGAGCTGCTGTCGGAGGAGATCTTCCCTCGACGCTTCCGGGCCGTGGCGGCCGAGAAGGCCGCCATCGCGAAGGCGCTTGGAATCGGGCGCCCATGGGACCCGGAAGCGGACCTGCGTCGCTACCAGAAGCTGGCCGAGCGCCTGCGACCGTATGTGGGTGACACCACCGCATACCTCAGCGAGGCGGTCAGCAGCGGCAAGCGCCTGCTATTTGAGGGTGCCCAAGCCACGATGCTGGACATCGACTTCGGGACGTATCCCTATTTGACCTCCTCCAACGCAAGCGCCGGCGGGCTGTGCACGGGATCGGGTGTCTCGCCTAGGCTGATGCACGACATCGTGGGGGTGGCAAAGGCCTACGCCACCCGCGTCGGGGAGGGCCCGTTCGTGACCGAAGCACACGGGGAAGCAGAGAAGAGTCTGCGAAAAGTTGGCCGCGAGTACGGGACCGTTACCGGCCGGCCGCGGCGATGCGGATGGTTCGACCTGCCGCTGATGCGCTACGCCCACTCGATCAATCACCTCTCTTCGCTCTTCATCACGAAGCTGGATGTGCTGGACGGATTGGCATCGATTCCGGTCTGCACCGCCTATCGGCTTGACGGGAAGACCCTTGACCGCATGCCCGCAATCGCCGAAGACCTTGCCCGGACGGAACCCGTCTACCAAGAGTTGGCAGGTTGGGAGCGGCCGACCGCCGGCACCACGGAGTTCGAGAAGCTGCCCCGGGCCGCCAGGCAGTACATCGACTTCTTGGAGGAGCGCCTCGACGTCGAGATCGGAGGCGTCTCGACAGGGCCGCGGCGGGCGGAGACGATCGTCCGTGACGGCTCCGCGCTCCAGCGAATCCTGTCGTAGGACCCGGAAAGGCCCCTGCGAACGATGTGTCAAGAGTCGCATTGTCGTCAACTTCCTCACGAATCGGCACTAGCGCGATCAAACGCATCGAGCACATCA
>JAPPMC010000018.1 GCA_028819235.1 Bryobacterales bacterium
TCTCAACCGTCGCTCAGACATCGCCCGATCCATTTAACATTGAAAGCCCCTGGGGCGACCCCTACCAGTCCCAGATCGAGCGCACTGTAGCGCTAGTCGGGCAGGTGTGCGGTCTGTCCGAGCCGACCACGCTCTGCTATCAGAGCCGAGTCGGACCGCAGCGTTGGCTGCGGCCAAGCCTAGAGGACACCATCCGGAAGCTGGCCGCGGAGGGAGCCAAGTCGATCCTAGTCGTTCCGGTCTCATTCGTGTCCGATCACCTCGAGACACTCTCGGAAATCGACATCGAGGCTCGTCGGCTCGCCATAGCAAGCGGAGTTCGGTACTTCGCTACCATGCCGGGGCTCAATGGAAGCGCGGCCTTTATCGAGGCCCTTGCAGATCTAGCGCTCGGGGCCGACCCTGCCAACACAAGTGGGCCGACAGCCTAGAGCTCTTTAATGAGATGGTGGGTGCTTCAGGTCGGAGTTTAGGGGCCCGCTTGGGAGTTGCAAGGGGATCATGAAGAGGTACATCGCCCGTCTGACGGTCGAGGAGCGGAAGACTTGGAACGAAGTCGCGGATCGGCCCAAGGGTGGCAGCCGAGAGGCACGGGGAGCCTGCTGTTGTGGCGGACGGTCGTGGCAAGCCCGGGGCTGGACCGCTTCATCGTCCGACGGCAACGCGTTAAGTTTTGAAAATGATCAGCGTATGGAAAAGGAGACTATATCGTATAATTAGGTAATGACAACCAGTTCGGGTACCTCCGGGAGGGACAGAGATCGAATAAACGAACAATCTTCCGCCTTGTCATCAGATCAGCCCGACACGGCCGTAGCGCCCGAGCTTGCCCGGCTCAGTCGGGACCGCTCGTCTAAGGCTGTCTTCCAGTGCAAAGAGCCGGTGGAGCACTTGGTCCGCTTCGTGCTCTCCGAAATGAAGCAAGGCCGGCAGTGGCTGCAGCGCATGGACTTCTCCACTCTGGAACCGCTCCCGACCGAGACCGTCGATGCTTGGCTGCAGGCCGGCTACCAGGACATTGCGTGGCGCCTCAAGGTCCGCGCCGAGAAACAGGCTGCCCCCGAGTGGCTGCGCGTGCTGATCCTGGTCGAGTTCCAGTCTAAGGTCGAATTTGACATGGCGCTGCGCGTGCAGGGCTACGTGCAACGCATGCATGAGCAGGCATGGAAGGAGCGTCGAGTCCGCCGAACGGATCGGCTGCCCCCCGTTCTCGCAGTGGTGTTCTACAACGGGGCCCACCCGTGGCGAGCGGAGCGCTCAGTGTGGGACCTGACCGAGAAGCAGGCACTGAGGGACCGGGACCGCGAGGTGACGCGCATGCCCGTGGGCATGCGTTACGAGCTCGTTGACGTGACGCAATTCGCCGGCAGGCCGCTCTCGCAGGACAACATCGTCGAGCTCATGATCTCAACCGAGTTGCTGGGGAAGGACTTGGATCCAGCGGCCGCGCACTCTATTCTTGAAGCACAGGGCAGACTCCTGGGATCGCGGGACCAGCGCAAGGTGCTGGAGCTGGTGCGGGGCTGGACGCGGCTCACGATCGCCCGGACAGGCGTCGATTTGGACGTATTGGAGGACAGGGAGAAGATGCAAGAGATGCAGAGGTCGGGCAGGATGCTGACGTACATCGAGGCCTGCGCCCAAGAATATCGAGCCAAGCTGCGCGCCGAGGGCGGTGCCAAGGCCCGTGCCGAAGCCCGTGCCGAAGCCCGTGCCGAGAGTCTGCGAGATCAAAGGGTCGGTCTTTGCCGCCTAGCCGAGCGAAAATTCGGGGACTCTGCGGCGAATGACCTGGCGCGGCGGATCGAGGACATCAACGACTCCGATCAGCTGTGGGAGGTTGGCGATCTGATCATCGACTGCGGCGATGCTGGCGAGTTCGCGGCACATTTGCGCGAGATCGGGTAGTTCCATCCAGCCCCGCTGGCATGCCCGTCAGCTCTCGGGGCCAGACTGACCATGGCAATCACCGCATGCGCGGTAGTTGGCAGTCGACAACCGGTCAACTCCCGCCGAGAGATCAACTCCGCCCACTTCAAGACTGTTCTTGAAATTGCCGGGCCGGGTGGTCGATCGATCCAAGGCCCACCCGGAATCGCTGGTAGCCTAGCGGCCCTGCCACAACCTTATGGTCTGGTCTTTCGTCGAGTGCGCGACGATGGGCGATACGACAGACCTAGGAAAAGAGCTCTTTGACTTCTGTGCTGCCGATGAAGTCCGTCCCCGACATGGGCTCCACGTATTGGAAGTCGCGGCCCGACGGTGCTCCAGACAGCTTCTTGGTCCAGTCTATGCCGAGCACGGAGTAAATGGTGGCAGTCACGTCTTCTGGGTAGATGAGGCGGTTCTTGTGCCAGCCAAAGTCGGTCACGGAGCCACCTTGGTCGTCGGTGGCACCGATAAGACGCCCGCCCTTGACTCCTGCACCCGCGAACGCTCCGCAGCGGACATTGGGCCAATGGTCGCGACCTAGGATGTCGGTCAGTTCGCCGGGCGTCCTTCCAAACTCGCCAAGGGCCATCACAAGGGTCTTGTCGAGCATCGGCACGCCGTCGTCATCCTTAGTCTCCTTGAGATCGGAAACCAAGCTCGCCAGCGCCGGGTCTAGGTCGCCGCAGTTCTTGTAGAGACCTCCCCGCTGCCGCGGATCCTCCATGATCGACTCCTGCTTGCCGTAGATGTCTCCATGGTGGTCCCAACCGCCTTGGTTCACGAGGATGTAGCGCGCCCCTGCCCTTGCCGTGACCATGTTGCGCGCGATGATGCACGCATCCCCCAAGGCCGAGCCGCCGTAGCGCTTGCGATCTGGCTCCGACAATTCCACGATGCGTGCCATGCCGGGGGACTTGATCATGCGCTCCGCGCTGGTGGCGAAGTAGTCCCACTCGCTGAACATCTTCGACGCCCCGGATCCCTCAAGGTGCCGCGATGAGTCGAAGGTCCGCAGGAAGTCGAGCCGTCTGTTGAAGCGCGGTACCTCGTCCCTGTCGATGAAGAACGGCATGTTTCCGCCGCTGCGCATGTCCAGAGTCAGCGGCGCCGCCGAACTTGGCAGGAAGCCCTCGCGTACCAGCGTCCCGTTCACCGCACCGGCCGGAAAGTTCATGGAAATGAATGGTGGCAGGAAATCTGAATCCTGTGCCTCAGAGAGGAGCTCGTACGCGATCACTGACCCAATCGAGGGGATTTCGCGCGCCCTCGAAGCATTGAACGGGTGCCCCGTTTGCATGTTGTACTGCGCGAGATTGTGGAACGTCTCCCAAGCCCCCATGGAGCGTACGACACACAACTCGTCCAAGATCCCGGCCGTCTTCGGGAGCAGACCGTAAGGCCATCGGTATCCCAGACTGGTCGTGCGGATGTCAACGTCGTCAGGGGTTGTCGGATACTCCTTGACGTCGAAAGTGTCCATCTGCGACGGACCGCCAACCAGGTTCAGCACGACCACGCACTTCGCCCCGCCCCGCACATCTGCGTTGCCCGCGGCACTCGCCTTCAGCGGCCCTACCATTGGCGCCAGTGCGCCGCCCGTAATGCTCACCATGCCGGCCCGGCAGAGCTGGCGGCGCGTCAGGGTGGGGAAATGCGTTGCTTCAGTCATGGTCGTTCTTGAGCACCTCACTGCACGAGCACGAAGTCCAGTCGGTTCAGCAGCGCCCACAAGAGATCTTCGGCGCCTTGGTCCCTGTGCGTGGCGAGGAGACTCTGGGCCAGCCGCGCTTCTGTCTCGGTTGGAAGGCGGCTGACCGTCGCCAAGAACAGCTCCTCGACGACCTCCTGGTTCGAGCGCGACTGAGGCCCACGGAGGAGGTCCTCCAGTCGGCTGCCCGGCTGGGCCTTGACGCGCTCTAGGATCAACTCGTGATTCAAGACGCTGGCGGCTTGGACCATGCTCGGCCGCTTGTGCGGCGGGTCTTCCCGGTCAGTCTGTCCCCAGTCCTGCAGCAAGTTCCAGAGGTTCTTGTGGCTGGAGGCGAAGTCTTGGTTGAAGCGCGCCTGCATGACGTAGCTGAACTTGTCGTCGTCGTTCTTGACTTTGAATTCCTCAAAGATGCCTGTGGACTGCTGCACTGCGTCCCAAAACTCTTCGGCGGACATTCGGCGGACCTTGTGGCGGGCGAAATACTCGTCGTGCGCCGGGTCGTAGTCTCCGGGCACGAAGGAGGAGAGCTGGTACGCGGTGGAACTCACGATCGTCTCTAGCAGGTGGCGAAGGTCGTAGCCGCTGCGCACAAAGTCCTCGGCCAGTTCATCAAGCAGCTCCGGGTGAGTCGGCTGGACCGTCCAAGGTTCGGGCGGTGGATCGTCGGGATCTTGCCGCGCGAGGTCAAATCCGAATGGCGGGTCCACGATCCCCCGGCCCATCAGTTCGGCCCAGAACAGGTTGACGGTAGCGCGGGCGAACTGAGGGTGTGCCGTCAGCATCCGAGCGTAGGCCTGCCGCTCGGATTCGCCGCCGACTGGGTCGTATTTCTCCCCCGACAGGATGAAGGTCGGCCTAATGTCCGTCTTGAAGCGCGGGAGCCGCACGATGCTCTTGGTTGTCAGGTCGTAGCCGTCCTCGACGTCTTCGACTTGGAATTCCGGGATCCGGCCATACACCGGCGCAACGAAAGTCTTCGCAAAGAACGCCGCCTGCCGCCACACTTCGGGCCGCTCTCGCTGGGAGAGCCACAGGTTCACCTTCTCTAGGTGGCCGGCCCCATCGTGGCAAGATATGCACTCCATGTCGACGCCCAGGAACAGCCGGGTCGTCCATAGCGCCAGTTCGTCGCACGTGTCCTCGTGGTTGACGGTTGAGTATCCGTCCCCGCCCATAACTCGGTGGCGAGCGACGAAGTTGGCCTTTCCCGTCGTCCACGTCGAAAGGGCCTCGGCCGTCAGCATGTCTCGCACGAACTTGTCGTACGGCACATTCATCTCCAGCACGCGGTAGAGATAGCTGTAGAAGCTGTTGATGCCTTCCCGCAACTGCTCGTTGTTGCGGAACAGGTCACTGAAGAATGTCGTCCAGCGGTCAAGGAATGGGCCCACTCGCGACGGTCTCCGCCCAAAGCCTTGGGTCGGGAGGGCTGGGAAGAGGGACGCGATCAACTTCTCGCGCTTGTCCGGAGAATCGTCAGCGAGGAACTCTCTGGTCGCAGCAGCCTCCGGAAGGCGTCCGGTCAGGTCCAGAGTGACACGTCGGAGGAACTCCGCGTCCGTCGACAGCGGGGCGTGGCGCACACCGTCGCGCTCGATTCTGCCGAATATGTGGTCGTCGATGAAGTTGCGGCGCTCAATCGCCGGTCCAGCGTCGCGCGATAGCGGCGGGACGATCTCGGCCCCGAACCCCGCGACGGCCGCCAAAGCGGCCAGCAGCATTCCCAATGGCAGGCTGGCCTTCGCTGCCGACGATGACATCCGTGCTCTCATGATTGTCTCCAACGGTACACGCTGAGAACCCTCGCCTTGGCCCCTAGAAGATGAACCGCAGCGCGACCTGCGAGACGCGGGCCGGCTTGGAACGGGTGATGCGCCCGAAGCTGCCGCTCTGGTTGAAACCGTCCGGACCGGGCGAGAAGCGCGTGTTCGGCACAAATAGGTTAGTGCGGTTCAGCAAGTTGAAGAACTCCGCCCGAATCTGGATGGTGAAGCCCTCGCTGACGCGGGTGTTCTTGATCGCTGAGAAGTCGACTGTGGCCAGTCCGGGACCGCGCACGTCTGGCAGCAAACGGCCGACGTTGCCAAACGTGAAGTCCGCTGGGTTGACGAAGGCCGTCGTGTCGAACCAGCGGTCGCGAGTCGGGTTCGAGAGCTTCGCGCTCTGACCGGTTGAGTCCGGCCGGTCGGCCGCAAAGTTGTTGGCTCCGAAGATACGCAGCGGGAGCCCGTCCTGCAGCGTGACGATGCCGTTGATCTGCCAGCCCTCCGTCAGTCGTGTCAACACAGCGTTCGTGGGCTGGATTGCCTTGCCAGCTCCGAACGGCAGTTCGTAGATCCCGCTGAACACGAACCGCCTGGCCGAGTCCGTCGAATGGATCGAACGCTCTCTGCGGCGGTCGAATTTCCCGTTCTGCAACCCTAGGACATTTACCTGCTCGGACCCCGCGAAGCCGAAACCCTCGATGTTGCCGCTGATCATTTTCCCGAACGTGTACGAGGCCAGGAAGGCAACCCCGTTGGAGTAGCGCTTCTCTAGGTTGGCTAGGAAGCCGTGGTAGATCGAGCTTCCCATGTGCGGCCGCTGCACGTTGATCCGGTTGTAGTAGGGCAGCGGCCGCAGCAGTTGACGGCGCTGGATCACAGGCCCTCCGAAAGCGCCGGAAACGATGCCCTCGTAGGGGTTAGCTACGCGGTCCTGTAGCCCCCTGCCCAGCGAGAGGTGTGCAGGGTCAAGCTGGTTGTAGTCATAGTTGCCAGAGTCAATCTTGCTCCCTTTGTTGCCCACGTAGCCAGCTTCAAACAGCATCTCGCCCGGGAGCTGCTGCTGCAGGGTGAAGGTGAACTGCTGGGAGTAGGGGGTCCGAGTCTCCCACTCCATGGTGGTGTGGTTGCCGCTCTGGAACGCGCTCTGCCCGATCTTGTTTCCGAGAGGCTTCAGCGGGGCGAAGGGAAAGCCGTCCCGCAGGTAGAACGCTGGGAGGTCCGAATTGCCCCCGGGAGGAAGGTAGTTGGTCCGATTGCCGCGATAGCCAAGCGCGGCGAAGCGGTTGCCCCTGACCGTTCCCTGCAGGCTGTAGTACATGCCGTATCCACCGCGCAGGACTGTGCGTCCATTGCCGAGCAGGTCCAGTGCCAGTCCTATTCGCGGGCCAAAGTCGTTGAAGTCCGCAGCGTGCAACGTGCGCTCGAAGTCGATCCCCGCAAACTCCAGTCGGCCCTGCAAACCGTTGTCGGTGTTGGTGGCGTTGACGTTCAGGTTGCTGATGCCGTTGTTGCGCTCTCCAGGCCATTGCTGGTAGTCGTAGCGCAGACCAAGGTTGAGTGTCAGGCGAGGGCTGACCTTCCAGTCGTCCTGGACAAAGAATGCCTGGGAAAAGTTCTTGTACGAGACCCCGACATTGTCGTCCACCGACGCGCCGGCAGCCGCTCCGACAAGGAAGCTGGCGAACCCCGATCCCGTGCCCCCCAGCTGCTGCGGATTCCCCGTCAGGCGGGTATTGAAGGACATGTTGCCCGAACAGGCGAAGCAGCCGTTGAGGCTGTAGAGGTTGTCCCGGAACTCGACGCCGAACTTGAGCGTGTGGTTGCCCTTGATCAAGGTGAAGCTGTCCTGCACCTGGAGCGTATGAAAGGCCAAGAAGCCGTTGATGGTGCCGAAGCCCGCGGGAAACCGCTGCATGTTCGGCACACCTGAGAAATTGACCCGCGGGAAGGTTATGTCCGGAACCGTCGAGGGGTACCCGAGACTGCTGGCTGGGCTCGTCCCGACGCTGCCGGGGATGAACGGGAAGAACTGGCGGGCAATGCTGGCCTTGAAGCTGTTGATCTTGGTGGCACCAAAGAAGTGGGTGTCGGTGATCGCGCCGTTGTGGTTGGCGTAGTCGTCGTTTCGAACGCGCCCGACCAGGTCCGGGAAATACCCGTTGCCCGTCGATGCCCTGTTCTGCTCGTGGTCCCACAGGATGTACCGGACTGAGAACCGGTTGTTGTCAGAAAAGCTGTGGTCGCCCTTGCCGGTCATCTGTTTCGCGTCCGTGCGAGAACCCAGATTGAGCCGCACGTTGTTGGTGTTCGCGGCATCGCTCGGGGGCACGTTGGGCTTCGGGTAATACTGCCGATACGCCAACGCCACCGGGTCGAGGCGGTCGGTCGGGATGACATTGCCCGGGAATTGGTCGCGCAAGAACCCTCCGCCGTCCGGGTTCTCTCTTGTTGTGAGGGGGTCAAAGACCGGGATCGGCCTGCCGTTGCGGTTGGCCAAGTTCGAAAGGTTGCCCGCCCACTGCTCGTCGGTCGGCGTCGTGCCGATCGCTGTGTAGCTCAGGCGGAGGTTGTACTGCTCGTAGTTGTAGAAGAAGAATGTCTTGTTCTTCACCACCGGGCCGCCGATCGACCCACCGTACTGGTTGTAGCGGATCGGTGGCTTGACTGCCGAGAAGGTGTTTCGGGCATCGAGAGCGTCATTGCGCATGTGCCAGTAGGCCGTGCCGTGCAGCTCGTTCGTGCCGGACTTGGTCACCATGTTCACGACGCCGCCAAGCGTGAAGCCGTACTCGGCGGACATCGTGCCGCTCTCCACCTTGAACTCTTGGATCGAGTCGACCGCCGGGTTGACATTGTTGTCTGCGCCGCGGTTGTTGATGTTGGTCGCTCCATCAATGGCGATGTAATTCCGCCCGACCGGTCCGCCGTTGACGCTGAACGCCGACACCAGCACTCCCCGGTCCGCGAATCCCGCCGGCTGGGTCGATGAGAACCGCACGTTGGGCGTCAGCACGACCAGCGCCAGGGCACTGCGACCGTTCAGTGGAAGATTGGTCACCCGCTCGTTCTCCAGCGCCTTGCCAACGGTCGCGTTGGAACTCTCGACCAACGGCGCCGCCCCCACAACCTCCACGGTCTCGACAAGGTCGCCCACTTCCAGCTGGAAGTCGACTCGAGCGTTATCGGCGACACGCAGCTGGATGCCGCTGCGGACGCCCCTCTTGAAGCCGGTCATCTCGGCCAAGACTTCGTACTCCCCCACGGAAAGTGCGGGCACACGGTAGTCGCCAGCCTCGTTGGAGATCGTGTTGAATGTCGTGTTCGTCTCCACCTGGCGAACTGTGACATCGGCTCCGATGATCGTTCCCCCCGTGGCGTCGGTGATCGTTCCGATGATCGTTGCAGTGCCAATCTGCGCTTGACACGGCAGCGCTGCTAAGAACGCTAGCGCCACAATGGCCGAAAAGACTCGATGGATCCTCATTGCACCCTTCCTTTGCTGCTACCCAAGAAAGTCATCTTCGCATCCCTTGCGCACCGAGACAGGTGTCCAGCACGCTCCCGGTGATATATCAACAGTAATATCCTACGTGGCCCTTGGCGGTGTGTCAACCCTATCGATGTCAATCGTCGGCCGCCCATACTCCCGTCCCCGAGGAGTCGGTGACGCCGACATAGCCCTAGGTCCGATTGGGAGGATCATAGGCTCGGGCTCAGCTGGAGTTGGACTGTCGTGATTCCCCCATCACGGAGAAGCTCTCGGGATTGCCAGCAATTGAGCGAATCAAGCACTGCTCCTGACTAGCTCCCGCCGGCCCTCATGGGCTCTCTGCTCCGGCTTGGACCGCCGCTCCTGCTGGGGATGCTTGAATGGCGACCGGCCCCACGGCAGATCCGTTCGTCAATTCGTAACTCCAAGGCTCCGGAAGCCACCCGACATCCGGTCCCCGTCCACCGCGGCGCCACGAGGGTTTCCAGCGCTGCTCTCGCAACCCCGCATTGCACCCCTCAGTCGCCTTGCGGGCGCTGTTGCGCCTGTGCCAACTTGGCTCACCAAGTAGGGGCCTGCACGCCAGCGCGGATCAACGACGGGTCGTTCGGCACCCGCTCGCCGATGTCCTGCGGCCGCTAGCGCCAGTCCCGGCCGTCCCAGCGCACGCTGCTGTAGGACAGCTGCGTGGTCCGCTTGTGCCTGCTACGGCGAGCCCTTGCGACCGAGGAGGTACACACATCGCTATGGCGAGGTGCACCAGTGGTCGGGATACACACTTCCCAACATCGAAGGGGCTGCAGGCGTTGTCGCGAGAGTCAGGCCCTATCGCAGATGGCGTGTGGCTCTTGGTTTTGGGACGCTCCGGGGCCAGACCTGGCCGCAGGTAGAGTGTCTGAGCCCCGCACGGCGGCAATCTTCGTCATCCGTAGTCACTCGCACGCGGTCAAGGGACGGCGGCCCCCCGTGCTCGGCAAGGCCGCCGACAAGCCCAGCTGGCTGACTGGCCCTGTCCCGCTGGCGCGCTGTGCGGACGGGCCATTGCACGGCGGTATGCCGTCGCTGTCGCACCGCACAGCGCCAGTCCCGGCCCCGTCCACTGCGATTCTGCCCGGGAGTGCCACCAACTCTCGCCTGCTGGGCGGGTGCGCGACTTCGGGCACATCAAGTCCCTCATGCGCGAACTCAATATCACCGCAATGGATGAGGTGCGGGCGATCCATGGTGCGCTGTACCCGCACGACGGCATCCCTTGGCGCAGTGAACTGCGAGTTGAGCACTGTCTCCGGGATCTGCCCAACCTGTTGCGGGCCAGACCTGTTGCGAGCACCCGCACTGCGCCAGCTCTTCAGTCCCAACGCCGTGTTCCAAGAGGTCAAGCGCGCCTGAGCGCCAGCTCGCCCAGCGCAAGTGCGGCTTGTGTCCAGGCTGTTCGCGTCCGCCCCGGCGAGAGAGCCGCGGACTCAATCCCGTGCAGGTTCTCCAGAGGATGTTCATCCGCGGTCCAAGTGATTACACCATCAGGCTTACGGAGGAACACAGGGCTCGGCCGAACTGCTGCCTGCGGAGTTTGCGCCGGGGGGTGCGGGATCTGATCGCAGCTCAGGCGGCGGAGGGCACGGGTCCGATCACCTGACGAAGGCGTCCGACAGGAGAACTGTCTGCAGGGTGTCGGCTGCCTGTTCGAGCAGCGTGTCGCAGCTGCGCGGGGAACACGTTCATTCGCACGAGCCTGAGGGGTCGCGCGCGGTGCGCCGGCCCTCCAAGCGCGTTCCGCTTCGAGCAGCGGGCGCGGAAACTCGCGACGCGGCACAGTGTGTGCTGCCGGCGGCGAGCAAGGAAGTGAGCGGGATCAAGGCCTTGCTGCAAGGTCCGGGATTCCTGCCCGAGCGGCTCGCTCCGGGCCACGCATCGTCCGGAATCGGCCCGAAGCCGTCACCTGATCACGGCGGGTCCACAGGGCTGGCGCACTTGAGCAGTCAACGTCAGCCCAAGAACCGGCCCCGGGGATCGGCATGCGGGGCCGCCCTCGCTGTCGCAGGCATTGCCAGGGTCCTGCCATGGGAAGCGGAGGACCGCATCTGGCCGCTGTTGACCGTTGGTCCCGCTGCCACCAAGGCAGGCCTGCTGGAGGGAGCCTGCCCGGGCGTTTCGGCGGAGGCTTGCCGGGAGTCGCGATGGCGTTGCCCTTGCGATGGTGTGACTCCTGCTCACCTAGGCTGTATGCTGGCGTGGAAAGGCGCTGGCGCGAAGCTGGCTCCGGTGTCTTGGCAGTGGCGTCTGGTTCGACACAATACTCGGCAGTGCCCGCGCCGGTGGCCGGAGCGGTGGCAAGCGAGCCCGACGCGCTCGAGTACCCGGGCAGGCACTGGATCGCGCAGAGCCTCTGGCACGGTGACGCTGTCGCGCAGGCCAGGACGGCGTTGCGGCAGCATTTCAGGAAGCGCGACGATGTGCTGGTGGCCATGGAGTTGGCGGTGTACTTCGAGCACGGAGACGAGGAGACTTGGCTGCAGCCGGACGTGCTGGTGGTCTTCGGCGTGGAGCGTGGGAGGGAGCGCAGCTCGTACAAGGTTTGGGAGGAACGCAAGGCCCCGGACTTTGTCCTGGAGGTGGCGTCGCCGTCGACCGCAGACAGAGACGCGCTGGACAAAGCGCGGAAGTACGCCAGCATCGGTGTTCTCGAGTACTGGCGGCTCGACCCGCAAGGGACAATCCTGGAGGCGCCGTTGGAAGGCTACCGCGCCAAGGGGCACCGCTATCGCTGGGTGGAGGAGGTCGAAGGCACGGGCGGGGTCGGGTACCTGCGGAGCAGGGTGCTGGGATTGGACCTGCGCGCCGAGAGTCGGAACGGGGCGACGGTGCTGGTGATTCGCGACCCGGAGACAGGGGAAGAGTTCGACGGTGCGCTGGAGGGACCCGAGCGTCGGCGGAGGCTTGCGGAGGATCGGGCGAGCGTCGCAGAGGATCGGGCCAAGGTCGCGAAGGAGCAGCTGACCGCCGCAAGGGACGAAGCGAGGGCCGCGAAGGACGAAGCGAGGGCCGCCAAGGATCGGGCGAGTGCCGCGGAGAAGAGAATCCAGATACTGGAGCAGCAGATCCGAGACCTTTCCGGCCAAGCTCGTCCTAGGAGGCGAAACCCTTAGCGTCGAACCCCTTTCCGCAGGAGAGCCCTTAGGCGACCCGGGCGAGCGGGAAGTCAGCAGCCGGACTCGCTCATTGCACTGGCTTCCCATCCAGACCTGACAACCATCGAGGCCTTGTCGCAAGGCCCGGGTGTCCTGATCCAGCGGCTGGAGGCCCCGCAGCCGCACTGATCCCGGGGAATCGTCCCTCTCCGGTCCACACATGATCCCGGATCGACCGGCCCAAAGCCGTCGCCCCATCACAGCCGCTGCATGCTTCAGCGGCGTAAACAGCCACCTTCAACGCAAGAACCGCTCCTGAAGTGCGGCAGAGATCCACTGCCTCGTTGTCGAGGGGATTGCGGGGGACCTGGAAGGGAAAGCCCTGCGCCAGTGCTGCCACGGGCAACACAAGACCGCGCTTGGCCGCGCTCAGCCATTGGTCCCGCCACCAGCGAAGCTGGGCTGACCGAGAATCAAAGACAGCGATTGTTTGTCCATGTAAGGTACTGTGAGATAACACAACTGGCCTACGTCCTACGCTCTCGACACGGCGCCGTGCACCAACTCGCACCGCAACCACTCGAAGGTGGTCAGCTCCAGCATCGAAAGCCCGTCGCACACAAAGGCCGCTCTAAACACCGCCGAGGGTCGCTTGCGATTCAGCGCATGGAGAGTGACAGTCGTGCCACGATATACTCCGAGAGCAGTGCACTCCTTGATTGCTAGTGTGGATTCCAGTCAGGCCCAAGTGGGCCCAAAGTTGTCCGACCGGGCCTACGTTGCAGTGCGCAGTGCCATCGTTCAGGGCCAGCTGCCGTTCGGCGAACCGCTGACGCGGAGGGGCTTGGCGACGCAACTTGGGATGAGTCTGCCGCCGGTGACTGAGGCGCTCCAGAGGCTGGAGCACGAAGGTTTGGTGCGCTGCAGGCCGCGTGTTGGAACGCGAGTGTGCACGCCAGGAGACTTGGACATCAGAGGCAACTTGGTCGTCAGGGAAGTCCTCGAAGGTGAGGCTGCCCGCCTCTTCGCATCGGGTGCGACGCCCTTGCAGAAAGCCGAGCTGCGCACCATGGCGGCCCGAGTAGACAGGGAGTTCAGCTCACCCGATCCTGACAGGCTGGAATACGCCGAACTCCACGAAGGCTTTCACTCGTTCATCGTCGAGTGCACGGGGATGCCGGCTTTGGCGGACATCGTCAGGCGGCAGCTTACGCTCTGGCGTTGGCTCGCATCGCGCCTTGCTTGGCAGCCGATTGTCAAGCGGCTCGAGGACGAGGACCACCCTCCTTGGGACTGGCACGAAACACTTGCGCACTCCCTCTGCGAGGGGGATCCAACGCTCGCTGAGAGCGCAATGAGGCACCACGTTCGCCGAGGCATGAAGGTTATCGCCGCAGGAATCGGAAAGTCGCAACAGGTCGGCTAGGAAGCCTCGCGCCGACGGCCCGTCGAGCCGGAGATGTGTCACAATCGTGGCGCTCCGAGGGATGCCCGACCGGCCTGCGAGATGTGCGAGGCGCTCTCGGCCCCCCCCTCAGCGCCGTCGCGACCGCCCGCGGCGGCTGCGCCGCTCTGTGATGCTCGCCGGGGCGCTCAGCGTTGCGGCACTGCTGGCACTACTTGTCCTGCGCAACGACAGTGGCCCTGCGCCCACCGGGGCCCCTCCGCCTCCCAGTGGCAGCGAGGGCTATGTGGGCGGCGGCGCCTGTGCGACCTGCCACGCAGTGATCGCCGACCAGTACTCCCGTGCAGGCATGGGGCGTTCATTCGACCGCCTCGACGAGGCCAACGAGATCGCTGACTTCGACGAGCAGAACGAATACTGGCACGCGGCGTCCAGACGCAACTACCGAATGTACCGGCGGGATGGCTCGCACTTCATGCGGCGCTGGCAGGTCGGGGACGACGGGAACGTCACCAACGTCGTGGAGCGGCGGATCGACTACGTGCTTGGCTCCGGTCTCAAGGCGCGCACGTACCTGAGCTTGACGGAGTCCGGCGAGCTTCTGCAACTGCCGGTGGCGTGGTACAGCGATCGTGGGGGCTTCTGGGCGATGAATCCAGGCTATGACAGGCCGGACCACGATGGCTTCCGGCGGCGCGTGCAGCACGACTGCATGTTCTGCCACAACGCCTATCCCGGCTTCGAGCAGGGCAAGGACAGGTTCGACGCTGAGAAGATCGTGTTCCGTGAAATTCCGAAGGGGATCGACTGCGAACGCTGCCACGGTCCGGGTCGGGGCCACGTGGAAGCCGCCTCTCGGTCGCAGCCTATCGAGGCAATCCGGGCATCTGTCGTCAACCCTGCCCGCTTGAGCCCAGCTCGGCGCCTCGAGATCTGCATGCAGTGCCACCTGCAGTCAACCAGCACGAGGCTGCCCTACGCCGTCGAGCGTGCAGGGCGAGGCGTGTACTCTTTCCGTCCTGGCGAGCCCTTGGGCGACTACGCCATCCATTTCGACCATGCCCCGGGAAGCGGCTGGGAGGACAAGTTCGAGATCGCCCACGCCGCCTACCGGCTGCTGAAGTCTGCGTGCTATCGCGAGACCGGCGGCCCAGAGTGCACCGACTGCCATGATCCGCACCGTCCACTTCGGGACGAACCGAGTCGGAGGCGTGCGCAGTACCGGGCCGTCTGCCAAGGATGCCACGCCGACCGTGTGCGGGCCCTCAGCCTCCAAGGCGACCATCCCGCATCCGGGAGCTGCGTGGGCTGCCACATGCCCCAGCGGCGCACTGAGGACGTGGTCCACGTAATCATGACGGACCACATGATTCAGCGCACACGCGAGGGAGAAGACCTGCTTTCGCCCCTCGAGGAACGTGCGGAGACCCCCGAGCACGCATATGCCGGCGAGGTTGTTCCTTACTATCCGCCGGGCCTACCCATTACGGCTCGGGACGAGTTGGATCTCGCTGTGGCGCAGGTACGCGCCGGGGCGAACCTTGCAAGAGGAGCGCGCCGCTTGGCCCAGCTGCTCGATGGCCGTGACCCGTGGTTCGCCCGCTATGCGTTTGAACTCGCGGAGGCGCTGCGCCGGGCCGGAGCGTCGGCCGAAGCCGTTGCGTGGTACCAGAGGGCACTCGCGCAGGACCCAGCGTTCCTTCCCGCGCAGCGCTCCTACGGAGTGGCGCTCGCTGCCGTCGGACGTGTGGCTGAAGCCGAACGGGTCCTGTTGCACGCCGCCGAGGCGTCCAATGGTGACTCTCGGACGTTTCACAACCTCGGCTTGGTGAGACTGCAAGCCGGACGGCCGGGCGAAGCTGCCGTGGCACTTCGCACAGCTTGCGACCTCGAGCCGGACTCGCCGGACTCCCACAATGCGTTGGCCAGCGCTCTGTACGAGTTGGGAGATCCCCTAGGCGCGGAGCGGGAGTTCCGAGAGGCCGTCCGGCTGCGGCCCGACTATCGCCTTGCCAGAGCGAATCTGGCAGCGCTGCTCGCAGCGACCGGTCGCCATCGCGAGGCAAGCGAGCACAGTCGCTGGGCGCGGGAGGCGCCCGCCCAGTAGGCTGTTGCAGGGATGGCAGCGACAGAATCCGCATGGCATCGGGCCCGGAGCCCAGCCCTGGCCCTGCAGGTCTTGGCGATGTCGTCTTTCTTCGCCCTAGCGGGCTGTGAAGGCGAGAGGACGGCTTCGGAAGGACTTCCGGCCCTACCGGTACTTTCCCTAGAGGGCGTTCCCGAGCCAGCGAGAAGCCGCTTGGCACAAGCCCGCAGGATGGTCGGGGAAGATCCGACCAGCGCCGAGGCTACGGGTCGACTGGGTATGCACCTGCACGCGAACCTCAGGTTCGATGAGGCTCGCCAGTGCTTCGAGAGGGCCGTCCACCTAGCCCCGGGATCGCATCGTTGGCACTACTACTTGGCCGCGGCGCAGGCCAGTGCGGGCCAGCTTGAAGACGCTGCGGAGTGGTACGAACGGGCGCTTGCAATCGATCCGGGCTATGCCCCGGCCCGGCTCGGGCACGCGCATTCTCTGCTTGAGAGCGGGAACGCGGGAGGTGCGCTGAATGCCTACCGGGCGCTGCTCGAGATCGGCGATGCAAGGGCGTCGGCCCTGTTTGGAATTGGACGTGCACTGCTAGCCCTGGGAGAGACTGGCCCCGCCGTGGAGCATTTGGAAGAAGCCTGCCAGCTCTTCCCCGGGTTCGGCGCGGCGCACTACGCTCTGGCTCAGGCCTATCAGACAGCTGGCCTAGCAGGCAAAGCAGAATCCCACCTAGAGATGTATCGGCGCAGCCCTGCGGGCGCCCCGCCTGTGGAAGATCCGCTGTTGGCGGAAGTGCTCGAGCTCAGCGGGGGCTTCGGACACATGCGCAGGGGGGTTGAACTGACCGCCGCAAACCGCCTGGAAGAGGCGGAGGACGAGTTCTTGGAGGCAGTCAAAGACCCTGCCGTCGCTCTCGGTGCACACTCGAACCTGATCCTTGTCTACACCAGGCTGGAGAGGTTTGCGGAGGCAGAGCGGCACTTTCATGAGGCCATTGCACTCGACCCACGATCCGAGGACGTTCACTTCAACCACGGAGTTGCACTCGCCCTGCGTGGCCAGCACGCCGAAGCGGCCGGAGCTTTCGAGGCAGCCCTCGAGATCAACCCGCTGAATGCCGAGGGCCAGATGAACCTCGGGTACGTCCGCGAACTGCTAGGGGATGAAGCCGAGGCCGAAGCCCGCTATCGCTCGATCCTCGACCTCGAGCCCAGCCATCCTGGCGCAAACTTCCGGCTCGGCAGGCTCGTGTTGCATCGCGGCGAGACCGGCGAGGCCATCCCGCTGTTCCAGGCGAGCCTGGCGACCCCAGGCGAGCACACGTTGCAGGCCCTATACGGCCTTGCCACCGCCCAAGCAATTGCGGGGGAGCTTCCTGAGGCGGTTCGCACCGCCAAGAGCGCTCTGGACCGGGCGCGACAGGAGGGTCGAACTGATCTGGAGGCGCTGCTTCGCCGGGACATCCAGTCTTGGACTAGTCACCAGCCTCGCTGATAACGCCGGGGCGTGCCACCCGCGGGTCCGGCGTCTGGGCGGGAGGCAACACGACCTCCCGTAGAATCCTCTCGTCTCTCCTCAAACGGAATCTGCCACGGCAAACGCCCCTTCACCGTCGAGCCCAAGACCCACACCGCCGGCGAAAACCAAGCCACGATTGGCCGTTCCCGCAACCTGCACGACCTGTTCCCGGAACTCCGTGGAGTGGGCGATCACTCTGGCCCGTCTCTCACTTGCTAACGCGGCCTCCCAGTCCCCCTCCCTGCCCATTCGTCGCACCGTTGGCCACGCTCTGGTCTCACACCTCCACCTGTCGAGCCTCCACCAAGACAGCGCCCCTATATGTGGACCCGGCAATGGGAGCGCTCACGGACGGAACGGTGGAGAACGCCGTGCCACAGTGAAGCAGCGGTTACAGCGCGAGGAGTCCGTCCGCCATTTGACAGGCCCCTCCCTAGTGGTCAGGATGGACAGTTCCCAAGCCGCCATGCCAGGCCTACCTCGTTACGACTCAAGCACCTCCGACCAGCTTCGCGGACCCACCCGCACCCATCGCAGGGAATTCCTCGCCGTCGCGTCTGGCTTAGCCGCGTCCGCTTGTCCCGGCCCGGCCTCGGTCGAGGCGGACATCTGCGTCTACGGCGGCACGTCTGGGGGCGTGGCCGCGGCCGTCACGTGCGCTCGCCTAGGCCGAAACGTTGTACTCGTCGAGGCCGGGCGGCACCTCGGCGGCATGACCGCAGGTGGCCTCAGCGCCATCGACATCGGTAATCCAATGACGGTCGGCGGCGTGGCGCGGGAATACTTCACGCGTCTAGCTGGGCAATACGGCCTGGAGCTTCCATGGACACGCAAGATACGCGGCGTCCCGACTGGCGGCGCATTCGCGGTGGAGCCCAGCCAAGCCGAGCGACTCTTCGAGCAGCTGGTGCGGGAATCTGGAGTGCCGGTCTTCCGGGACCACCGGATCCTCCGAGTCCGGAAGGCCGGTCCGCGCATCGAGGAGGCTTTCACCTCGACGGGGCTGCGGGTTCGGGCCGCTATGTTCATCGACGCCACCTACGAGGGCGACCTCATGGCGCTGGCAGGGGTGCGCCACACCGTCTCTCGCGAATCCAATGATGCGCACGGAGAAACCCTCAACGGCGTAATGTTCTCCCAGCGCTACCAGCCCACCGTGGAATGGGGGGTGGCAGGCCCCAACGGCCGCCGGCACGACGGAAAGGGTCTCTGGGATCGGGATTTGCCTCTGGATCCGTATGTCACCGAGGGCAGTCCGCAGTCGGGACTCTTGCCGCTAGTCGATGGTCGCGAGGTTGGACCGCAAGGTGCGGCCGCTCCTGGCGTACAGGCCTACTGCTACCGACTGTGTCTGACCCGGGATCCGGCAAACCGGCTGCCCCTGAAGCGCCCGGCGGACTACGACCCGGGCCTGTACGAGCTCGTGGCGCGATTCATCCGCGAGTGCGTTGCCGCGGGCGACGACATGGACCTGCGTTGGTTTTCGAAGCACGACCCGATACCGGGCGGAAAATACGACTTCAACACCGCGACGTTCGGCGGCAACCTGCCGGGCGCCAGCTGGGACTGGCCGCTGGCCGCGGCTTCGCAGCGGCGGTCGATCGCGGCCGAGCACGAGAGCTACCACCGGGGATTGCTACACTTCCTCGCCACCGACGAGCGAGTCCCGCCAAAGGTCCGGAGACAAATGGGGGAATTCGGCCTTTGTCGCGACGAGTTTCCGGAAACGGGTGGCTGGCCACATCAGATCTATGTACGCGAGGGTCGTCGGATGGTCTCGGACTTCGTCCTCACACAGGGTCACTGCCAAGGTGAGCAGGACGGCCCTGAACCTGTCGGACTAGGAAGCTACAGCATTGATCTGCACGAGATCCGGCGGGTAGTTCGAGACGGAATGGTCTGGCGCGAGGGGAAGGGAGGGGGTCGTGTGCCACGCCCGTACCCGATCCCGTACGGTGCCATCGTCCCCAGCGCCTCTGAGGCAACGAACCTCCTAGTCACCTTCGCCATTTCGGCGACGCATGTAGCGTACGGCTCGACGCGGATGGAACCAGTGTTCATGATCCTGGGCCAGAGCGCGGCCATCGCTGCGGACCTTGCCTTGGAGGAGCAAACCGGCGTGCAGGGAGTGCGCTACCCGAAACTGGCCCCCAGACTGGTCGCCAGCGGGCAGGTCCTCGAGCCTCCGCAGGGCGCCACGGCCTGACGGCCCCGCACTCACTCCTTGAGCGCCAAGTGGATCAAGACGGTCACGGGGCCCCGGGTTCCCGTCAGCTGGACCCTCAGTCGGAGCCACGATCCAAAGCCGAACAGGCCTGCCGAGACCATTCCAGAGCCCACGAGACTCATGCGGCCGGAACCCTCGTCGCACCATGCTGCTCCATCTGGCGAGATCTGCGGGACCGCAACGAGGCCTGAACCGCGGTCGGCCTGCAGTACCTGCACAAACCACCTTGCCTCACGCGCCCAGCCGGCCTCGTAGGGCTCCGTCTCGAAGTCTGCGTCGAAGGTGACACCCTTCTCCAATACTGCGGTGAACGATCTTCTAAGCACTACCAATCCACCGATAACAGGGCCGAGTCGACATACAGGAAGTTGCGGACGTTCACGTGGGTGCGTACGGCAAAGTACACGTTGAGCAGATTCGCGATCCCGTAGTACTCCTCGTCGTGGATGAGGGAAGGCACATCCGAGAGATCCATGAGCAAGTCGTTGCACTGGAACTCCAGAGACCGTAGGCTCTCCGTGTCGAAGAGCCAGCGAACGTAGTGCCAGTTGACCTTTGAGGCGGTCTCGTTGAAGCATAGCGGCTGGCGCCCGCCCGGAAGCTCGGCCCAGTCCTCCGGCCGGAAGGAGAAGAAGTCCTGCCGAGGATGCGCCGGCACCAGGCCCAGCCGCTCCATCTTCGTCGTGGGCTCGAGGGACGTCGGCCGGACCCAGCGCTGCACCAGATTCCCGTCGGGATCGGCGTTTCGGTAACGGACGACCCCATGCCAGCGGGGCCCAGACTCGCCCACGCATATGTCGTTCGAAAAAGTGAAGTCTCCGAAGTGCCGCTCGGAGGGAGCCGCATTCCCGTCCCAGCCGGACGCATTGGCGCTGGCAATCTCCGCCTTGAACGAGATGTACGCCTCGAACTGCACCCGCCCACGCGCCGCGTAGGTCATGCGCTTGATGGCAACGGCCGAGTGGTTCTGCAACGGCCGGGTTGCGAGCTTCAAGGAGTAAGTCCCGTCAACCGAGCCGTGCGTACCAATGTCGAAGAACGTGCAGCTGCTTAGCTGGGGCGGCCTGAAGTCCTTGGCGATCGGACGAATCTGGTCTAGGTTCCCGGTGTGGTTCCCCACCAGTTCGCACCATCCGTTCATGCCTTCGTCGAAATCGTCGAAATAGAGTATGCGCGGGAGCGGGTTGTATTTTGATAGGCGAACATCGCTCGCGATCCGGTGATCATCCATTGCGCTGCCTCCAGACCAGCCCGTCCAATTCGTCGCGGCTGGGCGCCTCTGACGACTGGCTGATCGCGATCCCAACCGCATAGGATACAGCGGCCGAGAATACGCTGTACCACATCCAAGAGACATCCGTCGCGGTCGCGAGCAGAGCGGTCGCCGAGAACGAGACCAGAATGCTCCAGAACGCCCCGGACGCGTTCGCGCGCGGGCTAAGCAGCCCTAGCAGGAAGACGCCCACCAAACTTCCCCCAAAGAAGTTCCTGATCTTCCCTTGGGCGATCAGGACGGTCCCGAAGAAGTCGGCTCGCAGCGACAGCGCCGTGGTCAGGCAACCGAACGCCAAGGTCGCCCACCTTGCCAACCGAACGGAGCCAGTGGTCCGTGCCAGCGGCTCGAGCATGTCGCGCACGGTGACCGTCGCCAGCGAGTTTAGGATGGAGCTGACCGTCGACATCGCGGCTGCGAATATGCCCGCTAGCAGCAGCCCGCGCAGCCCGGTGGGCATGTTCTCAAGGATGAACATTGGGAACACGCGATCCGGGTCCATCGCAAAGGCGGCCTGGCTTGGCTCGTGCGAGTAATGCACATATAGCGCCGTGCCAATGAAGAAGACGACCAGCCCGTAGATCGATGTGAACACCATTGTGGAGACCAAGGCCCGGCGGCTCCCGCGCACGGACGCTGTCGTGAGAAACCTCTGCAGTTCGGCCTGGTCCACAACATACTGGCTCAGAAGGAAGAATGTCCCGCCGATAAGGCCGCCCCAGGCCGTGAACTCGGTCTCCAGGCTTGACGACCAGTCCAAGAACCGAAACTTCTCCGCCGCGCTGCCCTCGGCAACGATGGCAGCGAAGCCGCCGTCGACGCTGCCCACTGCGTAGTAGAGGGCGGCTAGGAGCCCTCCCAAGAGCACGAGGAACTGCAGCGTGTCCGTCCAGATGACAGCCCGCATCCCGCCCACGCAGGTGTAGGCGGTGGTAAGGCCGCCGATTCCGAGGCACACCCAAGCAGCAGGTAGGCCTGTCATCTCGGAGACGACGAGCGCCGGGGCGTAGATGGCCACCGCCGTGTATCCGCACTTCAGCAGGAGGAACACTCCGGCGGCGACAAGGCGCGTTCTGCTGTCGAACCGCCGCTCGAGGTACTCGTAGGCCGTGAAGACCTCAAGTCGGTGAAAGAATGGGATGAAGAGAGCGCAGGCCACAAAGATGGCGACAGGCCACGCAAGCCGCGCCTGCAGGTACGTCCAGTCTGAAGCAAAGGCTTGGCTGGGCGCTCCGATGAAGCCGATCGCGCTCACCATGGTGGCGATTCCTGAGCAGGCAGCCGCCCACCAAGGAATCGTCCTTCCGCCCAGAAAGAAGCCCTTCAGTGACTTCTGGCCACTACCGAGCCGCCCTCCAACCCAAAGGACGCCGGCAAGGTAGATCACCAGCACCGCGTAGTCGAGAGCTGTCATCGCCGAGCGCCGAGCACCATGCGGAGTCTACCCGATACGTAGGCCATGTACCCCGCTTCCTTCGGCTAGCCTGCCTTGGCGACCGGCCACCCGGCCGCGACGCCATGCCCGGATGATCAGCCGTCCCAGCTGGTCCCGAGCACGATTGCTTGCGTTGCCCGGACTACCAAGAGTAGTTGAGCAAGTGACAACTAGTCCCGTGTCAACCATGAGATTGCGGATGCTTCAGGTCGGAGTCTTGGGGGCTCGCTCGGTCTTGGAACGGAACCATGCAGAGGTTCACCGTCCGTCTGAAGGACGAGGAGCGGGAGACTTGCAACGAAGTCGCGGATCGACCCTGAGGTGGCGGCCGAAGGGCAGGTGGAGCTTGCTGCGGCGGCGGGCGGTCGTGTCCAGCCCGCGGCCGGACTGCTTCGCTGTCCGACGGCGATGGGTCAAGATATGGAAATACAGAGCACATGAAAAAGCATGATATATCGTATAATTAAGTCATGAAAGGGAATTCTGGCACTCTGGTGAGTGACGGAGATCGAAAACAAGAGCAAAACCCTGTCTCATCGTCGGGTCAGCCCGAAGCGGCCGTCGCGCCCAAGCTTGCCCGGCTCAATCGGGACCGTTCGTCCAAGGCTGTCTTCCAGTGCAAAGAGCCCGTGGAGCACTTGGTCCGCTTCGTGCTCTCCAACATGAAGCAAGGCCGGCAGTGGCTGCAGCGCATGGACTTCTCCACCCTGGAACCGCTCCCGACCGAGACCGTCGATGCTTGGCTGCAGGCCGGCTACCAGGACATTGCGTGGCGCCTCAAGGTCCGCGCCGCGAAGCAGGCTGCCCCCGAGTGGCTGCGCGTGCTGATCCTTGTCGAGTTCCAGTCCAAAGTGGAATATGACATGGCGCTGCGAGTGTTATGTAATGCCCCACATAACACTCGAAGGACTAAACCGCTTCGCGGTATTGGTGGCTCGGCGGTAGGGCGCTTGCCGCCGTC